>NZ_JBIWKB010000023.1:67889-90740 GCF_044765425.1 Streptomyces sp. NPDC102462 | reverse complement strand
GCGCAGTTCCCCGCGCCCCTTCGGGGGCACCCGTCAGTCCTCGTCCGCGGCGCCGTCGTAGCTGAGCGCGCAGTTCCCCGCGCCCCTTCGGGGGCACCCGTCAGTCCTCGTCCGCGGCGCCGTCGTAGCTGAGCGCGCAGTTCCCCGCGCCCCTTCGGGGGCGACTGTTGGGCCTCGTCCGCGGCGCCGTCGTAGCTGAGCGCGCAGTTCCCCGCGCCCCTTCGGGGGCGACTGTTGGGCCTCGTCTGCAGCACCGTCGTGGCTGGGCGCGCAGTTCCCCGCGGGCCTTCGGGGGCGCCCGTCGGGCGCCGTCCGCGGGGGCGTCTCGCGGTTCTTGGGGGGTGGGGGCTGGTTGGATGGGGGGGTGAGTGTTGAGGAAATTCTTGACATTGTTGATGAGCATGATCGGGTCGTGGGGCAGTCGCCCCGGGGGGAGGCGTACGCGCGCGGGCTGCGGCACCGTTGTGCGTTCGTGCTGGCCCGGAACACGGCCGGCCGGATCTTTGTGCACCGCCGCACGGCGACCAAGCTGGTCTACCCCTCCTTGTACGACATGTTCGTCGGCGGCGTGGTCGGCGCGGGCGAGTCCTACGACGACGCGGCCCTGCGCGAGGCCGAGGAGGAGCTGGGGGTGACGGGGCTGCCCCGCCCGTCGCACCTCTTCACCTTCCTGTACGACGACGGCGCGGGCCACAGCTGGTGGTCGGCGGTCTACGAGGTCCGCTGCGCGCTTCCGGTCCGGCCCCAGGCCGAGGAGGTGGCCTGGCACGACTTCCTGAGCGAGGACGAGCTGGAGCGGCGGCTCGGTGAGGGTGAGTGGGAGTGGACGCCGGACGGCCTTGCGGCGTACCGGCGGCTGCGCGCGCACCGGGGCCAGGCATGACCAGCACAGACCCGGCCGACCTGCCCCGCCGAGGGGCCCGATAGGGTCCTCGACGTGAGCGAATTCCTGCGAAACGTCCGGTTCTGGTTCGCGCCGGACCGGGTCCGGGACGAGGGCGACACACCCGACTACCGGTTCTCGCTGGCGAACGAGCGCACCTTCCTGGCCTGGCTGCGCACCGCGCTCGCGCTGATCGGCGGGGGTTTCGCGGTGGACCAGTTCCTGCCGGAGCTGCGCTGGGCCTGGCGGGTCGGGCTGGCGCTCGCCCTGCTCGGCGCGGGCGTGCTGTGCTCGCTGCGCGCGATCAACCACTGGGTGCGCTGCGAGCGGGCGATGCGGCGCGGCGAGGACCTGCCCGCCTCCCGGTTCCCGGCGCTGCTGAGCCTTGTCGTCGGGGTGGTGGCGGTCGCCATGGTGTTCGTCGTGCTCGTCGGGTGGGAGGGGTGACGGCCGGCCGGGACCCGGGGCTGCAACCGGAGCGTACCCGGCTCGCCTGGCGGCGCACGACGCTGTCCTCCGCCGTGGTCACCGTGCTCGCCGTGCGCACCGCCCTGCACGGCGGGGCGTCCGCCGCCGGCCTGCTGGTGTGCGCGCTGTGCTGCGGGCTCTGGCTGGGCTTTCTCTGGGTCGCCCACCACCGGGTGCGGGTGCTCGCCACGACCGCGCGCCCCCCTTCCCTCACCCCACGGCATGCCGCCGCGGCGGCGCTGTGCGCGGTGGCGATGGCGGTGTGTGCTGCGGCGATAGTCGTCTAGGGGCACCCCGAGCGGGCACCAGGGGGGCGGACTTCGGTCCGGGAACGGGAACTGGCCGCCCTGCGGGCCCGACCCTGAGGTCCGGCGGCGGCCTGTGCGGCCATGGTCCGCCGTCCTCCGGGGTACCCGGACGCACGCGGCCAGGATGCCCCGATATGTCCCGTATGCATGGCAGCCTGTGCGTCGTCAGCGCCTCTCACTCCCGAAGGTGAGCACCATGACCGCAGTTCATCAGGAACACGCCGCCCACGACACGCACCGCCACGGCCCCGGCTGCGGGCACACCGAGGTGCCGCACGGCGATCACGTGGACTACGCGCACGACGGGCATCTGCACCGCGAGCACGCCGGGCACTGGGACGAGTGCGAGCCGGCCGGGCACACCACCCACGAGGGCCACGACCACCAGCACGGCGAGGGCTGCGGGCACACGGGTGTGCGGCACGGCGACCACATCGACTATCTGCACGACGGCCACCGGCACGCAGAGCACGCCGGGCACTGGGACGACCACTGACCCCGGCGGCACCCCCGCCGCACCCCGGTCGACGGCTCCTTCGCGCGACGCGCGGGGAGCCGTCGCCCTATCGTGGCTCCGATCACGTTCGGTCCCCGCACTGGACGGCATACCGACCGGTCGGCATCATTGTTCGCGTCCTGTTTCCCTGTCCGTAGGAGCGATGCATGGGTCCCGACCACCCGCCAGGACTCGATCCCGACCGGTTGCGCGGTCTGCTCGACCGTGAACGGCCCGGTCTGGTCGACGGCCCCCTGACCGGACGGCTGATCGAGGGCGGACGGTCGAACCTCAGCTACGCCGTCACGGACGGCAGGTCGACCTGGGTCGTGCGCCGGCCCCCGCTCGGCCATGTCCTGGCCACCGCGCACGACATGGCGCGCGAGCACCGCGTGATCGGCGCGCTGCACCCCACACGGGTGCCGGTGCCGCGCCCGGTGCTGCTGTGCGAGGACCCCGATGTGCTCGGCGCGCCCTTCTACGTCATGGAGTTCGTCGAGGGCACGCCGTACCGCACCGCCGAACAGCTGGCCCCGCTGGGCCCGGAACGCACCCGGAACGCGGTGCTCTCCCTCGTCGACACCCTCGTGGAACTGCACGCCGTGGACCCCGCCGAGGTGGGCCTCGCGGACTTCGGCCGTCCCGAGGGTTTCCTCGACCGGCAGCTGCGCCGCTGGGGCAAGCAGCTGGACGCCTCCCGCGACCGGGAGCTGGCCGGCATCGACGAACTGCACGCGGCCCTCGGGCGCGCGCTGCCCGCGTCCCCGGCGCCGACCGTCGTGCACGGCGACTACCGGCTCGACAACGTCCTCATCGACGCCGACGACCGGATCACGGCGGTCCTCGACTGGGAGATGTCGACGCTCGGCGACCCGCTCACCGATCTGGGCCTGCTGGTGATGTACAGCCTGCCGCTGGGCACGCCGCACTCCCCCGTCTCGACCACCGCCGAGGCCGCCGGACACCCCGCGCCGGCCGAGCTGATCGAGCGGTACGCCGCACGCTCGGGCCGGGATGTGTCGGCCGTCTCCTGGTACACGGCGTTCGCCTGGTTCAAACTCGCCGTGATCCTGGAGGGCATCCACTACCGGTACACGCTGGGGCAGACGGTCGGACCCGGCTTCGACCGCATCGGTGACCTCGTCCCCGTCTTCATCGAGCACGGACTCACCACCCTCCGGGAAGGCTGACGGTCATGGACTTCGCGTTCGACGCGCGCACCGAGGAACTTCGCGCCAGTCTGCTGGCCTTCATGGACGCGTACGTGTATCCCGCCGAGGCGGTCGCCGAGCAGCAGCGGGCGGCGGCCTCGCCCTGGGAGACCCCGGCCGTGGTCGAGGAGCTGAAGGCCGAGGCGCGCAGGCAGGGACTGTGGAACCTGTTCCTGCCGGACGCCGAGTACGGCGCCGGGCTGACCAACCTCCAGTACGCGCCGCTGGCCGAGATCACCGGCCGCTCCCCGCAGCTCGCGCCCACCGCGCTGAACTGCGCGGCCCCGGACACCGGCAACATGGAGGTGCTGGCGCAGTTCGGCGACGAGCGGCAGAAGAAACAGTGGCTGGAGCCGCTGCTGGCCGGTGAGATCCGCTCGGCGTTCGCGATGACCGAGCCGGAGGTGGCCTCCTCGGACGCCACCAACATCACCACCCGTATCGAGCGGGACGGCGACGGATACGTCGTCACGGGACGCAAGTGGTACATCTCCGGGGCTATGAACCCGGACTGCCGGATCTTCATCGTGATGGGCAAGACCGACCCCGGCGCCGCCGATGTCCGCCGCCAGCAGTCCATGGTCCTCGTGCCCCGCGACACGCCGGGGGTCACGGTGCGGCGGGCGATGCGGGTCTTCGGGTACGAGGACCACTACCACGGCGGTCATGCCGAGGTGGTCTTCGACCACGCGCGCGTGCCGGTGTCGAACCTGATCGGCGAGGAGGGCGGCGGGTTCGCCATCGCCCAGGCCCGGCTCGGGCCCGGCCGCATCCACCACTGCATGCGGCTGATCGGCATGGCTGAGCGGGCGATCGAGCTGATGTGCCGGCGTGCCGTGTCCCGCACGGCCTTCGGCACGGCGCTGGCCCGGCAGGGGGTGGTCCACAACTGGATCGCGGACGCCCGGGTGACGGTGGAGCAGCTGCGGCTCCTGGTGCTGAAGACGGCGTGGTTGATGGACACGGTGGGCAACAAGGGCGCGCACACGGAGATCCAGGCCATCAAGATCGCCACGCCGCGCGCGGTGGTCGACATCATCGACCGCGCCATCCAACTGCATGGCGCGGGCGGCGTCAGCCAGGACTTCCCACTGGCCGAGCTGTACGCGGCCGCCCGCACCCTGATGATCGCGGACGGCCCGGACGAGGTCCACCAACGCTCCCTGGCCCACCGAGAGCTGAAGAAATACCTCCCCTGAACAACCCCGCTCCGGGCAACGCCCCAAAGGGCCGCGAGGAACTGCGCGACCAGCCACAACGCACCCGCAGCCGACCACCCCCCACACACACCCGCACCACCCGAAACCCACAGCACGCCCCAAAGGGGCGCGGGGAACTGCGCGCCCAGCCACGACACACCCGCAGCCGACAGACGGCAGACGACCGACGGCGGCACGACCCGGCCGAGTCGCACAGCGTTATCGCAGGGCCCGCAGCAGCAGGTCCGCCAGGTGGTCGGCGACCTGCTGCGGGGTGAGCGGGCCGTTCGGCCGGTACCACGTCGCCAGGTGGTGGACGGAGCCGAAGTGGTAGTCCACCACCAGGTCCGCCGGGGTCGCCGTGGAGAAGACGCCCTCCCGCTGGCCCTCCTCGATCAGCGCGCGGAAGCGTTCGTGGTAGCGCCGGCGCTCGGCGCGCACCTGTTTGTTCTTCTCGGGGCTGAGGTGGTGCATGGAACGGAAGAAGATCATCGCGTCGTCGAGGTTCTCGATCGTGGTGACGACCACGTCGGCCGCCGCCGCCCGCAGCCGCTTGTCGACCGGTTCGTCGGCGTTGGCGAAGGCGTCGAGCCGTTCCTGCTGGACGCGCAGCACACGGGCGTAGACCTCGTGCAGCAGGTCGTCCTTGGAGCCGAAGTAGTGGTAGAGCGCTCCCTTGGTGACGCCGGCCGCCTCGACGATCTCCTGTACGGAGGTGCGATCGTAGCCCTGCTCGGCGAAGAGCCGTGTGGCGGCGGCGAGGAGCCGCTGCGGGACGGGAGTCCCGTCTCCGTCCGTCGTCCTGGGCACTGCCGCCACCTGCCTTTCCGTGGTGCTTGACTAGCCGTCGTGCGCGCGGGAACACGGTTCCCGAGCAAGGATCTTTCCACTTCCCGTCCCGGGCGGTCCGGGCAGGATCTGTGACCGGGCGCGGGCACGTACGGGCCGGGCGGCGGGTGCGGAGCCGGTCATCGGTTCGCCTCCCAGGCCCGCTGGAGGTGGTTCATGCCGGACAGCCAGCGGTCCGGGTCAGTGGCCCTGACCCGGTAGTACGCGGCGACCTCGGGGTGCGGCAGGATCAGGAAGCGGTCCTCCTCGATGCCCTGGAGCAGGGCGTCCGCGACGTCCTCCGGTTCGATCGCGGTCGGTCTGAGCACGAGGTCGCCCGCGCTGCCGGTGGCGGCCAGCATGTCGGTGTGCACGCCCTGCGGGCAGATGGCGTGGACCTTCAGTCCGCGGTGCCGGTAGGTCAGTGACAGCCACTCGGCGAAGGCGTACGCGCCGTGCTTGGTGACGCTGTAGGGGGCGGCGCCGATCATGGTGAGGAGTCCGGCGGCGGAGACGGTGGACACGAAGCGGCCTGCGCCGCGCTCCAGCCAGCCGGGCAGCAGCGCGTGGGCGGCGCGCACGTGGGCCATGACGTTGACGTCCCAGGCCCGCGCCCAGACGTCCTCGGGCGCGGCCTCCGAACCGCCCGAGCCGAGCCCGGCGTTGGCGCAGTAGACGTCCACCGTGCCGCCCAGCGCGTCCCGGGCCGCGGCGACGGTCGTGGCCGCGTCGCCGGGGACGGCGATGCCGCCGATCTCGTCCGCGACCGCCTCGGCGCGGTCCGCGTCGAGGTCGTTCACGACGACCCGGGCGCCCTCGGCGGCGAAGCGGCGGGCGAGCGCGGCCCCGATGCCACGGCCCGCTCCGGTGACGACGACTCCCGCATCCCGCACGGCTCCCACGCTGGGCCCCCTTCGACGCGACTCGGCCCCCGCGCTGCCACACTAACCGGTCGGTATGTTCACGGGAAAGGCCGACCGCGACACGTCGGCGGCGGGCCGCGTCGTGCGGGCCGCCGCCGTCGGGTCAGCGGTGCGAGGTGAACTCCACCACCTGCTGGTAGGTCGGCCGGTTCTGCCAGCTGATCTTGCCGTGCTTGATGCCGCCCAGGGTGCGCTGGACGATCGAGTCGGCGCACCACTGGTCGCCCGCCGAGCACTGCTCGTCGCCGGGGTAGACCTGGGCGGCGGTCAGTCCCGCCGCCTGCTTGAGCGTGCCGAGCAGGACGTCCCGGCAGGAGCCGAGGCTGCCGCCGCCGCAGTACTTCTGGGCGAGCGGCCCCTGCACCGGTTCGCCGAGCACCGCCCGGATGTCCTTGTCGACATAGCTCCACCAGCCGTACTGGAAGGAGCTTCCCGCGTGCGATCCGGTCGGTCCGTGCCCGGCCGACGGCGCCTCGTCCACCGGCAGGTTGGCCGTGAACGCGGCGAACAGGTCGCTGCCCAGACCGGGTTCGAACTGGGCCTTCACCAGCAGCGGCCACCAGGCGTCCAGGATCCGGACGGCGTCGGCGTTCGCGTACTGCTTGGAACCCGCCGACGTCTCCGTGCGTTTGGCGCCGGCACTCACCCACGCCTGGAGCTTGCTGACGGCCGCCGCTGCCGTGGAGTCGGTGACCGTCGAGCTGTTGATCACCTTCAGCAGGTCGGGCAGCACGTCCTCGGCGCGCAGATCGGCGAGCCCGGCGTCCGCCATCGCCTTCACCAGCGAAGCGCGGGTGACCCCGCCGGCCTTGACCAGCTTCTTCACCCGGTCGTCGAGGAGGTTGCCGCGGTGCACCGAGCCCTCGCCCCAGGGCGCTGCGGTGTAGTCCTTGGCCTGCTTGTTGTTCCAGGAGATGTAGTAGTCCTGGTCGACGGAGTGGGGGTGCTCGGCGGGCGGCGTGTAGTCGGCCGTGTTGCTCGCCGGGTCCCAGCCGCGCCACTCGTAGGCGGGCCGCGCCCACACCGGGAACTCCGCGTCCACCCCGCTCGCCCGCACCGGGTTGCTGCCGCTGTTGTAGTACGCGGTGTGCCGGGAGTCGGCGTAGAACCAGTTGAACGTGTAGTTGATGTGCTGGGCGGCGGTCTGGAAGTCCTCGGGGCCCTTGACGTGGTCCGGGTCGTTCAGCATCTGGAAGCCGATGATCGAGTCGACCTCGTGCAGGTAGGAGGAGCGCAGGGTGGTGTAGGCGACCTTCTTGCCGCCGACGGTCGCCCGGTACGCCACCGGCCCGTACGCGGTGCGCCAGACCCGCATGGTGTACGAACCGGCCGCGGTGCCGTCGGCCACGGTCGGCTTCCAGGCGTTCTTCTGCTCGACCTTCTCCATGGCGGTACAGGTGCCGCGGTACAGATAGTGGTAGTCGTCCTGGCACAGCTCGACCGCGAAGGTGTCGATGATGTCCTGGCCCGAGGTAGTGGCGCTCCACGCGTAGTCCTGGCCGCGGCCCAGCTCGACGTACATGCTCAGGCCCGCGAAGGAGGCGCCGCGGGCGCTGATGCCGGGGCCCTGGATCTCCTGGAGCATGAGCAACTGGGGTGCGAAGTAGCCGGTCTGCGGGCCGAAGACGGCGATCGGGTGGCCGCTGGCGGTGTGCGCGCCGCTCACCACCAGGGCGTTGGACATGCCGCGCCGCGCGGAGCCGACCGCGCTCTTCGCGGCCGTGTCGGAGGCGCCGGCGGCGCTCGCGGTGGCGGCGCTGCCGGTGCGGTCGTGGACCAGCGGCTCCTGGGTCACCGAGCCGGCGTCGGGCAGGGCCGCGCCCTCGGGGTCGGCGGGCTTGGCGCCGTACGGGAAGCTCTCGCCGTTGTGCACGGTGAGGACGGCCTCGGGGTCGTTGCGCTCACGGAAGGACTCCCACAGGCGGGTGCCCTCCTGGACGCCGTACTTGGACTGGGCGGCGATCAGGGAGAGCGCGTTGTCGACCTCGCCGCCACCGCCGGCGCCGAACAGCGAGCCGATGACGGAGGCGAGCGCGACCAGGTCGGTGACCTTGAAGTGCTCGATGGTGCCGGCGTTGGTGATGGAGTCCTTGTGGCCGGTCAGTACGTATTCGCCGGGGAAGTAACGGCCGCTGTCGGAGGCGTCGATGTAGGCGTTGATGCCGTCGATGTAGGCGTTGACGTCGGCGAGGGCCTGCCGGCCGCGGTCGCCGTTGTGGGTGACGGCGTTGTCGATCTGGGCCTGGAGGTCCGCCTCGGTGTAGGGGGCGTTGCGGTAGAACTGCTGTTCAAGGCCCTGGTTGGCGGCGGCGCCGCCGGCGAACGAGGTCAACTGGCCGCGGCCTACGTGCCGGAAGACGTCCATCAGCCACAACCGGTCCTGGGCCGCGGCGTAGCCGGCGCCGAACTCGGTGCCGTACCGGGTGGTGCCGGTGATGTGCGGGACGCCGGTCTTCTTGTCCCGGACGATCGTCACGTCGGTGCGGCCGGCCGGCTTCTCGGTGGAGGCGACCTGGTCGGCGGGTACCCCGAACGAGGCGTCGTTGAAGAAGGTGTTGATCTTGGCGTCGGTGAGCGCGGAGTAGCCCGTGGCCAGGCCGGCGTAGGGGCCGAGCTGGTCCTCGGCGTGGTCGGGCTGGGTGCCGAACGCCTGGTTGAGGAGGATCTGCACGAGGGTCGCATTGCCGTTCTGACCGGGCGGCAGGATGTCGGAGCACTGCCCGCCGCAGTGGTCGGCGGCGGCGGCCGTCTGTGCCGCCGCCGGCTCGGCCGCCGCCGCCCGCTGGGTCAGCGGCGACAGCAGTCCGGCGATCAGCGCGCATACGGACGCCGTCTTGAGGAACCCGGTGCGACTGCCGGGAGTTCTCAGTTTGTGGAACAACGCGTTGCGTGGGGTGCGCCGTGGCATGGCAGCTCCTCCCGACGGGGGTGGGCCGGACGTTACCGCCGGTATCCCCGACATTGAAGATGAACATGCGTCACTTTTCGGCGTCGTCGGAGCCGTTGACCGCGTCAACCGGGGGCACGTTATGGCGGGCATCGGAAATCGGATGGAGCCGATTCGCGTGTCGATACGTCTATTCGGCGACGTCGCACGAAGTCCGTACGGCGACGCCGAAGTGACCGATGTACAGGTGCAGGTGTGACGGAGGTGCAGGGCGATGGCCGGTTTCCGGAGTCTGGCGAGACAGGTGCGCGATACGCGGTGCGACCTGGCGCTGCGACGCTACTCGCTGCGCAAGTGCCTTGAGCGGTTCGCTCCTTACGGGCACAGGGCGACCTGGGACCATCTGTGCTCCCGGGCCGGATTCGACCCCGAGGACCGTTCTCCCGATCCGGTGCGTCTCGTGGCCGCACTGGAGGAGTTGGAGGAGGCCCGGGCGGTCTGGCTCGGCTACGAGGGGGAGTTCGCCGAGCGCCGCAGGAAGGAGAAGCACGACGGGCTGCGCCGGCCGGGCAGCGTGGACGACTGGCACCGGCTGACCTGGGGCGGCTTCGGGGTCGCCTGGTGCGACGACCCCCGGGTCCACCCCCGCGAACCACTCGCCGAGGTGCTGCGCCGGCTGATCGCCGCCCTTGAGCGGGCGCCGGGCTCGGCCTGCCCGGTGTGCGCCGGGGAGCGCCTGGTCTGGAAGTACGACCTGGATCACGAACCGTCGTCGGGTCCGGTCTGCGTGGACTGCGGAATTCTCGTACCGCGACCCGTCCTCACCCCCGAGGCACTGGGCTACGCCCGGCGCGGCCGGATACTCATGTCGGCCTGACCGGCCGGGGGGTGCGCCGGGGATGCCGCACCCCCTGTCAGCGACGACCGGCATCACCGGAGCGCCGGAGCGGCGACGGCACGGAGGCGCCGCTGGTGCCGGAGCGGCGACGGTGCGGGGTGCCGCTGACGCCGGAGCGACGACCGCGCGCGAGCGACAACGATCCGAGGTGCCGCTGGGGCCAGAGGTGATGGACGGCGCTGCGGCCGGGGCGCACGCGGGAAAGGTGGCCGGGTGGGAACAGCGCGGCCTGAGGGGCACCGAGGCGTGTCGGTGTGCCGTATCGGCGCGTGAGGGCGGCCGACGGGAGCAGCGCGGCCCGAGGGGGACCGAGCCGTGTCGGCGTGCCTCGCCGGCGCGTGGGGGAACAGCGCGGTCCGAGGGGTACCGGGCTGTTGGTGTGCCGTGCCGTGGGGCGGTCGGCCATAGCGGAGTTGCGGCTTGTGGACGGCGCGGCGGTGCCTACCGGTGGCGTTCCACCAGCAGTCGGGAGCCCGAACCGGTTTCGCCGAAGGCGTCGTCGGGGTTCGACAGGACGCAGCTCTCCAGGGAGAGGCAGCCGCAGCCGATGCAGTCGGTGAGGTGGTCGCGGAGCCGGTTCAGCTGTGCGATGCGCTCGTCCAGTTCGGAGCGCCACGCCTGCGAGAGCCGGGCCCAGTCCTCGCGGGTCGGGGTGCGCTCCTCGGGGAGTTCGGCGAGCGCCTGGCGGATCGTGGCCAGCGGGATGCCCACCCGCTGGGCGGCCCGGACGAAGGCGACGCGGCGCAGGGTGTCACGGCTGTAGCGGCGCTGATTGCCGGAGGTCCGACGGCTGCTGATGAGCCCCTTGGACTCGTAGAAGTGCAGGGCGGAGACGGCGGCGCCGCTGCGCGCGGACAGTTGGCCGACGGTCAGCTCGTGGATCTTCTCGGGGATCTGGGGCACTCGTCACAGCCTACCCATCGCGGCACCGTCGCGGTCCGTTGACAGGGCGCGCCACCCCGACCATGCTGAGCAGTTGCTTAGCCGTAGGCGATTTCCGTTTCCGTACGTACGCGAGAGGCCGGGACAGGGACCATGGCAGAACCGAGGATCTTCACCTCCCCCGACGAGCTGAAGGCGGCCGTGGGCGAGCAACTGGGGTACACCGACTGGGTGGAGGTCGACCAGAAGCGGATCGACCTCTTCGCGGACGCCACCGGCGACCACCAGTGGATCCACGTCGACCCGGAGAAGGCCGCCGCGGGGCCGTTCGGCACGACCATCGCGCACGGGTACCTCACCCTGTCCCTGCTGCCGCTGTTCGGGCCGCAGCTGCTGCGGGTCGACGGCGCGACGATGGGCGTCAACTACGGCACCAACAAGGTCCGGTTCCCCGCCCCGGTCCCGGTCGGCTCCCGGCTGCGCGCCACCGCGCGGATCACCGGCGTCGAGGACGTCACGGGCGGCGTCCAGCTGAGCGTCGCCTTCACGGTGGAACGCGAGGGCGGCGACAAACCGGTCTGCGTGGCGGAGTCGGTCTCCCGCTACTACCTCTGAGTCCTCCCCTGCGCTGCGCCGCCCGGCGGGCCGGGGTTACTCGGCGCCGACCATGCGCAGCACGAGGTCGGCGTAGAGCGCGCCGACCTGCTCCGGTGTCCGCGGGCCGTTCACGTTGAACCAGCGGGCCACGTCGATGCACAGGGAGAGCACCGCGAGGGTCGTGCCGTGCACGTCGAGGACGTCGAACTCGCCGGACGCCACGCCCTCCTCGATGATCCCGCGCACCTCCGCGTCGACCTGGCGGCGCAGCGCGACGATCTCGGCGCGGGCGTCCGGCCCGAGCGCGTCCAGCTCGTACTGCACGACCCGGGCGGTGGTGCGCCGGCCGGCGTGCCAGCGGACGAAGGAGCTCACCGCGTCGGCCAGCCGCTCCCTGGCGCTGCCCTCGCGCCGGGCGGCCGTGCGCAGGATGTCCAGCGCCTTGTCGTGACCGATGCGGCTGATGCGGTGGAGCAGTTCTTCCTTGGTCTTGTAGTGGATGTAGAGCGCGGCCGGGCTCATGCCGGCGCGGCCGGCGATGTCGCGGGTGGTCGTCGCGTGGTATCCGCGCTCGGCGAAGGCCTCCACGGCGGCGATGAGCAGCCGCCGGGCCGCGTCAGGGGTGACCTCGTCCCACGGCTCGACCTCGCCGCCGGTCGTCTCCTCCGCCGTACTCATCGCTCGTTCGCCCCTCTCGGTGACAGGAGGTCCACCATACCGCCGAAGGTGAGCGGGCGCTTAGCCCGCCTTCCCGTCACCCGGCCCCGCCAGTCGGCCCCGCCGATCAGCCGCGCCTCCCGGCCCCGCCGATCAGCCCCGCCGATCAGCCCCGCCGATCAGCCCCGGGCGTGCGGTGACGGTCCCGGCTCCTTGAACGGGTCGTGCGCGGCGAGGAGTTTGTCCAGCCGGGCCTGGTCCACGCGGCTCACGATCTGGCCGGCCTCCTGCCGGTCCCGGATGACCTTCGCCAGGGTGAAGGCGGAGGTGACCAGGTACAGGACGGCGATGCCGAGGAACGCGCGGACCCAGGCGTCCGTGTGCAGGTTGTAGATGCCGAGCGCGGTGGCCGCGAGGGCGACGCCGAAGGACGCGACGGCCTGGCCGTAGAAGGCGGTGGTGCTCTGCTGCTTGACCGGTGTCTCGCTCATGCGGGCCAGCGTCGCGCGCGGTGGCCGGGGTCACATCCGCTCAGCTACTCAGACGCGTACTCAGAACGCCTCGTCCTCCATGAAGCCCACCGCAGTTATCACCGCTAGTTTATGCGGGCAGCCCTACTATGTGCGCCATGGCCCGACCGCGCAAGCCCCTCCTCAGCACCGACCGGATCGTCCGGGCGGCACGGGAACTCGTGGACGCGGAGGGCCTGGCGGCCGTCTCCACCCGCCGCCTCGCCGCCGAGCTGGGGGTGAGCGGACCCTCGCTCTACAACCACTTCCGCACCAAGGACGAGATCCTGGAGGCGGTCGCGGACTCGGTGAGCGGCCAGGTCGACCTGTCGATGTTCGAGGACGGCCGGGACTGGCGGACGGCGCTGCACGACTGGGCCGTCTCCTACCGGACGGCCCTGCGCGACCACCCCAACATCGTCCCGGTCCTCGCCCGCGGCCCCGGCCGCCGGCCCGCGGCACTGCGCCTCGCCGACGCCGTCTACGGCGCGATGGTCGCCGCCGGCTGGCCGCCCGCGCAGGCCACGTCCATCGGCGCGCTGATGCGGTACTTCATCATGGGCTCCGCGCTCGGCTCGTTCGCCGGGGGATTCGTGGGCGACGCGAGCGCCTACGACCCCGCCGACTATCCGCACCTCGGGCAGGCGCACCTCCTCGCCGAACAGCAGGAGAAGATCGACGAACGCGCTTTCGAGACGGGGCTGACGGCGCTGCTGGACGGGCTGGCGCAGCAGTACGAGCGGGTGGCGCGCCGCGCGGTGACACTTCGGCGGCGGCCGAAGGGTTCCTGACCGATGCTGGAGGCATGACCGTCAAGGATTCCCGTGCCGCGGGACTCGCGGCGTTCGCCGCACTGCTCGCCGACGAGACCCGGGCGGCCTGTCTGCTGGCGCTGCTCAACGGCCGGGCCTGGACCAACGGCGAGCTGGCCCGACATGCCGGGGTCGCCGCGTCCACGCTGAGCGAGCATCTGGGCAAGCTGGTCGCCGGCGGGCTGCTCACCGAGGAACGGCAGGGGCGGCACCGGTACGTGCGGCTGGCCGACGCGCGGGTCGCCCAGCTCGTCGAGGAGCTGACCGCGCGCATCGCCCCCGAGGCCACGGCCCGCCCCCCGCGCACGCTGCGGGAGTCGAGCGCCGGATCCGCGCTGGCCCGCGGACGCACCTGCTACGACCACCTCGCCGGGCGGCTCGGCATCGCGATCACCGACGCGCTGACCGAACGCGGGCTGCTGAGGATCACGGACGGGCCGGCGGACGTCACCGCGGCCGGGCTCCGCGCGCCGGCCGCCGCGTCGGCCTCGCGGCCGGTGCCCGGGGAGCGGGGCACCGGGTTCGCGCTCACGAGGGCGGGCCTGAAGTGGTTCGGCGACGCCGGTATCGGGCTGGCGCACCCGGGCCGCCGGCCGCTGGCCCGGGCGTGCCTCGACTGGACCGAGCGCCGCCCCCATCTGGCGGGGGTCGCGGGCGCGGAACTGTGCCGGCACGCCCTGGACGCGGGCTGGTGCGTCCGTATCGGCTCGGGCCGCGCCGTGAAGCTGACGGCCACCGGCGAACACGCCCTGTCCGGCCTCCTGGGCATCGCCCCCGGCACCCTGCGCTGAACCGGCCCCCGGGCGGCGCGGGCCGGGCTTTCGGGCGACGGCCGGTGGTGTCAGTCGTCCAGGTCCGGCAGCTGCGCCGGGGACGGGCAGATGCGCTCGCCGTGCTGGTCGAAGACGAACAGCTGGGCGAGGTCGACGAGGAGCGGAACCTGCATCCCGTGGCGGAGCCGGACGTCCGGGGTGGTCCGCACCACCAGGTCACCGGGCAGCCGGCCCTCCGGGGGCGCGGGGTCGGGGCCGTCGTCCGCCGCATGGTCCAGCACCACCACCGGCCCGGCGCGCAGCGCGCCCGTCCGCTCCCGGATCCGCCCCAGCATGGTCGTGCCCTCGCGCCGGCGGCGGCGCGAGGGGCGGACGGCCGGGCGCGGGGACTCCAGGTCGGGTACGACAGCCGGGCTCGAACCGGTGTTGAAGTGGACCAGGACCTCGTGCCCCTGGAACTCCACGTGCTCCACCAGCCCGGTGATCGGCACCTCGCCGGGGCGGGCGAAGGAACGCGCCGGGGGTCCCCCCTGTTCGCGCGGGGCCGAGAACTTGGGGGAAATACGGACCGCCTCCGAGCGCAGCCCGACGATCACCTCGCGACCCTGCTGGACGCGGAGCAACTGGTGGTCCAGGCTGAGCGGTTCGGGCAGCCTGAGGTACTGCTTGCCGAGGCTGATGGTCATCGCGCCGTCGAGCGGGGCCCGCACCACGCCGTGCAGCAGGTTGATGCGCGGGGTGCCGACGAACGCGGCGACGAAGACGTTGCGGGGCAGCCCGTACACCTCGCGGGGGCTGCCGACCTGCTGGAGCACGCCGCCGCGCAGTACGGCGACCCGGTCGCCGAGGGACATGGCCTCGGCCTGGTCGTGCGTGACGTAGACCGTGGTGACGCCCAACTCCCGGGTCAGCTGGGAGATCTCGGCCCGCAGGTGGCTGCGCAGCTTGGCGTCGAGGTTGGACAGCGGCTCGTCCATCAGGAAGGCGGAGGGGTGGCGGGCGATGGCCCGGCCCATGGCGACGCGCTGGCGTTCGCCGCCGGAGAGCTGGGCGGGGAAGCGGTCGAGCAGTTCCTCGATGCCGAGCATGCGGGCGGTGGCGTCCACGCGGGGGCGCGGGTCGGCGCCAGGGGACTCGATGCGCAGCGGAAAGCCGATGTTGTCGCGGCTGGTCATGCTCGGGTAGAGGGCGAAGTTCTGGAAGACCATCGCGATGTCCCGCTCGGCGGGCTGGAGGTTGTTGGCGTACCCGCCGTCGAGCAGCAGCGTGCCCTCGTCGATCTCCTCAAGGCCGGCGATCATTCTGAGCACGGTGGACTTGCCGCAGCCTGACGGGCCGAGGAGGACCAGGAACTCGCCGGGTGTGATGTCCAGCGAGAGGCGGTCCACCACCCGGGTGCCTCGGCTGTAGGACTTGCTGACGTCGTGCAGCGAGATGGCGCGTGTCATCGCAGGTGCCCCCGGGGGCTCACCAGAGCGCTGGTGCTCCGTCGGTCGAAGGCCCCGTGCGGGTCGAACGGGGCCTGTGGGTCACGGAAGTTAACGGAATGTGTGCGGCGGGGGGAAGAGGGAGGGCTCCGCCGGTTCAGCGGAAGAACCCCGCTGCCGCCGATATCCCGATCCAGAGGACCACCAAGTCACCGGTTGTGGTTCGGGGTGCGGCGTGAGGGCGGTCGACGTCGGCGGTCAGCGCCCCGAAGGGGCGCGGGGCTGTATTCATATGCGGCTCCGCCGCGATGGGGGTCCCCCTGTTCGAGCGAAGCCGAGAACTTGGGGGAGCGACCAGCCACAACGGGTGCCGCAGACGACCGACGGCACAGCGCGGCATTCCCAGCGGAGCGCACGGCGCCGCCGTGCGGCATGGCTCCGTTGCCGGCTGCCGAGGCGGTTCAGTGGTTGGGGTTGGGGTGGGGGGTTTCGAGAGGTGGTGTGGGGTTTTGGGTGGGGAAGGGCGCCGTGTCGGTCGGGCGGGACGGGGAGCGCAGGGCCACCGCCGAGGACAGCAGCAGGAGCGCGCCGAGCATGACGAACGGCGCGGCCACACCGGCGACTCCGGCGACCAGACCGGCCGCGGCGGGCGCGGCGACCTGGCCGAGCCGGTTGCCGGTCAGCCGCAGTGCGAGGGCGGTGGAGCGGGCCTCGTCGGGGGCGGCCTGTACGACCGTCGTCATGGACAGCGGCTGACCGACGCCCAGGCAGAAGCCGAGCACGGTGAGGGTCAGCCCGAGCGCCCACACCGGCAGCGGCAGCGCGATGCCCGCACAGAGCAGGGCCGCCAGCAGACAGGTCACCGTGAGCAGCGCGGGCCGGCCGAGCAGCCGCAGCAGCGGCGTCAGAACGAGGCGGCAGGCGATGGTGGCGCCGGCCCGCAGGCTGAGCAGGACACCGATCACGGACGGCGCGATGCCGCGGTGCTCGCCGACCACCGGGAGGTAGGCGGTGAGGATGTCCGTCGCGGACAGCACCGACAGGCTGATCAGCATGCCCGCGGGCACGCCCCGGGCGCGCAGGATCCGGCCGACGGGCACGCGTGCGCCGGACGCGCCGCGGGACATGCCGGCCGTACGGTCCTCGATGCGCCACAGCGAGGTGACGGCGACCGCCGCGCCCGCACCGGCGACCACGAGCGCCAGGGCGCTGCTGCCGGCCATGTCGGGGCCGCCGATCAGGGCGCCCGCCGAGATCGGCCCGACGAGCTGGCCGAGCGAGGCGCCGATGGTGAAGTGACCGAAGTTGCGGTCCTGTTCGTGCGGCGCCGACTGGCGGGCGACCAGCGACTGGGCGCCGATCACGAAGCCGAGGTGGCCGAGGCCCATCACGCCGCTCCACAGGGCCATCGCCCACAGGGAGTCGGCCAGGCCGCTGAGTGCACAGCCGCCGGCGATGAGGGCGACGCCGGCCGGGAGCAGCGGAGCGCAGCGGCCGTGGTCGGTGCGGCGGCCGAGCGGTACGGCGGCGAACAGCGGCAGCAGCGCGTACACGCCGGCGATGACGCCGATCGCCCGTTCGTCGGCGCCCAGCGCGAGGGCCCGGTAGGAGACGGCGGGCCGTGCCATGGACACCGCGCCCTGCGCGAAGCCGAAGGCGATGACGAGGCGGAGCAGCCAGCCGCGGTTCGTGCCGGGCCTCACGATGCGGTCCTTTCTGCTGCGGTCAGATGATGCCGAAGAGGATGCCTGCCCCGAGTACCACCAATGAGGTGAGCGCCGCCCACTTCACCACGAACCTGGTGTGGTCGCCGAACTCGACCTTGGCCATGCCGACGAGGACGTACACGGCGGGCACGAGCGGGCTGGACATGTGCAGCGGCTGGCCGACCAGGGAGGCACGGGCGATCTCCAGCGTGGAGACGCCGTGCGCCTGCCCCGCCTCGGCGAGCACGGGCAGGATGCCGAAGTAGAAGCCGTCGTTGGACATGAAGTAGGTGAGCGGGATGCTCAGCACGCCGGTGACGAAGGCCATGTGCGGGCCCATGCCGTCGGGGATGTTGTCGACGAGCCACTTCGCCATGTGGTCGACCATGCCCGTGCCCTGGAGCACACCGGTGAACACGGCGGCGGCGAAGACCATCCCGGAGACGTTGAGCACGTTCTCGGCGTGGGCGCCGATACGGGCCTTCTGGTCGGGCATGTGCGGGAAGTTGACGGTGAGGGCCAGCGCGGCGCCCAGCAGGAACAGCACCGGGATCGGCAGCCACTCCATGATCATGGCGGTCAGCAGGGCCACCGTGAGCAGCGCGTTGAACCAGTACAGCCGGGGCCGCAGGGTGGGCCGGTCGGGGTCGAGGCCCTGGAAGCCGCCGTCCGCGGGCTCCTCGGGGTCCGCGTCCGTGCCGGAGCCCGCACCGCCGGTGCTCGCCGGGCCGGTGCCGGCGCCGGAGCCCGCGCCGACCAGCACCGTCTCGGTCTCGGTCGCCCGCTCCTCGACCAGGGCCTCGTCCAGGGTCAGCACGCCGAGCCGCTTGCGCTCGCGGCGGCCGAGGACGTAGGCGAGGGCGATCACGGCGAGCAGGCCGACGGCGAGTGCCGGGATCATCGGCACGAAGATGTCGCTGGCGTCGAGCTTCAGCGCGGTGGCGGCGCGGGCGGTGGGCCCGCCCCACGGCAGGGTGT
This sequence comes from Streptomyces sp. NPDC102462, assembly GCF_044765425.1. NCBI lineage: Bacteria > Bacillati > Actinomycetota > Actinomycetes > Kitasatosporales > Streptomycetaceae > Streptomyces > Streptomyces sp. NPDC102462. The sequence continues at coordinate 72,298 of NZ_JBIWKB010000023.1, read as the reverse complement.
TCATCACACCGTTGGCCATGGCGGCGACACCGGTCATCACGACCAGGGACATCTTCAGGCGCTTGTACAGCGGGTACATCGCCGAGACGGTGATCATGAAGGTGGTCGAGCCGTCGCCGTCCAGGGACACGATCGCGGCGAGCACGGCGGTGCCGACGACGATGCGCAGCGGGTCGGCCTTGCAGAAGCGCAGGATGCCGCGCACGATCGGGTCGAAGAGGCCGACGTCGATCATCACACCGAAGTAGACGATCGCGAACATGAGCATCGCCGCCGTGGGGGCGAGGCTGGTGACGCCGTCGATGACGTAGTCGCCGAGGTGGGCGCCCTTGCCGACGAACACGCAGAACAGCGCGGGGATCAGCACGAGCGCCGCGATCGGCGACATCTTCTTCAGCATGATCAGGACCAGGAAGGTCGCGATCATGGCGAAGCCGAGGATGGTCAGCATGAATGGATACCTAACGTTCGCCCTTGAACTCCCACCAGGGCCGGCGGTGCGATGACGTTAGGTCCGGCGAAACCGCGTTAACAAGATGTTGACGTGCGAGCAATAAGCGCAAAACTCCAGGTCACAGCCGCGCCGGGCGATCAGTCCAGTACGCGCGCCAGATAGGCGCCCAGCAGCACCCGGGTTTCGGCGATGATCGTCTCGTCGCCCTGCGGGGCCATCCGGAAGGCGAGGTGGACGAGGGTGTCGGCGGCCTCCACGGCGACCAGGAAGGTCCGTCGCAGCTCCTCGTCGGGGGTACGGCCGAGATAGCCGGAGAGCAGGGCGGTGAGGCTGTCGGCGACACGGTGGTTGGGCTCGGCGTGCCGGTCGCCGACCGGTATCTGGTTGCCGAAGTCCACGAGCGAGAAGCCGGGTGCGGTGCGCTTCATGGCCAGGTACTCGTCCAGTACGGCGTCCACGGCCGCCCGCCAGTCGCCCGGCCGGGCACCCTCCAGCCGCCGGGTGACGCGCTCCGAGTAGCGTTCGAGGTTGCGCTGGGCCAGGGCGTCGGCCATCTGCCGCTTGTTGCCGAAGAAGCGGTACACGGAGCCGATGGGCACGCCGGCGCGCAGCGCGACGGCGCGGGTGCTCAGGGCGTCGTAGCCGACCTCGTCGAGGAGGTCGGCACAGGCGTCGAGGATCCTCTCCAGGCGTTCGGCACTGCGTCGTTGGACGGGGGCACGGCGGAGCGATGTCGCATGGGGCACGGGCTCCATGATGCCTTTCGGCCGCACTCCGGTGAACCTCGTCCGCCAGGACGACGCGGTGCGGCTCCCCACGTCGGCGCGCTCACTCGGTGGTGACGCTCGTCCCGGTCGGTGCGGGTTCGGTTCTCGATGTGGTGACGTCGGCGGTGCTTTGGACCGGTTTGGCGTGTACCGCCCACACCGTGCCGTCGTCGGCGTAGAGGCGGGCGGTGACCTGGTGGGTGCCCTGCGGGACGAGGCCGGCGGCGAGGTGGTGGCGCGGGGCGCGCAGCCGGGCGACCGGCTCGCCGTCCACGAAGAGGAGAACGAGTCCGCGCCCGGGCCGCGCCCGCTCGTCGGTGCCGTCCGGTGAGAGGTGGAAGGCGTGCAGCCGCAGCCGTATCTGCCAGCCGCCGGTGGCGTCGGGTGTCACCTCGATGTCGACCTCGGGTGCGGCGTCCGCGGGCACCTCGCGGTAGCGCCGCCCCTGCTCGTCCGTCTTGTCGAGGAGCCGGCCCGTCGGTGCGGGCGACCGCGCGCCGGTCCCTTCGCGCGCCTGACCGGTCCCGCAGCCGACCGCCCCGGTCAGCAGCAGGACGCACACGGCGAGCGCGCTGAGAAGTCCACGGGTCCGCATGTCCGGGAGCGTAGAACACCGGCCCGCGGCTCCGGATCCCCCTGGAGTCGGGAGTTCCGGTCGGCGCCGTACCCCTCAGGGAGCAGGCGGGCGGGCCCCCTTGCGTCCGCACACACCCATTCCTATGGTGCTGCATAGGAATGGGCAGCGGCATCGGGTTCGCAAGGGAGCGATCATGAGCGGCGACGCACGCAAGACCGCCGAGCGACTGGACTATCTCCACGGCTTCGGCAACGAGCACTCCTCGGAGGCGGAGCCGGGCGCCCTGCCCGAGGGCCGCAACTCCCCGCAGCGCGCCCCGCTCGGGCTGTACGCCGAGCAGCTCAGCGGCACGGCGTTCACCGAGCCGCGGGCGCACAACCGCCGGTCCTGGCTGTACCGCATCCGCCCGTCCGCCGCGCACCCGGCGTTCACTCGCACCGACGCCGGCGCGCTGCGCACGGCGCCGTTCATCGAGACGGTGCCCGACCCCAACCGGCTGCGCTGGAACCCGCTGCCCGAGCCGCCGGCCGGCACGGACTTCCTCGCCGGGCTGTGGACCCTCGGCGGCAACGGCGACGCCACCGAGCGCAGTGGCATGGCCGTGCACCTCTACCACGCCAACTCCTCGATGGAGCGCGTCTTCAGCGACGCCGACGGGGAGCTGCTGATCGTGCCGGAGCACGGCGGGCTGCTGCTGCGCACGGAGTTCGGCCTGCTGCATTTGGAGCCGGGACATGTCGCGTTGATTCCCCGTGGGGTGCGCTTCCGTGTGGAGCTGCTGGACGACTCGGCGCGGGGTTATGTGTGCGAGAACTATGGTTCGCCGTTCCGGCTGCCCGACCTCGGCCCGATCGGCGCCAACGGGCTGGCCAACGCACGCGACTTCCGGGCGCCGGTCGCCGCGTACGAGGACGTCGACGGTCCGGTGGAGGTGGTGAACAAGTTCTGCGGCAACCTGTGGACGGCGACGTACGACCACTCCCCGCTCGACGTGGTCGCCTGGCATGGCAACCATGTGCCGTACGCCTATGATCTGCGTCGCTTCAATGTGATCGGAACCATCTCCTACGACCACCCCGACCCGTCGATCTTCACGGTGCTCACCTCGCCGTCGGACACCCCGGGACTGGCCGGCGTCGACTTCGTGGTGTTCGCGCCGCGCTGGCTGGTGGGCGAGGACACCTTCCGGCCGCCGTACTTCCACCGGAACGTGATGAGCGAGTACATGGGCCTGATCGAGGGCGCGTACGACGCCAAGGCGGAGGGCTTCGTGCCGGGCGGCGGCTCGCTGCACAACATGATGTCGGCGCACGGACCGGACCGGGAGACGTTCGACCGGGCGAGCGCCGCCGAGCTGACGCCGCACCGCGTCGACGACGGCCTCGCGTTCATGTTCGAGACGCGCTGGCCGGTCACGCTCACCGGGCAGGCGGCGCGCACGGACCACCTCCAGCAGGACTACGACGGCGTCTGGCGGGGCCTGGAGCGGCACTTCCGCCCGTTGCGCTGATCGGCCCCGACGGGTACGGATAGGCCGGTGACCTCCTTCGCCCCGGACTCGATCGTCCTCAACCGCAAGCTGCCGCTCTGGTACCAGGTGTCGCAGTCGCTGCGCGCGTCGATACTCGGCCGCTCGCCCGAGGACCCGCTGCGGCTGCCCACCGAGGAACGGCTGGCGGAGCACTACGGCGTCAGCGTGCTGACCATGCGGCAGGCGCTGAAGGAACTGGAGGACGAGGGGCTGATCAGCCGGCACCGGCGGCGCGGCACCTTCATCGAGCCCGCCGCCCGGCGCGGCACCCCGGTGCGGCTGTTCGGCTCGGTGGACGCGATCGTGGCCCAGCAGTCCGGGATGACGACCGAACTGCTGGACCGGGGCCGGACGGCGGTGCCGGCCCAACTCGCCGAGTACTTCCCCGACCTGGCCGAGGTGGCGACGTACCACCGGCTGCGCCGCGACGAGGAGAGCGGTGAGCCGACCAACCACGCCCGCAACTACGTCCGTCCCGCGCTGGCCCGGCGCATCGACCCGCAGGACCTGGTCCGCTCGCCGATGACGAAGGTGCTGCGGGACGTCGTGGGCGCGGACATCGCCCGCATCACGGACACCGTCGAGGCCCGGCTCGCCGACCCGGAGACGGCACGGCTGCTCCAGGTGCCGCTGCTCAGCCCGATCCTGCACTACACGGGCGTGAGCTACGACGCGGCGGGCCGGGTGCTGGACGTGGCGGTCATCCACTACCGCGGGGACCGGTTCTCCTTCACGGTGACCCTCGCGGAGTGACTCCGTCGGTTTGGCTGGGCTTGTGGGCGCCGTGGTGCGGCAGGCCGGTGGCCGGGTGCGGGTCTCGGCGTGGCTGAGCGAGCTGACTCCGTCGGGTCGGCCCGGGGCGGGTGGGCGCCGTTGTGCGACAAGCCGGTGGCCGGGTGCGGGACTCGTCGTGGCTGAGCGCGAGCTGACTCCGTCGGGTTGGCCCGGGGCGGGTGGGCGCCGTTGTGCGACAAGCCGGTGGCCGGGTGCGGGACTCGTCGTGGCTGGGCGCGCAGTTCCCCGCGCCCCCTGCGGGGCCACCTGGCGCCGTCGGGTCGGCCCGGGGCGGGCGCCGTAGCG
>NZ_JBIWKB010000023.1:0-67795 GCF_044765425.1 Streptomyces sp. NPDC102462 | reverse complement strand
CGTACGCGCCAGGCTCGTGGCCGGGTGCGGGACTCGTCGTGGCTGGGCGCGCAGTTCCCCGCGCCCCCTGCGGGGCCACCTGGCGCCGTCGGGTCGGCCGGGGCGGGCGCCGTAGCGCGCCAGGCTCGTGGCCGGGTGCGGGACTCGTCGTGGCTGGGCGCGCAGTTCCCCGCGCCCCCTGCGGGGCCACCTGGCGCCGTCGGGTCGGCCCGGGCCGGGCGGGCGCCGTAGCGCGGCAGGCTCATGGCCGGGTGCGGGACTCGTCGTGGCTGATCGCGCAGTTCCCCGCGCCCCCCCTACGGGGCGACCCGACGCCGTCAGTGCGGGTCTCGGCGTGGCTGGGCGCGCAGTTCCCCGCGCCCCCTGCGGGGCGGCCTGGCGCCGGTGGTGCGTGCAGGGGCCCGTGGGCCTTTGGAGGGAGGTCGTACTATGCCCAGCGTGACGTACGACGACGCTCCGCTGCTTGCGGACCTCATGCCGTGGTCCGTCGCACCGCCTCGGCTCGGCCGGGGGTGGCCGGCGGCCCCCGACGCGGCGTCCTTGAAGGCCCGTTGGGACGCTCTGATGAAGGCCGAGGGCCCGGACCGGGAGGCCCTGTTCGAACCGACCCGGGCGCGCACCCTGCACTCGGCCGTCGGCCAGCTGCCCGGCCAGGGCAGCGGCACGGAGCGGCTGGCCCGGGCGGCGGGCCCGTGCCCGGAGCCGGTCCGGGTGCTGGCCGCGCCCTTCGACGAGCAGTGGCTGATCCCCGACCACCGGCTGATCGACGCGGCCCGCCCGGAGCTGTGGCGGGTGGCCGACGCGCACCAGGTGTTCGCCGTGGAGACGGCCGCGGAGGGCCCGGGCCCGGTGCTGCTGGCCACGTCGCTGCTGCCGGCCCTGCGCCCCGGCCGGATCCGCCCGCTGTACCGGCGGCCCGGCGGCCGGGAACCGAATCTGGCGCCCGGCCTGCTGGAACACCTGGGCGCCGGCCTGGGGTCGACCCCCAGCCCCCTGGACCTGCTGGCCTGGACCCTGGCGGCGGCCCGGCCGGGCCCGGCGGTGCCGCTCACACGGGATGCGGAACTGTGGTCGCGGGGCGTGCGGTTGGGCCGCCGGCTGCTGTGGCTGATGCGCCGCGACGGCGAGCGCCCCAAGCTCCCCGGTGGCCGCCGCCCCTACGTCCGCGCCCCGCTCCCGCCGCGCCCCCTCGCCGTCCGCTACGACCGCGACGAGGAATGTCTTCATCTCGACGAGGGCCGCGTCGCCCCGGTGCCGCCCGCGGCCTGGGACTTCGAGGTGGCCGGGGTCCGGGTGCTGGAGCAGTGGTTCACCGCGCGGACGGCGCAGCCGGAGCCCGGCACCCTGGCGGCCGTCCGCCCCGCGACCTGGCCGCAGTCCTGGACGTCGGAACTGCTCGAACTGATCACCGTCCTCACCCTGCTCGCCGAACTGGGGCCCGAACAGGCCGAGCTGACCGTGGGGTCGCCGATCACGGCCGCCGAGCTGCGTGCGGCGGCCGTCCTTCCGCCACCGGCCTCGTCCCGCCGTCCGGCGTCGGTCCTCGACCATCACGAGGAGGGCCCGGAGGGGCAGTTCGCGCTGCTGTGACGGCCGGCCCGTGCCGTTCTAGGGCGCCGTCGGCGGGATGAAGGCGTCGAGGATGCGGTCCAGGGTCCGTTCGAAGAAGGCCTCCGGATCGACCGGCCCGGCATCCTCCGTGAACGCCGCCGCCAGGTGCGGGTACGCGCCCGAGGCGAGCCGGCCGCCGAGATAGGCGGTGCGGGCCGCGTTCTCCTGCTCCTCCGTCCAGGGCAGGGCGCGGGTGCGCTCGGCGGTCTCCAGCTCGTTCCTGACGTACGTCGTCACGACACCGTTGAGCATCGCGAAGAGTTCCAGTTTCGTGCCGTAGGGCGCCTCCAGCGGCTCCAGACAGGCCAGGCAGTGCTCGATGTAGCGCAGCGCGTTCGGGCTGAAGCCGTACACCGGTGACATCAGCCGCGGCAGCCACGGATGCCGGTGCATCAGGGCACGCGTCTGCCGCGCCACCCGGCCCATGTCCGCGCGCCAGTCACCGCTCGGCGCCCACAGTTCGTGTTCGCCGCCGACCGCGTCCACCATCAGCTCGTACAGGTCCTCCTTGCGGGGGACGTAGTTGTACAGCGACATGGTGCCGCAGCCCAGTTCGGCCGCCACGCGCCGCATCGAGACCGCGTCGAGACCGTCGGCGTCGGCGATCCGCACGGCCGCCGCCGCGATGTCGGCGCGGGCGTACGCCGGCTTGGGGCCGCGGCCCGTGCGCTCGGGGCGGGCCCAGATCACTTCGGGGACGGCCGCTCGGCCTGCCATGGATCATCACCTCGCCCGCCATCCTAGTTCCGTACACCGTACGTAGTGCGCTATGGTCGACCCATGACTACTACGTACGCTGTACTTAGTGAGGGTCTGGAGCGGCGCTTCGGCGCCGTGCACGCCCTGCGCGGACTGGATCTGGCCGTCGCACGGGGCACGGTCTGCGGGCTGCTCGGCCCGAACGGGGCCGGGAAGACGACGGCCGTGCGGCTGCTGACCACGCTGCTGCGGCCCGACGCGGGCTCGGCCCGGATCGCGGGGTACGACCTGGTGCGCGAGGCCGCGGCGGTGCGGCGCCGGATCGCCGTCACCGGTCAGTACGCGTCGATCGACGGGGACCTCACCGGGCGGCAGAACCTGCGGCTGTTCGCCCGTCTGCACCGGGTACGCGGCCCGGCCGAGCGGGCCGCGTACCTGCTGGAACGCTTCGGTCTGACGGAGGCCGCGGACCGGCGGGCCGCCACCTACTCGGGCGGTATGCGGCGCCGGCTGGACCTCGCGGCGAGCCTGGTGCGCCGCCCCGACGTGCTCTTCCTGGACGAGCCCAGCACCGGTCTGGACCCGGTCGGCCGCAACCGGATCCGGGACACGGTACGCGAACTGACGGCCGAGGGCACGACCGTGCTGCTGACCACCCAGTATCTGGAGGAGGCGGACCAACTCGCCGACGACATCGCCCTGCTGGACCGGGGCCGCGTCGCGCACACCGGTTCGCCGGCCGAACTCAAGTCCCTCATCGGCTCCTACGCGGAGGCCGTCGTCGCCCACGCCGACGCGCTGCCGCGGGCGGCCGGCGTCCTCGACCGGCTCACCGGCCGGGAACCGTCGTTCGACCACGAACGGCGGTCCGTCGGCGCGGTCACCACCGACCCCACCCTGACCCTGCCCCGTCTGGTGCGTGAACTCGACGCGGCGGGCGTGCCGTTGCTGGACGTCAGCCTGCGCCCGCCGACCCTCGACGATGTCTTCCTCCGGCTGACCGGCGCGAGCGCCGGTACCGGGACCGCCGGCACCCCGGAAGGCGGGGCCACCGACCGCGAGGAGGCCGCGGCATGAGCGCATGGGCGTACGACGGTGCCGCGATGGTGGGCCGGCAGCTGCGCCGGGTCCGCAACAGCCCGGGCATCACCGTCCTGAGCCAGATCATGCCGGTGAACATGCTGCTCTTCTTCGGATATGTCTTCGGCAGCGCCCTCGCGATGCCCGGCCGGGAGTACCGGTCCTTCCTGGTCCCCGGGCTGCTGGTGGCGACCGCGGCGGGCGGGATCATGACCGGGATGTTCCAGGCCGCCCAGGACGCGCATCGCGGGGTGATCAACCGGTTCCGTACGATGCCGGTGAGCCGGTCCGCCGTGCCGCTCGGCCAGGCCGTCGCCGACCTGGTCGTCTCCGCGCTCGGGACGGTGCCGTTGCTGCTGGTCGGCCTCGCCGTGGGCTGGCGCGTCGAGGGGTCGGCGGGCGGGGCGCTCGGCGCGGTGGGCCTGTTGATGCTGTTCCGGTTCGCCTGCACGAGCGTCGGGATCCTCCTCGGACTGCTCACCCGGAGCGAGGAGGCCGCGGGGCAGCTCGGCGCCTCGACCTTCGTGCTTCCCCTGCTGTCGAACGCCTACATCCCGACCGGCAATCTGCCCGGCTGGCTGCGCACGCTCGCCGAGTGGAACCCGATCAGCGCGGTGACCGCCGCGCTGCGCGACCTGTTCGGCAACGCGCCCGTACCGGAGGGCGCCGCCTGGCCGGTGGCGCATCCGGTGGCCGGTTCGCTGGCGTGGAGCGCCGTCCTGGTCGCGGTGTCCCTGCCGCTCGCCGTGCGCCGGTACGCACGCGGCGAGCGGTGAACCGTCAGGCGGTGCACAAAGCGCCGCACCAAGGCGTGAGGTCGGCTCCGCGGTCGCTGAAGACATCGCTGTGGATCACCCGCCCGGCGCAGCTCGGCGTGCACGGCGGGGTCGCGCAGCCGCGCGAGGTTGACGAAGCCGTCGGACGCGGGCCGCTGTGGAGGCGGGCGGCCGGGTCGCCAACGGCGGTCACGGGCTGGGTGCGGTGCTCGGTCGGCTGAAGGCGGCGGCAGCCGGCGCCGGTCGGGCGTGGGCTGAGCGGGGTGGGGAGTGAGGTGGCGGTGGTGCCGGGGACGGCGGCGTCCCCCATCGATGCCGGGCGGGGACGGGCGTGGATGGGGGACGGCGGGCGCTCGGGCGGCGCACCGCGGCGCCGCTGCGTGCCGTGGGGATGACGGACGACCGGATCGCAGCATGGCGCCTGGACGGCAGGGCCGCCCGAGCACGGGCCCTTCGGTCAGTGCCTGTTGCCGCCGAACAGCGACCGGCGCAGCCGGCGCAGTGGCGCGAAGAGCGACACACGGCGCACCCGCGTGTCCCGGTCGCTGCGCTCGTGCGTGGTGTCACGCGCGGTCAGCTCGCGCATCAGCGATGTCGCCTCGACCGTCTTCTGCTGCGGTATGGCGGGCCCCGACAGCACCGAAAGATGGCGGTCGAGGCGCGAACTGGTCGCGCTGCTCCCGCAGGTGATCGCAGGGACCCTCGCCCTGCTGCGCACTGTTATCTGCTCCATGTCACTCCCCACCCGTAACGAGTCCACCCGGCGCGGGCAGAGTAACCCTATCGCCCCATCCGGGCACTCGGGTATCTGGCCCGCAGGATTCACCTTCGCCGCAAGGAGGTTGACGATTACTCTCCGAATCCGACCGATTTCAGGGCGAGTTGCGCAATCGGCTGACTGGTGGGCTGCGCGGAGCCGCCCGCGGGCTCGACGGTGACGGCGAGTGACGTCGCGGAGGTGCCGAGCCCGGTCGCGATCAGGGGCGTGTCGCCGTCGAGGAGCCCGAGGGAGCGCGGTCGCACATCCGGGCGCATGAGCCACAGTTGGTGCACGCGCCCGCCGGGCGGAGCGTCGTACCCGCCGAGGGTGACGACGGCCCGTCCCTCGGCCGCGGAGGCGATCACCGCGATACCGCGGCCACGGGCATCCTTGCTGCTGGTGGCCCGGGCGTCCGGGGCGGCGAGCACCTGCGCGATCTCGCGTGCCTGGGCCCGCTCGGCGTCCAGCCGGTCCTGGGTCCGGCCCGCCTGGACCGCGAAGAGCCCGGCGACGACGAGCGCCGCGGCGGCGGTCGCCGTGGCGAGCGGAACGAACAGGGGGCGCATTCGGGGCGTACGGGTGCGTGCCGGCGGGGGCTGGGTGCCCCAGACGTGCGGCGGCAACTGCGGTGTGCGCTCTTGCCCGCGGGCCGGCTCCTGCGGGGTCGTGCGCACGGCGGCCAGTACCCGCGCGCGCAGCGCGACCGGCGCCGGGGCGGCCGTGGACCAGGCGAGCCGCACCGCGTCCTCGGCCAGCGCCCGGACCTCGGTGGCGCAGCGCTCGCAGCCGCCGAGGTGCTTCTCGAAGCGGCGCCGCTCGCCCGGTTCCAGGGCGTCGAGCGCATAGGGGGCGGCCAGCGAGTGCGGGTCCTCGCGGCGCAGCACCCGGCCGAGGGCGTTCATGCGGCACCTCCCAGGCACTCGCGCAGCCGGGTCAGTCCGTCGCGCATCCGCGTCTTCACCGTGCCCAGCGGCAGCGAAAGCCGCTCGGCCACCTCACGGTATGTGTAGCCGTCGTAGTAGGCGAGGGTGACGGACTGCCGTTGCAGGGCGGTGAGCCGGTCCAGGCAGTGGCGCACCCACTCGCGTTCCAGGCCCGCCTCCACCTCCTCGGACACCTGGTCGAAGGCCGGGTGGTGGGCGCGGCGGGCCTCGCGCTCCTCGCGTTCGCCGGCCGCGCGGGCGCTGCGCACCCGGTCCACGGCGCGGCGGTGGGCGAGGGTGAGGATCCAGGACAGGGCACTGCCCCGGGCGGGGTCGAAGCGCGCCGCGGAGCGCCACAGTTCGAGCAGCACCTCCTGGGCCACCTCCTCCGACTGGGCCGGGTCGCGCACCACCCGCCGCACCAGGCCGTACACGGGCCCGGACACCAGCCCGTACAGGTCCTCGAAGGCCCGCTGGTCGCCGCCCGCCACGAGCAGCAGAAGCTCGTCCGCCTCCACCGCGTCCCCCTCTCGCCGTCCGCAGCCGGACCGTCCCGTCACACCAGGTATTCGCACCGAACGCACCTCCGGACGGTGTTACGGATCAGCCGCCCGAAAACGCGGGTCGCGCAGGGAGGAAGAAAAAATCGCGGCCGGCCAATCCGGCCCGGCGCCGTCTCCGAATCCCCGGACGTCAGGCAAGTCGGCACGGAGGAACGGACGGCATGACTCCTCTCATCTCCAGGAGGGCCGCGGGACGTTCGGGTCTCGCCACCCTCCTCTGTGGTGCGCTGGCCGCCGGGGGGCTCACAGCCGCCGGTGTGGCCGTGCTGGAACCGGGGGCGGCCTCCGCCTCCTCCCACCGGGAGGCCCCGCTGATCTCGGGAGCCCCGCAGTACGACAACACGGACGTGTACGCGTTCGTCAGCCCGGACGCACCGGACACGACCACGATCATCGCCAACTGGATCCCGTTCGAGGAGCCGGCGGGCGGACCGAACTTCTACACGTTCGCGGACGACGCCCAGTACGACCTCCACATCGACAACAACGGTGATGCGCAGGGCGAGCTGCTGTTCCGCTACACGTTCACCACGCACCGCAAGGACGGGGACACGTTCCTGTACAACACGGGCCCGGTCACCAGCCCCGACGACCCGGACCTGAACATCACCCAGACCTATGACGTCGATCTGGTCCGGCTGAAGGACCAGCACGTGGTGTCGCGGACGAAGCTCGCGGACGACGTGCCGGTCGCGCCGTCCAACGTGGGCAGGGCCTCGATGCCGGACTACGGCACGCTGCGCGCGCAGGCGATCCACCGGACGGCGGGCGGCACCCGGACCTTCGCCGGGCAGGCGGACGACCCGTTCTTCCTGGACCTGCGCGTCTTCGACCTGCTGTACGGCGGGAACCTGTCCGAGGTCGGCCGGGACACCCTCAAGGGCTACAACGTCAACACGATCGCCCTCCAGGTGCCGAACGACCTGATCCGCGAGTCGGCCGAGCAGCCGGTCGTCGGCATCTGGTCGACGACCCAGCGCAGGAACGCGCAGGGCTACTACACACAGGTGTCGCGGCTCGGCAACCCGCTCGTCAACGAGGTCGTCAACCCGCAGAAGGACAAGGACAAGTTCAACGCCTCCGCGCCCTGGGACGACGCGCAGTTCCTGAAGAACGTCACCAATCCGGAGCTGCCGAAGCTCATCGAGGCGATCTACAAGATCCCGGCGCCCGCCGAGCCCCGCAACGACCTGGTCGACGTCTTTCTGAAGGGCGTCGACGGGCTCAACCGGCCGCCGCATGTGCGCCCGGCGGAGGAACTGCGCCTGAACACCTCCGTCAAGCCGAGCGCGCACCCCAAACCGCTGGGCGTGCTCGACGGCGACAACGCGGGGTTCCCGAACGGCCGCAGGCTGACCGACGACGTGATCGACGCCGCCCTCCAGGTGGTCGAGGGCGAACTGGTCGGCGCCAAGAACGACCTCGGCGACGCGGTGGACGCGAACGACAAGAAGTTCGAGGAGCACTTCCCGTACGTGGCCCAGCCGACGGCCGGTTCGCGCGGCGCGCTCGCCAAGGGCACCACCGAAGGCGCCGACGTCCGCAGCGGGCTCGGGGACGCGCTGCGCCCTGCCGGTTCGTCCGCCGGCTCCGGCGACAGGGTGCTGATCGCCGCCTCCGCGGCTTCGGGCGCGGCCGGGGTCCTGCTGATCGGCACCGCCCTGGCGTGGTGGCGCCGCCGGCTGCAGCGCCCGTACTGAGCCCGCCGGCGCGTCCCACCGACCGGCGCGGCCCGCATCCCCGTCTCCCCCACGGCGCGGGCCGCGCCACCTCCACCGCACGACCACCCGCCCAGGCGACCCAGGAGAGGGCATGCCCCCGCGAACCCACGACACCGAACCGGCCGGCCAACCACCGAACACCCCCGAACAGAGGCCGGTACCCGCCCACCCCGCACACGAGACCGAGCCGGAGCACGACTTCCCCGGGGACGGGCCGGGACCGGAGAACGAACTCGCCGATGGCGGGCCGGGCAACCACATCCCCGAGGAACCCGGCGGGCAGCGGGACGCGGCTGACGTCGCCGGCCCGCGGGTGCGGCCGGAGCCCAACGCCCCAGCGAACAAGACCGAGCCGGGGCACAACCTCCCCGAGGCCGGGCCGGGACCGGAGAACGAACTCGCCGAGGACGGGCCGGGACCAGAGAGCAACCTCCCCGAGGGCGGGCCGGGACCGGGGCAGGAACTCCGCGGGGACGAGCCCGGACCGGAGAACAACCTCCCCGGGGACGGGCCGGGACCGGGGAACGAACTCGCCGATGGCGGGCCGGGACCGGAGAACAACCTCCCCGGGGACGGGCCGGGACCGGGGAACGAACTCGCCGATGGCGGGCCGGGACCGGAGAACGAACTCGCCGAGGGCGGGCCGGGCAACAACGTCCCCGAGGGACCAGACGCGGAGCCCGGCGCACAGCGGGGCGCGGCTGACGTCGCCGATCAGCGGGTGCGGCCGAAACCCCACGGCCCCGCGAACGACACCGAGCCGGGGCACAACCTCCCCGCGGCCGGGCCGGGACCGGAGAACGAACTCCGCGGGGACGAGCCCGGACCGGAGAACAACCTCCCCGGGGACGGGCCGGGACCAGCGAACGAACTACCCGGGGGCGGGTCGGGGCCGAGGAAGCACTTCGTCGATGGCGGGGCGGAGGGCCCGGGGGTCGGCGGTGTCGCCTCGGTGGATGTCGTGGGCGACCAGGCGGGTTCGCGGCTGGAGGCGCCCACGCCCCGTACGGCGCAGGACACGGGCGCGCCGGGCACGGTGGCAGGCGGGGCGCTCGCTGCCAAGGAGGCGTGCCCGCCCCGCGCCGGCACGCCGAGGTCCCGGCCCACCCCGTCCGGGGACGGGCCGGGCCCGGGGAGGAAGGCGCCGGTCGACGTCGCCGGTGGGGCCGCTGACATTCCGCCGGGTGTCGCCGGTGACGAGCGGGTCGCCGCCGTGCGGCGGGTGGCGGCTGCCGAGCGGCGGTGGCGGCGGGCACGGACCGCCGGTTGCGCGGTGCTGCTGGCCGTCGCGCTCACCGGCGGTGCCGTCGCCGTGCGGGGCGGGGCGTCCGCCCCGGCAGCCGCGGTCTCGACCGCTGCCGTCTCCCCCGGCCTGCTGAGCGGCGGCGACCTCGCGGCGGGCGTCGCCGCGCTGCAGGCGCATCTGCGGGCGCAGCCGCGGGACTTCGCGGGCTGGGCCGTCCTCGGACTCGCGTACGTCGAACAGGCCCGCGTGCAGGGCGACCCGTCCCGGTACCCGCAGGCCGACCGGGCCCTGGGACGGTCCCTGCAGCTGGCCCCGGACAACGACCAGGCGCTCGCCGGACGCGCCGCGCTCGCCGCCGCCCGGCACGACTTCACGGCCGCACTCCGCCACGCGGACCGTGCGCTGGCGCGCAACCCCTACAGCGAGCGCGCCCTGTGCTCCCGTATCGACGCCCTGGTCGAACTCGGCCGGTACGAGGAGGCGTCCCGGGCCGCCGACACCGCGGACGAGCGGCGTCCCGGGGTGCCGGTCTTCACCCGGTACGCCTATGTGCGCGAGCTGCGCGGTGACGTCGGCACGGCCCGGCGGGTGCTGGAGCGTGCGCTGGCCGGCGCCGTCGCGCCCGGGGACGTGGCGTACGTCGCCACCCAGCTCGGCCACCTCGCCTGGAACCAGGGCGACTACAAGACCGCCCTGGCCCACTACGCCCGTGCGCTCGCCGCCGACGAGACCTATCTGCCCGCCCTGGAGGGGCGGGCCCGCGCGCAGGCGGCGAGCGGCGACCGGGCCGCCGCGGTCCGGGGCCTGGAGGCCGTCGTCGCCCGGTCCCCGCTGCCCGGCCCGCTGGTCGAGCTGGGCGAGCTGTACGAGGCACGCGGCGCGCCCGGCGACGCGGCCAGGGCGCGTGACCAGTACGCCCTCGTCGGCGCGTGGACGGCCCTCGCCCGCGCGGGCGGTGTCGACGCCGATCTGGACACCGCGCTGGCCGCCGCCGACCACGGCGACCGGGCCGCCGCCCTGCGCGCGGCGCGCGCCGAGTGGGCCCGCCGGCGCAGCGTGCACACCGCGGACGCCCTCGCCTGGGCCCTGCATGTCAACGGCCGGGACCGGGAGGCGCTGCCGTACGCCCGGCGGGCCACGGCCACCGGGTACCGCAACGCCTCCTTCCTCCATCACCGCGGGATGATCGAACTGGCCGTCGGGGACCGGCGTAAGGGCCGTGCCTCGCTCACCGCGGCCCTGCGGCTGAACCCCGGCTTCTCGCCGCTCGGCGCGGCCGGGGCCCGGGCGGCGCTGCGCGGTGCGGAGGCGGCCGAGTGAGGCTCCGTCATCCGTTCGCCGCCTTCGCTGCCGTGTTCACGGCGGCCTGCGCGGTCGTGCTGGTCCCGGCCGCGCGGGCCGGGGCGCACCCGCTCGGCAACTTCACCGTCAACCGCTACGACGGTCTCGTCGCGGCCCTCGGGCTGCTCCGCGTCGACCACGTCGAAGATCTCGCCGAGATTCCCGCCGCCCAGGCCGGGCCGGACATCCGGCGGCTGGGCACGGCCGGTTGGGCGCGCAGCCGGTGTGCCGACGCCGCCGTGGGCAGTGCGCTCACCGTGGCGGGCCGCCGGACCGCGCTGTCCGTCGAGCGCAGTCACGCGGCGCGGCGTCCGGGACAGGCCGGGCTCGACACGCTGCGTGTGGAGTGCCGGTTCACCGCCCCGCTGCCCGAGGGCCGCTCCGTCGCGATCGGCTTCCGGGCCGCGGGCACGGACACCGGGCCGGGCTGGCGGGAGATCACGGCGCGCGGCGACCGCATGACGCTCACCGCGACCGATGTGCCCGAGCGCTCGGTCTCGCACGAACTCACCAGCTATCCGCGGGCGTTGCTGTCCTCCCCCGCCGACACGCGCGGCGCTGCCGTACGGGTGCGGCCCGGCGGTCCCGCGCTCGCCGGGCAGCACCGGGACGCGCCCGCCGCGACCGTGCTGCCCCGCGGCGCCGATCGCTGGACCCGTGCCCTGGACGGCCTCGTCGCCCGGCACCGGCCGACCGCGGGCTTCGTCCTTGTGGCGCTGGTGGTCGCGGCCGGGCTCGGCGCGCTGCACGCCCTCGCCCCGGGCCACGGCAAGACGCTGATGGCCGCCGCGGCGGCGGCCCGGGGCGGCCGGGCCCGGCTGCGGGACGTGCTGCCGCTGGCGGCCTCGGTGACGGTCACCCACACCCTCGGCGTGGTCGCCCTCGGCCTGCTCGTCACCGCGGGCTCCGCGGCGGCGCCCTCGGTGATCGCCTGGCTGGGCATGGCGAGCGGAGCCCTGGTGATGCTGGCGGGCACGAGCCTCGTACGCCGGACCTGGCGCGGCCACCGCCACCCGGCCACGGCCCGGCACCCGCACCCGCACCCGCACCCGCACGGTCGCCTCCGCCACCACGACCGCCGTCACATCACCGACACCGCCGAGAACACCGAGAACACCGAGACCGCCGCCAAGCACACCGTCGAGCACACGCACGGCGGTTCCGCCCACACGCACCCCACCGCCCCCACGCTCCGCGGCACGATCCTGCTCGGCTTCGCGGGCGGACTCGTGCCCAGCCCGTCCGCGGTGGTGGTGCTCGTCGGCGCCGCCGCGCTCGGGCACGCCGGGTTCGGGCTGCTCCTCGTCGTCGGATACGGGACCGGACTGGCCCTGACGCTGACCGCGGCCGGGTTCGCGGTCGTCAGGCTGGGTACGGGAATGACCCGGGTGCTCGACGGACGGCCCCGCTGGACCACCCATCCGGTGACCTCCCTGGTGCGTCGGACCGTGCCCCTGGCGTCCGCGCTCGGCGTCGTGGTCCTGGGCATCGGACTGGTGCTCAGGGGGACGGCGTCCGCGTTCGGATGAGCTGCTTCGTCAAGACGTCACGCGAGTGGGCGTGAGGGGGCACCCGTGTCGGAAGAACCGGGCAACGAACCTGTGATCGCGGGCCGTTACCGTCTGCTGGCCCCGCTCGGCGAGGGCGGCATGGGGACCGTGTGGCGGGCGCGCGACGAGGTGCTGCACCGCGAGGTGGCGGTCAAGGAGGTGCGGGCCCCGGCCGGGCTGCCGGACACGGACGTGGAGCGGATGTACGCCCGGCTGGAGCGCGAGGCGTGGGCGGCGGCCCGGGTCGCGCACCGCAATGTGGTGACGGTGTACGACGTGGCGGTGGAGGGCGGCCGGCCGTGGATCGTCATGGAGTTGGTCCGGGGCCCGTCGCTCGCCGACCGGCTGGCGGCACAGGGCCCGCTGCCGCCGCAGCGCGCCGCGCGGATCGGCGCCGAGGTGCTGGCCGCGCTGCGCGCCGCCCACGAAGCCGGGGTGCTGCACCGGGACGTGAAGCCCGGCAATGTGCTGCTGGGGAGCGAGGGCCGGGTGGTGCTCACCGACTTCGGCATCGCCACCGTGGAGGGCAGCTCCGCGCTGACCATGACCGGTGAGATGGTCGGCTCCCCCGAATTCCTCGCTCCGGAGCGGGCGTTGGGGCGCACCCCGGGGCCCGAGTCGGACCTGTGGTCCCTGGGTGTGCTGCTGTACTCGGCGGTCGAGGGCGTCTCGCCGTTCCGGCACGACACCCCGCTGAGCACCCTGCGCGCGGTGGTCGACGAGGAGATGCCGGCGATGCGCCGTGCGGGTCCGCTGGCCCCGGTCGTCGAGGGGCTGCTGCGCAAGGATCCCGCCGAACGGCTGCCGGCGGATCTGGCAGAGCATCGGCTGCGGCTCGTCGCGGCGGGCGGCATGCCGCGCCCCGGCACGGCGTACGCACCGACGGCCACGACCCGGCCGGTCCGGCCGGACGTGAACGGGCCGATGCCGGTCCGCTCCGAGGGCACGCAGGCCCCGGCGGCGACCGCCCCGGCGCGCGGCCGTCGTACCGTGGTCGTCCTGGTGGCGGGCGTGCTCGCCGTGGCGCTCGGGCTGGCCGGGCTGACGTACGCCCTGCTGAACCGCGACGGCGGCAGGGGCGGCGGCGCGGCGAGCGACGGCGGCCCTGGGAGCGCTTCCGGCTCCCCGGCACCGGGCGGCGGCACCGGTTCCGGCACCCGGGACACTCCGCCCGTAACGAGCGCCAGCCCGTCCGGCACCCGTCCCGCCCAGTCGGTGCGGGTCACCCTCACCGGCGCCGATACGCGCTATTCCGGGGCCTGTCCGCCGCCGGCCGCGCACGCGCCCGCGTTCACGGCGACGTTCACCGTGGGGCGGCTGCCCGCGCAGGTGGAGTACCGGTGGGTCGCAAGGAGCGGGTCGGTCGTGGACCCGGGGTGGCAGACGCTGGCGTTCCCGGCGGGCGGCGGGCTCACGCGGCAGGACAAGGTGGTGGTGACCGCCTCCGCCGGGAGCGGGACGACCGAGAACGCGATCAGCGTTCAGGTACGGGCTCCGGTGCGCACGACGTCCGACGCCGTGCCGTTCTCGCTGACGTGCACGGCGACGGAGACCCCGACGGGCGGGGCCTCCGCTTCGGACTCGCCGTCCGACACGCCCTGAGGGATCAGGCGTTGTTGCTGAGCACGGGCAGGTAGCCGAGGGACTGGCCGCCCGCGGTGGGGTGGTACGACTCGCCGATGTTCAGCCAGTTCACGCTGTGCAGCCAGGAGTTGCCGGAGCAGATCTCGTGGCCGGTGAAGGTGGTGCGGACGTCGCCGAAGACGAAGCCGTAGGCGGCGGCGCGCTGGGCGATGACGCTGTTCATGTAGTCGGACGCGTCGTTGATCGCGGACCGCTTGGTCTCGGAGAGGCCGACGCACGACGTGCCCAGCTTGTAGAAGCGGGGGTAGCCGATGACGACGACCCGGGCGGACGGGGCCTTGGACCTGATCGCCGAGTAGACGGTGTTGAGCTTGCCGGGCAGCGTCGAGGCGACATAGGACCGGGCGGTGTTGATCCGGGACAGGCAGCCGCTGTCGTCGCTGAGCACACAGGTCGTCATGACGTCGGCGAAACCGGCGTCGTTGCCGCCGACGGTGATGGACACGAGGCCGGTGGTGGAGTTGAGCGAGCCGAGCTGGGTCGCGAGGACGTCGTCCGTGGTGGCGCCGGAGCAGGCGTTGAAGGCGAAGGACGAGGGGGAGTTGTAGGCGTTCCACAGGTAGGGGTACGCCTTGGTGCTGCGGTCGCAGCTGCCGCTGGAGCTGATGTAACTGCCCGCGCCGACCCCGGAGGAGTAGGAGTCGCCGAGGGCCACATAGCCGCCGGCCGCGGTCGAGGACGCCTGCGCCGTGGCGGCCCCGGTGAGGGCGAGGCCGACCGCGAGAAGTATCGAGGTCAGATACGCGGTAAGTCGGGAACGTCTCATGGAACCTCCCTTTAGCAGGATCTCTGCCTCAACTTTGGTACCAGCTACGCGTGTTGACTGGAAGTGTTCATGCCAATACTTTTCAGGTCCGGACGCGATCGACCCCGCTCGTTACTACCCGTTTGATTGCATGTTCATGACAGGTTCGTTGACAGCTCGTCAACTCCCTTGATCTACGCCCGTAGCAGACCCACCCTTTACTCAGCCCCGGGATGGAACGCAACGTTCCAGGGCCGTGCGGGCGATCCCGCCCGCACCCCCCACAGCAGCGCGCCGCACCCGGACGCGCTCCGCCAAGAGGAGGACCCCCTCGTAATGGCACAACTGCGTAGCAAGAAGTTCCGCCTCGCCGCCCTCACCGGCGTGGCCGCCGCCGCCCTCGTGGGCGGGCTCACCGCGCTCCCGGCGCACGCCGCCCCCGCCACCGGCACGGTGCTCGCCGCGGACTCCCCCACCGCGGTGAAGGGCAGTTACATCGTCACCCTGAAGAAGTCCGCCGGTTTCAAGGCCACGTCGAGCACCGGCAAGGGGCTGATCAAGGAGTACGGCGGCACGGTGAAGAAGACGTTCGGCGCGGCGCTGAACGGCTACACCGCGAACCTCTCGGCGGCCGCGGCCGCCAGACTCGCCGCCGACCCGGCGGTCGCCTCCGTGGAGCAGAACCAGACCGTCCGGCTGACCGACACCACCCAGTCCAACGCCCCCTGGGGCCTGGACCGCGTCGACCAGACCTCGCTCCCACTGTCCGGCACCTACACCTACCCGGACAGCGCGGGCAGCGGCGTGACCGCGTACGTCATCGACACCGGCGTACGCATCACACACAGCCAGATCAGCGGTCGCGCCTCCTACGGCTACGACGCGGTGGACGGCGACAGCACGGCCCAGGACGGCAACGGCCACGGCACCCATGTGGCCACCACCATCGCGGGCTCCACCTACGGCGTGGCCAAGAAGGCGAAGATCGTCGCCGTCCGCGTGCTCAACAACAGCGGCTCGGGCACCACCGCCGGCGTCATCGCGGGCATCGACTGGGTGACCGCCAACCACAGCGGGCCCTCGGTCGCCAACATGTCGCTCGGTGGCGGCGCCTCGTCCACGCTGGACGCGGCCGTGCGCAACTCCATATCCAGCGGCGTCACTTACGCGGTCGCCGCGGGCAACAACGGGCTCAACGCCTCCTCGTACTCCCCCGCCCGGGTGAGCGAGGCGATCACGGTCGGCGCCACCACCAGCTCCGACGCCAAGGCCAGCTACTCCAACTACGGCTCGATCCTCGACCTGTTCGCGCCCGGCTCCTCCATCACGGCGGGCTGGAACACCAGCGACACCGCCACCAACACCATCTCCGGCACGTCGATGGCCACCCCGCACGTCGCGGGTGCCGCGGCCGTCTACCTGGCGGGCCACACCTCGGCCACCCCGGCCCAGGTCGCCACCGCCCTGGTGAACGGCGCCACCTCCAACGTGCTCTCCAGCGTGGGCACCGGCTCGCCGAACAAGCTCCTGAAGATCGTGCCGTAACACCGGTACGCGCCCATCGGACCACCCGTTCCCCGGAGGCAGCCGGCGCCTCCGGGGAACGTGCGCTCCGGTGCCGGCCGGGCCGCACCCCGTAGAGGCGCGGGGGAGGAATCGGTGGATCGTTCGCATGGCCGACACTCCGGGCCCACTTCGGAAACCGGGTGCGCACCGGGCCCGTGTGCCCGATCATGGCGGCATGTCTGCGAACCCACACGACGCTCTGCCGATCCGGCTCAACGTCGACGACTCCGACTCGCCGTCCGACGTCGTCGACGCGCTGTTCCTCGGCCGCTTCGCGACGGGCGAGCAGCCGTACTCACACGCCGTCAACATCGACCGGGTCCGCTCCGGCGCGACCCTGCTGCCGCGGGACGCCCGGGTGCTGCGCGTCGCACGGGACGAGGACCGCAGCGCGACCCTCGCCGAGGGCGACGGCTGGACCCTGCTGGTCTCGCGCTGGAACCGGGGCGCCGACGTCACGGTGACCGCGACCACCGCGGAGCTGGCGAAGGAGATCCTGGAACGGGCCACGGACGGCGCGGCGGACGAGCCCGAGCCGCAGCCGGAGAACGTGACGATGGGTTTTTGGTACGTGTCCCCGAGGCGCGGCCCGCACCGCACCACCCGCCAGATCTCGGCGGGCACCTGGGAGGAGGTGCGGCCCAACTACACGGCGCCGGTGGCGGAGGCCATGGACCGGCTGATGAAGACGACCCCCGAGGACATCGCGGGCCGGCTGCTGCTGCTCCACGGCCCGCCGGGCACCGGCAAGACCTCCGCGCTGCGCACGCTGGCCCGCTCCTGGCGGGACTGGTGCCAGGTCGACTGTGTGCTGGACCCGGAGCGGCTGTTCGGCGACGTCGGCTATCTGATGGACATCGCCATCGGCGAGGAGGACGCGGCGGGCAAGGGCCGCTGGCGGCTGCTCCTGCTGGAGGACTGCGACGAACTGATCCGCGGCGAGGCCAAGCACACGGCCGGCCAGGCGCTGTCGCGGCTGCTCAACCTGACCGACGGCCTGCTGGGCCAGGGCCGCAACGTGCTCGTCGGTGTCACCACCAACGAGGACCTGGAACGGCTGCACCCCGCCGTGGTCCGTCCCGGCCGCTGTCTGGCCCGCATCGAGGTGGGGCCGCTGACCCACGGGGAGGCGGTGGCCTGGCTGGGCACGGAGCAGGGCATCGGCCGCGACGGCGCGACGCTGGCCGAACTGTACGCACTGCGCCGCGGCACGACCCCGACATCGGTACCGGGCGCCCGCGAGTCATCGGACGCAGGCCTGTACCTGTGAGCCCCCAGGGTCCAGAGCTGAAAGCCCCGCCCGGGGCCATCACGGGGGTCGGGGCCAGGGCAAGACCGCGGCCCAACGGGCGGAGCCGTCCCACAAGCCGCAGGTGAGGCCCCGGCACACCGGCGCCCCCCTACCGGGTCAGGGTGGTGTTTTGATGGGGGTATGACCTTGTTCGTCGGTACGTCGGGGTGGCAGTACCGGGACTGGCGGGGCGTGCTGTATCCGGCCGGCCGGCCGATGCGGGTGTGGCTGGAGGAGTACGCCGCGCGCTTCGCCACCGTGGAGATCAACAACGCGTTCTACCGGCTGCCGACACGGGAGAACTTCGAGCGCTGGCGGGACCGCGTACCCGCGGACTTCGTGGTCGCGGTGAAGGCCAGCCGCTACCTCACCCACATCAAACGGCTGCGCGACCCGCAGGAGCCGGTGGGGCGGCTGATGGGCAGCGCGGCGGGCCTCGGCGACCGCCTCGGCCCGGTCCTGCTCCAACTCCCGCCGACCCTGCGCGCCGACCCGTACCTCCTGGACGCGTGCCTGGCGTGCTTCCCCTCCGGCACCCGGGTCGCGGTCGAGCCACGGCACGACTCCTGGTGGACGCCGGACACCCGTGCGGTCCTGGAGCGCCGGGGCGCCGCCCTGTGCTGGGCCGATGTCCTCGCCCACCCGGTCACCCCGCTGTGGCGCACCGCGGACTGGGGCTACGTCCGCTTCCACCAGGGCCGCGCCCGCCCCTGGCCGCGCTACGGCCGGCGCTCCCTGGAGACCTGGACCGACCGCATCGCCACCACCTGGTCCATCACGGAGGACGTCTACACGTACTTCAACAACGACCCCGGCGGAGCCGCGGTGCGGGACGCGACGGCGTTCGCCGCGACGGCGGCCAGGGCCGGCCTGCCGACCACCCGCACCCCCGCCCTGACGACACACGGCTGAGCCCCCGCGTGCCCCCGCGCATCCCGTCGGCGCGCCCCAGGCCGCCCACCGGCTCCGCCTCACCCCGCCCCGTAGGCGGCACGCAGCGCGTCCCGTACCGCGGCCAGGGCCGCCGCCTCGTCCAGGCCGAGACGGCGGGCCCGTTCCGCATAGGTCTGTGCGGCGGCCGCGGCCTCGCGTGCCGCGGCCGAGCCGGCCGCCGCCACGAACGTGCCGTTGCGGCCCCGCGTCTCGATCACCCCGTCCGTCTCCAGCGCCCGGTACGCCTTGGCCACGGTGTTCGCCGCCAGACCCAGCGACTCGGCCAGCCCGCGCACGGTCGGCAGCCGGTAGCCCACCGGCAGCACCCCGGACCGCGCCTGCTCCGAGATCTGGGCCCGCACCTGCTCGTAGGGCGGTGCGCTGTCGTCGATGCGGATCTTCAAGGTCACGCCGTGATTCTCCCGCACCCGCCGGAAAATGAGGGGCACCCGGGTCCCGGTCCCCCGTAGCGTGCGACCCCATGACTGTGCTCGTGCGCGATCTGCGCCCCGACGTGCGTGCGGACCTGGACGGCTTCGTCCGGGTCCGGCACCGTGCTCTGCCCTTCGTCCTGTTCACCCCGGAATCCGTCGCCCACGACATCGCCCACGCCCACCCGGAAGCCCATCTGCGCAGGCTGGTCGCGGAGGAGGACGGCGAGATCATCGGCACCGCCCAGGTGGGCATCGCCTACGACAGTCCGGAGCCGGGCCAGGGCTATGTCAACGCGTACGTCGACCCGGAGCGGACCCGGCGCGGCGCGGGCGGGCTGCTGGTGCGCGTCGCCGAGGAGCATCTGGCGGACCGGGGCGCGCGCCGTCTGCTGGCCTGGGTGCTGGACGGGCCGGGCAACTTCGCCTTCGCCGAACGGCACGGCTACCGGGCGGGCCGTTCCGCGCACTTCCTGCGGCTGGATCTGGCGCATACGACGCTGCCCCCGTTGCAGGACCCGCCGCCGGGCGTGGAACTGCGCAAGGGCTCGGACTTCGCCGACGACCCGCTCCCGTTGTTCCGGCTGGACGCGGAGACGATGGCGGACGAGCCCAGCGACCTGGACACCGAGTTCACGGACTACGGGGCCTGGCTCGACGAGACCTGGCGGCACCCCCTGTTCAGCCCGGAGCTGACCTCGGTGGTGCTGGTCGACGGGCGCCCCGCCGCGTTCAGCGCGGCCCGCACGGACGGCGGGCACCGCTACGGCACCGTGATGACGGGCACCGCGCGCGCCTTCCGGGGGCGCGGCCTGGCCAAGCTCGCCAAGAACGACTCCCTGCACCGTGCCCGCGCCGCCGGGCTCACGGAGGCGTTCACCGGCAACGACGCCGGAAACGGCCCGATGCTCGCGATCAACACATGGTTCGGTTACCAGGTCTGTGCGACGGAGGTGCGCCATATCCGGGAACTCGGCTGACGCCGGCCGACAGTTGGAGGTCGTCCTGGTCAAGGGCGGTCGTACGAAGATCCGTTACCCGGCCGAGCTGCTGCGGGACGACGGCACCCGGATCGTGGTGCGCGCCCCCTTCGCCGGCGGCACGGTCCGTGACTTCGGCTTCGTGCGCTTCGCGCCGGGCGATGTGTTCACCGAGTACTACTGGCGGGACCGCTGGTACGCGGTGATGGAGGTCCGCGACCCGGCGGGCGTGCTCAAGGGCTGGTACTGCGACATCGCCCGGCCGGCCGTGCTGTCCGGCACGCGGCTGGTCGTGGAAGACCTCGACCTGGACCTGTGGCGCTCCGCGGACGGCACGGACGTACGACGGCTGGACGAGGACGAGTTCGCGCAGAGCGGGCTGGCCGGCCGGGATCCCGAGGCCGCGGCCGCCGCCGCGGCCGCGCTCGACGAACTGGAGGCGCTGGCCCGTACGGAAGACTTCGAGGCGCTGCTGGCCTGACCCGCCGCCGGCCCGGGTCATACCGTCGCCACCACCGCGTACCGCTCGTCCGTCACGGGGCCGCCCCACAGCGCGGGCTCGTGGGACAGCGGGTCCACGCGCACCTGGGAGACGAGCGGTTCCAGGAGCGCGGTCAGCCGGGCGGCGGGTATGCCGACCGGGGAGAGCGTCCCCCACACGCCCTCGACCAGCACCAGCCGTCCGCCCGGCCGCAGCAGCCCGCTCCAGTGCCGCAGCACGCGGGCGGGTCCGGGCAGCGTCCACAGCACATGCCGGACGAGGACGGCGTCGAAGCGCCACTCCCCCACCGGGGGCGTGGCCGCGTCGCCGACCAGGAACACCGCGTCGCGCCCCGCCGTCTTGGCGCGGGCCAGGTCCACCATCGCCGGGGACAGGTCGACGCCGGTGACGCGGTGGCCCCGCTCGGCGGCGAGGAGCGCAAGGCTGCCGGTGCCGCAGCCGAGGTCGAGCACGTCGGCTGGGCGCCCGGGCAGCCAGGCGCGGAGTCTGGCGGCCCAGGCCGCGCGCACCTCGGGGTCGCGCAGCCCGTGGTCCGGCTCGTCGTCGAAGGTCGCGGCGGCGTCCCAGTCGACGCCCGCCGCCGTCCCGCGGTCGCTCTCGTCCGTCATGCCCCCAGGGTGACACCCGCCACTGACAGTCCGGGCGTGACAGCCGCCACTGACAGACCACCGCCGATGAGCCACCCTCGCCGCAAGGGCCCGCCACCGCGGAAGCGCGGATTCCGGCAGGCCCCGAAGGAGGCAGCCATGCGCCGCGCGACCGTGCAGAAGCCCCTGAAGAAGTCGGACACCCGCCGGGTCCGCGAGGAAGCCGAGGCGCGCCCCGCGGGGCGCCGGGAGGTCCGCGAGGACATCGCCCGCACCTGGTGGCCGGACGGCTGACCGTTCGGCGGCCCACATCACTCCAGCCGCTTGCGGTAGTGGACGCGGTCGTAGGGGCCGTCCACGCGCCGCTCCACCTCCTCGTATCCGTACTTCGGGTAGATCCTGCGGTTCTCCCACATCAGGGCGTTCGTGTAGAGCCTGATCTCGGGCAGTTGCCGCGCACGCGCGTGTGCGTCCACGAATCGCAGCAGCCGGCGCCCGACGCCCCGGCCGTGCGCGTCAGGACGCACGGCGATGCTGTCGAGGAAGAGGTGGTCCGGGCGCGCCTCGACCACGACCAGGCCGATGACGGGATCGCCGGTGACGAACACCTTCCCCTGGGCGACGTTCGCCGCGTGGTCCGCCTCCATGGGCTGCGGCACCACCTCGATGCGCTCGATGTAGGGGCGGTAGGCCGCGTCGGTGACGGCACGGACCGCCGGTACGTCGGCGGCGTGCGCGGGGCGGACGGCGTCGTTGGTCATGGCGCGCACGGTACCTGCCTGAGCGCAGCCTGAGCAGTCCCTTAAGCGGACCATAAGGATCTCCCCCGACCGCCTCCAGCAGGCGATTTCCCGGTTTCTTCGGGCTAGTTTCTGATCGCCCCCCGCGGGATCGACCCCACCCCCGAAGACCGTAGGAGTTCCCCCATGCCCGTACGCCGCCAGGTGCCCGCACGCCGTACGGCCGCGGCCGTCGCCGTCCTCGGCGCGGCACCGCTCGCCCTGACCGCGCTCGCCGCCGCGCCGGCCGCCGCGCACGGCTCGATGGGCGACCCCGTCAGCCGGGTGTCGCAGTGCTACGCGGAGGGACCGGAGAGCCCCGGCTCTGCGGCCTGCCGTGCGGCGGTCGCGGCCGGCGGCACCCAGGCGCTCTACGACTGGAACGGCATCCGGATCGGCGACGCGGGCGGCCGGCACCAGGCGCTGATCCCGGACGGCCGGCTGTGCAGCGCGAACAACGACGAGTTCAAGGGGCTCGATCTGGCCCGCGCGGACTGGCCCGCGACGGGCGTGCGCAGCGGCTCGTACACCTTCAAGTACCGGGTGACAGCGCCGCACAAGGGCAGGTTCGACGTCTACCTCACCAAGCCGGGCTACGACCCGGCCAAGCCGCTCGCCTGGGCCGACCTGGACCTGGCGCACCCGGTCGCGACGGCCACCGACCCGGTGGCCTCGGGCGGCTTCTACACGTTCTCCGGCACGCTCCCCGAACGCTCCGGCCGGCAGCTGCTGTACGCGATCTGGCAGCGCTCGGACAGCCCGGAGGCGTTCTACTCCTGCTCCGACGTCACCTTCGGCGGCGGGAGCGCGAACGGCGGTGGCAGCGGCGGGGGTTCGGGGACGGGTGGCGGTGGCGGTGGCGGCGGTGCCGACACGTCCGTGCCGAGTGGGTCTGCGCCGAGTGGGTCTGCGCCGTCCGAGAAGCAGATCGCGGCCGGTGCCGACAAGTCGACGGTCGAGCACCATGGCCACGGGGACGACGACGCGGGCACATCGGCGGAGCCGGCGACGGCCGCGGGCGGCGCCTCGGCCAACGAGCCCAAGGCCGCGGGTGCCTCGGCGAACCTGGCCGAGACCGGGGCGGACGGCGGTACGCCGTATCTGGCGGCCGGTGGTGCGGCGGTGCTGTCGCTGGGCTCCGCGGCGCTGTTCCTGTCGGTACGGCGGCGCGCGGCGGGGGGCCGGCGCGGTCACTGAACGGACCTCCGGGGTCCGACCGGCGGCTCAGTCCGGTCGGACCCCGGACCCACCGTGCCCTCCCGGTCGGGTCAGCTACCCACCGTGGGGCGTCATGCCGTCGCCGGGTGCGGCTGCGTCGTGGTTGAGCGCGCAGTTCCCCGCGCCCCTTCAGGGCGCCAATCCGCCACCGTGCCCTCGCGGCCACGTCGGCCACACGCCGTGAAGCGTCACGCCGTCACCCGAGTGCGGCTGCGTCGTGGCTGAGCGCGCAGTTCCCCGCGCCCCTTCAGGGCGCCAACCCGCCACCGTGCCCTCGCGGCCACGTCGGCCACACGCCGTGAAGCGTCACGCCGTCACCCGAGTGCAGCAGCGTCGCAGTTCCCCGCGCCCCCTTGGGGCCCGGACGCCCGCCGTAAAACGTCACGCCGTCGCCCGGGTGCGGCAGCGTCGTGGTTGAGTGCGCAGTTCCCCGCGCTCCTTTGGGGCGCCGACCCGGGGGGTGGGTCAGGAGGCCAGGGTGGCGGGGAGGGCTGCTTGGGGGCCGAACTTTGCTCGTGCTCGGTCGGCCACCTCCTCGATCCGGCGGACCTTCTCGTCCACCGCGTCGAAGGTGAGCTGCCAGGAGGCTTGTTCGGCCGGGGCAAGGCCCTCCGCGCGCAGGACGAGCGCGCGGACCCGGGCGCGTTGCAGACCCAGGGCCTCGTACATGCCGTACGCGGCCCGCGTCAGGGCCGGCGAGTGTGCGGTCGGCTCCTTGAGGGTGCGGCTGCGGGTGGTCGAGGTGCGGTCGGCGTAGCGCACGGTGAGGGTCAGGGTGCGGCAGACCTTCTCCAGGGCGCGCAGCCGTGCGCCCAGTTCACCGGCGGCCGAGAGCAGCGCACGACGGTGTCGGTCGGGGTCCAACTCGTCGAGGGGGAAGGGGTGTTCGGCCACGAGGGAGCGGGATACCGCGTTCGGGACGACCCGGCCGCGGTCGATGCCGTTCGCCTTCTCGTGCAGCTCGCGGCCCGCCTTCGCGCCGACCAGCCGCTGGAGCGTGGACAGCGGTGCGGCGGCGACCCGGCCCAGGGTGTCGAGTCCGTACCCGCACAGGGTGCGGGCGGTGGCCGCGCCGACCCCGGGGAGCGCGCCGACGGGCCGGTCGGCAAGGAACTCCGCGGCGCCGTCCGGGCCTTCGGGGACGGCCCCGGTCACCCCGGGCCGGGCGTCCCGCAGCGCCATGCGGGCCAGCAGCGGGCCCGGCCCGGCGCCGATCGCGCAGTCGACGCCGTACAGCGCGAGGGCGCGGACCCGGATCACGGCCGCCAGGTCGACGGCGCTTCGGCCGAAGTACCGCTCGGCGCCCCGCAGATCGGCCAGTGCCCCGTCCGGCGGCAGCGCCTCGACGACCGGGGTGAACTCCTCCAGCAGCCCGAGCAGCCCCGGCAGGGCCGCCTCGTACATCGGAGGCAGCTGGAAACGTACGCAGAGAATGGTCATCCCGCACTCCCCGGACTCTGGTGCCACAACTTCTTTCCCCCCGCCGGGTCCTCGCCCGCGGGACGCAGATCGGCCCAGGGGTGCATCTCGTACCCCGTGGCCATGCGGATGGTCCGGCCGGGCGCCGAAGGGGCCGCCTCAGCCCGTGGCGCGGGCTCCGCCAGCCGCGCCGCCACCTGGTCGAGCCCGCCCTCGGCGCGCAGTTCGACGAGTTCGGCGAGGTTCCAGGCTGCGGCGCCCACCACGCTGAGGCTGCGCGGGCCGCGCCGCTGCACCACCCCGCGCACCAGCAGCAGCCAGGAGTGGAAGACGGTGTGCGCGCAGGCGTCGTGGGAGTCGTCGAAGAAGGCGAGGTCGACCAGGCCCGTGCCGTCGTCCAGGGTGGTGAAGATGACGCGTTTGCCGGAGCGGACCGGCGGGGTCTGGGTGGCCGCCTTGGCGCCCGCGACCAGTACGGTCTCGCCGTGCGGTGTCTCCCGCAGCCGGCGCGCGGAAACCACGCCCAACTCCCTCAGGAACTCCCGGTGGTCGTCCATCAGATTGCGCGAGGCGTCCATGGACAGCACACCCAGTTCGGCGCTGAGCCGTTCCGCCGAGGTGAGGTCGGGCAGCCCGGCGGAGGCGGTCTTGCGGCCGCCGGCCAGAGGGAGTTGGCCACCGCCGCCGCTGCGGGCGCCCCGGTGCAGCTCGGCCAGATGGAGTTGCAGGTCCCGGCGGTTGGCGCCGAACGCGTCCAACGCGCCCACTTGAGCGAGCCGCCCGGCCAGTGGCCTGCTGGGCCGGGCCCGCTCCCAGAAGTCCAGCAGGGAGGCGTAGGGCTGTCCGTCCGCGATCCGTGCCGCCTCGGCCTCGCTGATGCCGTGCACGTCACAGAGGGCGAGCCGCAGTCCCCAACGCCCGCGGGACGCAGCCCGTTCGGGCGTGGCCGACCCGCCCGATTCAGACACCAGTTCGATGCGATGGGTGACCCCGGACCGGTTCACGTCCAACGGCAGGATCGGCACCCCGCGCCGTCGCGCGTCCGCCAGCAGCAACCGCTTCGGATACATCCCGGGGTCATGGGTGAGCAGCCCGGCGTAGAAGGCGGCCGGGTGATGCGCCTTCAGCCACGCCGACTGGTACGTCGGTACGGCGAACGCCACCGCGTGCGCCTTGCAGAAGCCGTACGAACCGAACGCCTCGACGATCTCCCAGGTGCGCTGGATCGTTTCTGCGTCGTATCCGCGCTCCGCCGCGTGCCGGGCGAACCACACCCGGATCCGGCCCTGCGTCTCCGGCTCGGACAACCCGCGCCGCACCTGGTCCGCCACGCCCCGCCCGCAGCCGGTCATGATGGCGACGATGTCGATGATCTGCTCGTGGAAGACGACGACCCCGTAGGTGTCGCGCAGCGGCTTCTCCAGGTCCGGGTGCGGGTAGCGGACCGGCGCCCGTCCGTGCCGTGCCTCGATGAACGGCCGCACCATGTCGGCGGCGACCGGTCCTGGCCGGAACAGCGATATGTCGACGACCAGGTCGTGGAAGTCGGCCGGCTGGAGCCGCCCCACCAGGTCCCGCTGGCCCGGCGACTCGATCTGGAAGCAGCCCAGCGTCTCGGTGGAGCGGATGAGTCGATAAGTCGCCGGATCGCCCTGCGCGACCGCGTCCAGATCGATCCGCTCCCCCGTCGCCCGCTCCACCTCGGCGACCGCGTGCGCCATCGCCGACTGCATCCGCACGCCCAGCACATCGAGCTTGAGCAGCCCCAGGTCCTCCACGTCGTCCTTGTCGAACTGCGCCATCGGGAACCCCTCGCCGCTGGTCGGCACGACCGGCGTACGGGAGAGCAGGGAGGCGTCGGACAGCAGCACCCCGCACGGGTGCATGGCGACCCCGCGGGGCAGGGCGTCGAGCGACTCGACCAGGTCCCACAGCCGGTCGTACCGCTCGGCGTCCCGCTTCGACTCCCCGGCCAGCCGCCTCAGTTCGGGCAGTTCGGCCAGGGCCGCGCGGGCGTCGCGGGCACGGATGTGCGGGAAGGACTTGGCGATGCGGTCGATGTCGGCCGGGTCCATGGACAGGGCCGCGCCCACGTCCCGGATCGCATGGCGTACCCGGTACGTCTCCGGCATGGCGACGGTCGCCACCCGCTCGGTGCCGAACCGGTCGATGATCGCGCGGTAGACCTCCAGGCGGCGCGCGGACTCCACGTCGATGTCGATGTCGGGCAGCACGACCCGCTCCTTCGACAGGAAGCGCTCCATCAGCAGCCCGTGCTCGATCGGGTCGGCGTGCGCGATGCCGAGCAGATGGTTGACGAGGGAGCCCGCACCGGAGCCGCGCGCGGCGACCCGGATACCCATCTCCCGTACGTCGTCGACGACCTGAGCGACCGTCAGGAAGTAGGAGGCGAAGCCGTGGTGGGCGATGATGTCCAGCTCGTGGTGCATCCGCTCCCAGTAGGCGCGTCGGCCGGTGTAGCCGCGCAGCACCATGCCCGCCGCCGCCCGGGAGGCCAGGGCCCGCTGGGCGGTGCGGCGGCCTGCGCCGACGAGGTGCGGCTCGGGAAAGTGGACGCTGCCGATGCCGAGGTCGTCCTCGGGGTCGACCCGGCAGTCGGCGGCCGTGGCCCGGGTCTGCTCCAGCAGGCGGTGGGCGGTGTCACGGCGGTAGCCCGCGGCTGTCACGATCCGCTCGGCGACGCCCAGCATGGCGTCCGCGTCCTTCAGCCATGCCTCGCCGGAGTCCCGTTCCTTCGCCGGGTCGATCGGGACCAGCCGGCGGGCCGCGTCCAGGACGTCGGCGACCGGGCCCTGCCCGGGGTCGGCGTACCGGACGGCGTTGCTGAGCACCGGCCGGATCCGCTGTTCGGCGGCGAAGCCGACGGCGCGGGCGGCCAGCCGCAGGGAGCCGGGTCCGGTGCCGGTGCGGCCGTGCCAGACGACCTCGAGGCGCAGGGCGTCGCCGTAGATCTCGCGCCAGGGACCGAGCAGCCGGGCGGCGCGGTCCGGGCGGCCCGCGGCGAGGGCGCGGCCGACGTCGGAGGCGGGGCCGAGCAGCACGGTCAGGCCGTCGCCGTGATTGCCCGACCAGGGCAGCAGCGGGGTGCCCGCGGTCCGGTGCGCATCCCGCCCGGACGGGGCCGGGTGCGTCGGGGAGTGGGCCGCGGTGACCAGTCGGCACAGGTCGGCCCAGCCGTGGGCGCCGTCCCGGGCGAGGAAGGTCACCCGGGGTGCCGACTCGTCGATGAAGGCACCGCCGCGCACCGGCGCGCGGCGGTGCGCCCGCCGTACCGCCTCCGGCTCGCCCACCGCCAGTTCGACGCCGAACAGCGGCCGGACGCCCGCCCCGGCGCAGGCCTTGGCGAAGCGGACCGCGCCGGCGAGGGTGTCGCGGTCGGTGAGGGCGAGGGCGTCCATGCCGCGCTCGGCGGCGCGCTCGGCCAGCCGCTCCGGGTGCGAGGCGCCGTAGCGCAGGGAGAATCCGGAGACGGTGTGCAGATGCGTGAAACCCGGCACACGCACCTCCCGCACTCGTGAGCCCCGACCGACTCTCGAACATCAGTTCCCTACCCTCGCACCCCACCATACCCCCATTCCCGAACATCTGTACGACACCCACCCGGGCGCCCCTCACCTGCACAAACGCCGTCCAGCTCCGTGACCCGCCACCTCAGGACGGTGGCTGCAGATAAGTCTTGAGTCGGTCGGCAGGCACTCGCTCGATGCGGGTCCAGCCCCTCCAGCCCCGCTCCTCCAGGATCGCCAACAACCGCGCGGCGCCCGGTGCGGACTGGAGCACGGCCGAGTCCATCAGGGCGACGAACTGGTCGTCGAAGCCGTCGTCACCCACCTCGCCGGCCTCGACGGCACGAATCATCAGGCGCTCCAGGAGGTCGGCGACCTCGACGAACCGCGGATCGTCGGCCGGCCAGTCGAGTGACCCGCCGAGAAGGCTGTAGAGCTTCACCATGTCGGGATCGTCCAGTTCCTCGTGCTTCTTGACGATCACGGCGTCGATCAGGTCGGGCACCTGGGCGGCGATCATGATCCAGGCATCCCGCTCCATCTCGATGTACCGCTCCTCGACGCCGAGACCGCGCAGCCGGTCGAGGTAGTCCACGACGCCCTGCGGGAGCGCCAGGTGCTCTCCGGCGGCAAGCCGGGCAAGCCGTCTGCGGGTCTCCTGCAGCCGCCGGATCTCGGCACGCAGTTCCTTGTCGACCTCCTGGACGCCGGCGGCGAACTCCTCCGGGCCGGCGTCGAGGAGTTCCTGCACCCTGGCCAGCGGCACACCGGCATCGGCCAGGGTGTGGATCCGGATCAGTCGCACGACCGCGGCAGCGTCATAGGTCCGGTACCCGGACCGGTCGCGCTCGGGCTCGGGCAGCAGCCCGATCTTGTGGTAGTGGCGTACCGCCCGTACCGTCACCCCCGCGTGCGCCGCCAGCCGGCTGATGGTGAGCATGGGTCCCAGCCTGCCTCAGGCGATCTTCCGGCGATAGGCGATCATCGCGAAGACGTACGCCACGACGAGGATGCCCACACACCAGCCGAGCGCGATCCAGATGTCATCGCCGACCGGCTGCCCTGCGAACAGAGCACGGATCGTGTCGACGATCGACGTCACCGGCTGATGCTCGGCGAACCAGCGCACCGGGCCGGGCATCGTCCTTGTGGGCACGAACGCCGAGCTGACGAACGGCAGGAAGATGAGCGGGTAGGCGAACGCGCCCGCTCCCTCGACCGACGACGCGGAGAGCCCGGGGATCACGGCGAGCCAGGTCAGCGCCAGGGTGAACAAGAGCAGGATCCCGGCGACCGCGAGCCATGCCGGCACTCCTGCCTTTGAGCGGAAGCCCATGAGCACAGCGACGCCCACGACGAGCACGAGCGCGATCAGGTTGGCGACCAGAGAGGTGACGACATGGGCCCACAGCACACCCGACCGCGCGATCGGCATGGACTGGAATCGCTCGAAGATCCCGCTCTTCACATCGGTGAACAGCCGGTACGCGGTGTAGGAGATGCCCGAGGCGATGGTCATCAGCAGGATGCCGGGCAACATGTAGTTCACGTACGGAACCGACCCGGTGTCAATGGCGCCGCCGAACACGTAGACGAACATCAGCATCATGGCGACCGGCGTGATGACGGTCGTGATGATGGTGTCCATGCTGCGTGTGACATGGCGCAGGGTCCGCCCCGTGAGCGCGGCAGTGTCGCTGAAGAAGTACGCGGTCATCCTTGTCCCCCGGTTGTCGTGCCAACGGCGTCGCTCTTGTCGCCGCCGCCGATGACCGCGAGGAAGATCTCCTCCAGAGTCGGCTGCTTCTCGACGTATTCGACCGTGGCGGGCGGGAAGAGCTGCTTGAGCTCGGCGAGGGTGCCGTTCACGATGATCCGACCCTGGTGGAGGATCGCGATCCGGTCGGCCAGTTGCTCGGCCTCTTCCAGATACTGCGTGGTGAGCAGCACCGTCGTTCCGTGGCCGGCCAGCTCCTTGACCGCATCCCACACCTCGATGCGCGCCTCGGGGTCGAGCCCGGCCGTCGGCTCGTCCAGGAAGATCACCGGCGAATTCCCGATGAGGCTCATCGCGATGTCCAGTCGGCGGCGCATCCCACCCGAATACGTGGACACCTTCCGCGCGCCCGCCTCGGTCAGCGAGAAACGCCTCAGCAGGTCATCCGCGATCGCGCCCGGGTCCTTGAGGTGGCGCAGCCTGGCGACGAGGGCAAGGTTCTCCCGACCGCTGAGGATCTCGTCGACGGCCGCGAACTGCCCGGTGAGACTGATGGACTCCCGCACGTTCGCCGGTTGCGTGGCGACGTCGAAGCCATTGACGCTCGCCGTCCCCGCGTCGGCCTTCAGGAGCGTGGCGAGGATCCTCACGGTCGTGGTCTTGCCCGCCCCGTTGGAGCCGAGCAGGGCGAAGATGCTGCCCGGCGCCACGTCGAAGTCCACACCGCGCAGCACTTCGAGCTTCCCGTACGACTTCTCAAGACCCTGCACGCGCATCGCCGGACCGGCGATCGTCTGGGCCGTCATGGTCATCTGCCTCCTTTGCGGAGCTGTCCCACGCGGCTGCGCGGACAGCCCTGCCGGAAGGATGGAGGGTTGACCCAGCGTCAAGGTCAAGCCGGCTCCGACCAGTCACCGTTCCCCGGGCCCGGCCCCGCATCACCCGGCAGGTTCGATGTCGAGGACGGCGGCCGCGTCACGGATGTCGACGACCTTCAGGCTCATGGCGTTGTTGATGGTCGCGGCGGGTCCCTCGCCGCAGCTGAACCCGACACCGCCTGCGCCCTCCGACGACACGCCGCCGCCACCGGAACAGCCCGAAACGCTGTAGCCCGAGCCTGTCACCTGGGCGGCCATGTCGACCTTGCCGTCGGCAATCGCCGTCACCTTGATCGGCCCGAGGCCGTACCTTTCCGGCACTGTCACGACGTCTCCCACGACGACCTTGATCTCGCACGTTCCGTCAGCACACGGCCCGGACGGCGAGGGAGACGGCGTGGCCGTCCCTGTGGACTCGGACGCCGGCCTGGATCCGGACCTGCTGGGCCGGACCTCAGCGGTCGACCCGTCCGAAGAATCCGATGAACACGACGTGAGAGCGGCACACACGCAAACGACAACACCGACGACGGCAGCGGCGGATGACGTTCCTCTACGCATCATGAGTTCATTGAACCGCCCGCCGCCCGCCGCCCGCCGCCCGGGCAGGTGTACCCCAGGACGTCTCCGGGGACGTTCGCCACCGCGCCGTGCGCAACGCCGCACCAAAGCAGCGAGGACGACCGGACCATCGGCAGAAGTCCCGCCCCCCGTGTGGGGCGGGACTTCTGCGTGGGGGTGAGGTGGCTCAGCCGATCGTGGTGCCGGTTGCTGACAGCGCCTCCGTGACCGGCTGGAAGAAGGTCACGCCGCCGGAGGTGCAGTCGCCGCTGCCGCCGGAGGTGAGGCCGATGGCGCTGCTTCCGGAGAACAGTGAGCCGCCGCTGTCACCTGGCTCGGCGCACACATCGGTCCGGATGAGACCGCT
Organism: Streptomyces sp. NPDC102462; assembly: GCF_044765425.1. NCBI lineage: Bacteria > Bacillati > Actinomycetota > Actinomycetes > Kitasatosporales > Streptomycetaceae > Streptomyces > Streptomyces sp. NPDC102462. Next base: position 36,380 of record NZ_JBIWKB010000023.1, on the reverse strand, counting down.
GACCGTGCCCTCCTGGTAGTTCACGGTGGCGTTCAGACCGGTCACGGTGCCGGAGTGCACCTGGGTGGTCGAGCCGCTGCGGGTCACGCTCATGCCCACGGTGGCCTCGGCCGCGCCGGTGATCTGCTGGGCGGATCCGTCGTAGAGGTCGACCTCGCTCGGATGGTCGACGTCCGCGGTGTACTTCACCAGACCGTAGTCATTGCCCGGGAAGCTGGACTGCTCGTTCTGGCCGATCACGGTGCCGGACGAGTCCGACCAGGTGGAGATGGCCTCGGTGCAGTGCCCGGCGGTCAGGAAGTACGGCTGCCCGTCCTTGACCACGTTGAAGCCGAGCGAGCAGCGCCCGCCCGGGCCGGTGATGGCGTCGCCGCCCGCGATGAAGGGCTTGAACTCCCCCTTGGACCGCTGGAGTTCGGCCGTGCCGCCGAGCCCGTCGACCACCTCGGCGAGCTTGGCCCAGGCGGCCTTGGAGACGGTGCGGTCGGCGGTGACGACGACCTTGTTGCCGACCGGGTCGATCGCCCAGGAGGTACCGGGCACGGTCGCGTCCCGCTTCAGCGTCGCCCGGGCGCCGTCGAGTTCGGCGAGCGAGTTGGCGACGAGTCTGGCCTTGGCGCCGGCCGCCTCGGCGGCCCGGGCCGCGCTCTCGTCGAGCACGTTGACCACGAGGTGCTTGGCCTGCGCGTCGTAGTAGCTGCCCGCGCTGTCGCCACCGAGGTCGCGCAGGAGCGCGGAGGCGAGCTTTCCGGCCGCCGGGGCCGACAGGACCTGGGGCGCGGCGCTCTTCGCAGGCTCGCTGGCGTTCGCAGTCTGGAAGGTGACACCCGCTGCGACCAGTGCGGCGATTCCCGCGCCCGCCACGGCGATCCGCCGCCTGGGTATGCGTCGGTGCTTCAACTCACGTCCTCCTGTGGGGGGATGACCCGAAGAGGTAGTGGGGACCTCACGGGCCGGAAGGCTGGTTGACGGGCGCCTACTATTCCGAGGCCCACAGGGAGCACACAAGGTCGACTTCAGGACGCGCGTACGACGGCCGCGCACGCCCCCACCGTTTCGACCGCGCACCGTCGTCGCAGGAGATTCGCACCGCAAACACTACGTGCGAGTAACTGTTCGGCGGACGGTGACTTTCACCCCTGGCCGGAACTCGACCCTCCGGGCGCCTGGGGCAGTTGCTGCTGCGCCTTCTCCAGGAACCGCAGCAGCTCCACCGGGAAGGGCAGTACCAGCGTGGAGTTCTTCTCGGCGGCCACCGCCACCACCGTCTGCAGCAGCCGCAGTTGCAGCGCGGCGGGAGTGTCGGCCATCTGCTGCGCCGCCTCCGCCAGCTTCTTCGACGCCTGCAGTTCGGCGTCCGCGTTGATGACCCGGGCCCGCCGCTCGCGGTCCGCCTCGGCCTGCCGGGCCATGGACCGCTTCATGGTCTCGGGCAGCGACACGTCCTTGATCTCGACCCGGTCGATGCTGACGCCCCACTCCACGGCCGGGCTGTCGATCATCAACTCCAGGCCCTGGTTGAGGTTTTCCCGGTTGGACAGCAGATCGTCCAGCTCGCTCTTGCCGATGATGGACCGCAGCGAGGTCTGCGCCATCTGCGAGACCGCGAACCGGTAGTCCTCGACCCGGACGACCGCGTCGGCGGGCGAGATCACCTGGAAATAGACGACGGCGTCCACCCGTACGGTCACGTTGTCGCGGGTGATGCCCTCCTGGGCGGGCACGGGCATCGTGACGATCTGCATGTTCACCTTGCGCAGCCGGTCCACGAACGGGACGACCAGGGTGAGTCCCGGTCCGCGGACCTCGGGGCGGAGCCGGCCGAGCCGGAACACCACACCGCGCTCGTACTGTTTGACGACCCGCGCCGCCGCCATCACGTACACCGCACCGGCGGACACGAGGGCCGCCCCCGCCGCCACCAACTCCTCGACCATGCCGGCCCCCAGGGGTCCGAAGGGGGGTGCCGGGAGAGCACCCCCGCCCTTCGAAGGTAACCCCGGTGGACGGACAAGAGGGAGCCCCCGCACGCCGGTTGCGTGCGGGGGCCGGTGGTGCGAAGGCCGTCGCGCGGGCGTCAGAAGACGTGGACCCCGTAGGCGCTCAGGGCCTCGGTGACCGGCTGGAAGAAGGTCGTGCCGCCGGAGGAGCAGTTGCCGCTGCCGCCGGACGTCAGGCCGTAGGCGATGCCGCTGTTGGAGTACAGCGGGCCGCCGGAGTCACCGGGCTCGGCGCAGACCGTGGTCTGGATGAGACCGCTGACGATGTCGCCGCCGCCGTAGTTGACCGTCGCGTTGAGCCCGGTGACCTGGCCGCTGTGGGTGCCGGTGGTCGAGCCGCGCCGGTAGACGGTGGTGCCGACGGACGGCGTGGCCGCGCTGGTGATGTCCACGCTGCCGACGGTGCCCGACTTGGCGACCGAGCTGTTGGTGTAGCGCACGATGCCGTAGTCGTTGCCGGGGAACGACGAGCCGGCCGTGGTGCCGAGCGTGGTGGTGTGCCCGGAGTTCGACCACCAGGTGCCCGCGCCGTCGGTGCAGTGACCGGCGGTCAGGAAGTAGTAGTTGCCGCTGTTGTCCTGGACGTTGAAGCCCAGCGAGCAGCGCCAGCTACTCGCGTAGATGGCATCGCCGCCGGAGATCAGCTTGTTGAACTTGCCCGGGGTGCGCTTGACCGTCAGGGCACCGGCGTTGGCTCCCGCCTGCTCCTTGATCTTGGCGATCTCGGCCTGGGAGACGGTGCTGTCGGCGGTGACGACGACGCGGTTGGTCTTGCTGTCGACCGCCCAGGCCGTGCCGGCTATGTCGGCCTTGAGGACGGAATCGCTCGCCTTGGTGAGCTGGTTGGCGCTGAAGGTCTGGACGTCGCTCGCGCTGGCGGTGGGGGCGGCGAACGCTGCGGCGGCCACGAAGCCGGAGGCCAGGGCGATCAGCCGGGTCCGTCTCGCGATACCGCCACGGGGGGTGGTGCGCTTGTTCCTCACGTTTCGTTCCCTCCCAGGGGAAGTCGGGGGCCCGCGTGGGGTCGGGGCCCGTGAGGCGCAGTCAGCGGCATGGGCCCGGATTGCGGACGCGGCATGCTCCTGACAAGCGCTGAGGGGGAGTATTCGGCCGAACGGCCGGTCGGCGCAAGGGTGCCTTTCGGCCGTCAGCCTTTGACCGGCCTTTGCGCGTTGTTGGCCCGCTCATGTCCCGAGCACCCCGTTTTGCCGTCGCCGGGCCCCGCCGCACCCGCGAACGGTCGCCCGTCCAGGGCCGGTCCGTCTCGGCCTCGGCGGCGGCAAGCACAACCGCAGCACCGTCCGCCACCCACTTCACGGGAATGTCCGGAAGTCACCCCTCCGGAATGGTCGTCGTTGGCGTCAGTCCTTCCATGCCGGGGCGCCGAGCCCCAGGTGTGAGCGGAGCGTGGCGCCCCGGTATTCCGTGCGGAACGCGCCGCGCTCCTGGAGCAGCGGCACCGCCCGGTCCACGAACTCCTCCAGAGCGCCGGGCACGACATGCGGTACGAGGACGAAGCCGTCCGCGGCGTCCCGCCGTACGTAGGCGTCGAGTTCGGCGGCGACCGCCTCCGGGGTGCCGACGAAGCACGGGCGCCGGCCCGCCTCGAACACGGTCCGCGCCCGGGTGACGGTCCGCCCGCCGGTGCCCGTCGACGCGCCGTCGGCGGTCCGCGCATCCCGGTCGGTCCACGCGTCGTCGGCGGTCCATGCGTCCCGGTCGGTCGGCTGTGGCACGGGTGGACCGATGAGTTCGGCGGCCCTCTCCCGGGCCTCGGCCGCGGTGTCGCCGAGGACGACACCGACGGCGGGCATGACCTTCAGGTCGTCCGGTGCCCGGCCGTACCCGCGCAGACGGCGCTTCACATCGGCGTAGAAGGCGCGGGCCGCCTCAAGCGGGCCGGGCCAGGCCCAGGTGCTCCCGCAGCGTGCTGCCCGGGTAGAAGGTGCGGAACAGACCGCGGTGCTGGAGCAGCACCACGGTGCCGTTGACCAGCCGCTCCAGATCGCGGCGCGGCTCGGCGGGAACCAGGTGGAAGCCGTCCACGGCCCCCTGCCCGTGCCAGGCGGCGATCAGTTCGGCCAGGGCGACGGGGCCCCCGCGGTACAGCGGCGGCCCCTGCGCGCCCCGCCGGGTGCCGCCGCGGCGCCCGTGCCCCCGGCCGGGCAGCAGGGACCCCCAGCCGGGCTCCGCGGTGACCTCGCCGCCCCCGAGGTCGACGACGAGGCTCGCCAGGACCCGCAGCGTCCGCGGGTCACGTCCGAACCGGGCCGCGCCCGACCGCAGTTCCTCGCGCACGGCGGCCGCCTGGGTACAGTCGGCCGCCCGCACCAGCGCCACGTCGGCGTACCGGGCGGCCGTGGACCGGGCGGGCACCTCGGTGGCGTCGACCACGCGCACGGGGTGCCCCTGGGACGGGCGCGGCACGGTCGACGGCCCCCGGACCGAGAAGGCCGAGCCGGTGAAGTCGACGGGGTGCCGACCACCCCGGTGGCCGCTCGCCGGGTCCGGCGCCCCGGCGTCCTCCTCCGTGCTGTCCCACAGCCGCGCGGCCACGTCGGCGACTTCACCGGCCTTGCGCCACAGCGCGGCAGCGGATGCGGCGGGGCGGCGGCCGACGAGGCGCGCCTCCCGTTCGGTGGCCGAGACGTCCAACCACCAGCCGGCCCGGCCGCGGCTGACCCAATCGAGGGTGGCGACGGCCGCCTGGAGGTGGAAGGGCTCGGTGTGCGTGGTGGTCACCGTGGGCACCAGCCCGATGCGCCGGGTCTCCGGCGCCACCCGGGCGAGGACGGCGAGCGCGTCGGGCCCGGGGCGCGCGAAGCCGTCCTTGAGCGTCACGAAGTCCAGCACGCCGCGCTCGGCGAGCCGCGCCGGTTCGGTGTACGCGGCGGCGTCGTACGCCCCCGGCTGGTCGACGGCGGCGGCCAGGTGCAGCAGCCCCCGGCCGGACGATGGGGTCATGGGAGAAGAACCTTCCTGTGCCGGGCCGGCGGGCGCAGGGCACCTCGCGGCGCACGACCCGCGTCCGCTCGTGCCGCACGGTGTCCGGCAGCCCGGCCGCCGGCTCGTCCGAAGCTCCTGGACACGGGTCTGCTGTCGGCCATGACGCTCCTCACGTGGATCCCTTGGTGAAGGCGGCTGGATCGGGACGGCCTACGCCGCGGCGCGACTGGCCGTCTCCCGCAGCAGGGCGAGGGCCGCGCGGGCGGTGGCGTCGTTCTGCCGGAACGCCGGTCCGCCGGTGCGCGGTCGGGTGAAGGCGCCGGGGGTGCGGCCGTCGGTGTACGGCCCGAGCGCGAACCGGCGGGGGTGCGGCCGTCCGTCCGTGTCGAGGATCCGTCCGTCGGCGGGGTCCACCCGCAGCAGCCCGTCGGGGCTCTCGACGGCGCCGTCGGCGTGCAGGGCGCGCAGCAGGCCGTCGCGGGCGCGCCCGACGGTGGGTTCGGGCAGCCGGGCCTCCACCAGGGCGCGCGCCTCGATACGGAAGCCGGGCACGGTGGCGGAGGAGGCCCGGAACACCCCGTCCTCGGCGGTCACGCTCATGTCGGCGCCGACGAACCTGACCACGCCCGCCCGGGACAGCGCGAGCAGCTGCCGCAGCCGGGGCCCGGGCGGCCCGGAGGCGAGGTAGCTGAAGAAGCCGTGCCACCAGGGGCCGACGTCGCCGAGCCGGATCAGCTGCCCGTAGACGGACAGCAGCGCGAGGAACACCGCCAGGTCCTGGCTGTGCCGCGGATCGTGACGGCGGTCCAGGTCGGCCTCGACGTAGCGGCGCAGCCAGTCCTGGAACTCCTCGTGCGAGCCGAGGCGCACCCCGTCGAGGGGGCGGTCGAGCGCGCCGAGGCGGAGCCGGTCGGCGGGGTCGGGCACGGCGGCGTCGACCAGCGCGCGTATCTCGTCGGCGGTCCGGGCTGCCGCGTACTTCTCCTCGAAGCCGGCCCAGGCGGCGGCCGTCCGCTCGGGATGGGCGGTGAACAGCCGGTGGTAGTGGGCGAAGCCGAGTTCCTTCGCGACCAGCGGCCACACATCCCGCCGGAAGTCGAAGCCGTCCGGCCGGGCGAGCAGCGCGTCGACCTCGGCGGGCCCGAAGAAGCGGGGCAGCGGGGGGCGTTCGCCGGTCACGTCGTAACCGATCTTCGAGTGGTACGGCACTCCGCGCCGGGAGCCGACGTACAGCACCGGTTCACGCCCCGACGGCAGGTACACATCGCCCTCGTACCGTCCGCCGCGGCCCTCGGTGAGCAGCACCATCAGGTCGATGAAGGCCAGTCCGAAGCCGCGGACCAGGACGGGTTCGCCGGCCCCGAGCGGGGACAGGTCGGTGTCGGCGGTGAAGTCGGGCGGCAGGTGGAGCAGCCCGTGGGCTTCGGCGTACGCCGCCAAGTGGGCCTGTTCGTCGTCGAGTTCGGCGTCCAGGTGGCCGAGGGCGAGGACCACGGCATCGGCGAGCAGCGGGCGCGGGCGGCCCTCCAGCCACACCTGCTGGCGTCCGTCGGGCGGGCCGCTGACCCGCAGGGCGCGCCGGGGGTGGTGGTGGACGGCGACGTCCGCGGGCAGATCGGCGAGGGCCCGCTCGTACACCCAGCGCAGATACCGGCCCTGGAGCTGCCGGTCGGCGAAGGTCCGGCCGTCGAGCCCCGCCCATTCGTGCAGGGTGGGGCCCTCCCGCACCGGGCCGGCCATCCGCACGGTCTCGTCGGTGAACATGGTGACGTCCTCGGCGTGCGAGTTCATCCACAGCAGCGGGGACTGCGCCGCGCGCCAGATGCGTCCGGCGCCCGGCGGGCAGGGGTCGACCAGATGGATGTCGAGGCCCTGACCGGCGTACAGCTCGGGGGCGTTGGCGGCTATGCGCTCCAGCAGACCGGTCCCCCGCGGCCCGGCCCCGACGATCACAAGGCCGCGTCTCATCGGCGGGCCTCGGTGCCGGACGGGCGGTGGAACGTGGGTGCCGCGGGGAGTTGACTGAGGGTGTCGGATGGCATGCGAAGGCTCCGTGACATAGCTGGGACACGGTGGGCGTCTTCACACGCGGCGCCTCGCGGCGCCTACGGCCGAGCCCCTCAGCAGGGCCGTTCGCCGAGAGTACGCGGGCGTTTCCGCCCGCTGTCAAGGCTGTCCACACTGTGAGCGGTACGTCTCAGGTCGGTTGACGGGGAACCGGGGACCTGTTCCACTTGGCACATGCGTCCACAGCAGTGGCTGGTCACCCGCTCCCACATCGACTTCGGTCGCGTGTGGTCCTCTTCCTGTTGAGCTGACCCACTGCGCGCCCGCCCGCCGGCGGGCGCCCCGCGCGTTCTCCCTCGCTTGTCGTCTTCACACGCGCTCCCCTCCCCTCGCGCCCCCCGTTCACGTCTTTTCACCCACGACCGCTGCCCGACACGCACATCCACGCGCGCCGGACCCGTTGACTAGCAATTGCAGCCGCAGTCGCAGCAGTCACAAGAGTCACAGCCGCAACTGTCCCCGCAGCAGTCGCCACAGCTGCAGTCGCAGTCGCAGCTGTTGCACAGGCCCTCCCGCCGCTGTCGCGACCACGGCCCTTCGTACTCGTCGGCGCAGCACACCTTGCAGGTGCAGCACAGCCCGAGGGCTGTCGCGCACCCGGCCCACATCCCGCGCCGGTCGCGGCGCGGCGGCTCGCCGCCCAGGGGATCGCCGGGCGGCCCGTAGGGGGTGCCCGGCGGCTGCGGGGCCCGCGGGGGGCCGAAGGCGGCCTCGGGCGCGTGCCCGCAGGATGCCGTCCCGAAGGCCCGGTCCACCGAGCGCCGCAGCTCGTGCGCGAGCAGCAGATGCGCGAGCCCGCCGTCGACGAACTCCACCTCGCGCAGGGCGAGCCGGATGCCGCGCAGCGCGTCCTCGGCGAGGCGGCGGGCCTCGGTGAGCGGGGTGCCGGTGGCGGTGAGCGGGTTCCAGGCACCTGACGCGGCGTCGGCCGCCCGGTCCTCCACGGCGTCCAGCAGATGCGCGAGCCGGCCGAAGAGCCGGCCGGCCTCCGCGAGCGGCGCGGCGTTCCCCGGCCGGCCGGCCAGCACGGCGGTGTGCGCGAAGGCCGCGGCGGTCGCGGTCTCGGTCGGTTCGGTGACGGTCAGGATCGGCGTGCCCACGCCCGCCAGGGCCTCGATGCCCACCTGCCGGTCGACGGCGTCGACGAGGATGCCGGTGTCGAAGCCGACCAGCGATCCGCCGCGGGCGCCCGCCCGGCCCCAGTTCGCGGCGACCCGGCGCGCGGCGAGCGCCACCGGACGGCGCGCCAGCAGCCCGTCCCCGTCGGCGACATGGTCGCGCACCTTGGCCGAGGCGAGCACCAGCGAGACGGCCGCCGCGAGCCGTGCGCCCTCGCCCCGGGCGACGGAGGCGGTGCGCATCCCGCGCAGCGGGCAGGGCCCCGCCGTGCGCCGGCTCGTCCCCGCCGGGCCCGACTGAGCCTCCGTCAGAACCGAGAGCAGCAGCCCGTCGTAGTTCGTCACGACGCGGGCGAACTGCCCGTGATCGCCGCGCAGCGCGAGACACAGCCCGCACAAGTGCGCCATCCACTGGGCTTCGAAGTCCTCGCCGAGCCGATGCCGGCAGGGCCGTACCATCCCGAACACGACGTCCCCCCGTGTGCTCATACGACGTTGAACCGCCGCATCGTATCGGCCGACCGTCGGTCCGTATCGTCCGCTCCGCTCACCCGGACGCACCACTTCTCACCCATACGCCGCGAAGAATCATATTTCACTCACAGTCAGCAGCCGTACGAGGCACGACCCTTGGGGGGACCGGGCTCTCGACGTACGCGCCGTGCACCAGTAGCGTCACAAACCCCCCGCGCGGCGACTATCCACTTGGCGCGCCATCCGCATCATGGACGACCATAGGGGTGCGGAAAGCAAGAAGGACCGCTGTGAGAGGAGGCGTCCATGGGATCGGTACGCAAGGCGAGTGCCTGGCTTGGCCTCGTCGACGACAACGATGACGAGCGCTACTACGACGACGACTACTCCGAAGGGACCGAGCAGCCCGGGGATGCCTGGGTCACCGACCCGCGGGTCAAGGTGGCCTCGGACACCGCCGAGGAGAAGGGCCGCCGGATCGGCACGGTCACCCCGGACAGCTTCCGGGACGCCCGCGCCATCGGCGAGCTGTTCCGCGAGGGCGTCCCGGTCATCATGAACCTCACGGCCATGGAGGCCGCCGACGCCAAGCGCGTCGTCGACTTCGCGGCCGGGCTCATCTTCGGCCTGCGTGGCTCCATCGACCGCGTCTCCAACCGCGTCTTCCTGCTCACCCCCGCCGACACGGAGATCATCAGCGGCGAGCCGGCCGCGCACCGTTCGGACGGCTTCTTCAACCAGAGCTGAGGCAGGGCCGCTCACCGGCCCCGCCTCGGCCCCCGGGCCGGGTCAGCGGAAGGCGTCGAGTCCGGTGAGCGCCTTGCCCAGCACGAGCTGGTGCATCTCGACGGTGCCCTCGTAGGTGAGCACCGATTCGAGATTGGTCGCGTGCCGCATCACGGGGTATTCGAGGGAGATCCCGTTGGCACCGAGTACGGTCCGTGCGGTACGGCAGATCTCGATCGCCTCCCGTACGTTGTTGAGCTTGCCGAAGCTGACCTGCTCGGGGCGCAGCCGGCCGGCGTCCATGCGCCGCCCCAGATGGTGGGCGAGCAGAATCCCCTTGTGCAGTTCCACCGCCATGTCGGCGAGTTTGGCCTGGGTGAGCTGGAAGCCCCCGATCGGCCGCCCGAACTGCTCCCGTGTCTTCGCGTAGTCGACGGCGGCCTCGAAACAGCTGCGGGCCGCGCCCATGGCGCCCCACACGATGCCGTACCGGGCGTGCGAGAGACAACTCAGCGGGCCGCGGAGGCCGACCACCCCGGGGAGCACGGCGTCGGCGGGCAGCCGTACGTCGTCCAGGACGAGTTCGCTGGTGACGCTGGCGCGCAGCGACCACTTGTGTCTGATCTCCGGGGCGGCGAAGCCGGGGGTGTCGGTCGGCACGGCGAAGCCCCGGATGCCGTCGTCGGTCTGCGCCCACACCACGGCGACGCCCGCGACGGAGCCATTGGTGATCCACATCTTGCGGCCGCTGAGCACCCAGTCCCCGCCCTCGCGCTTGGCGTGCGTGCGCATCGAGGCGGGGTCGGAGCCGTGGTCCGGCTCGGTGAGCCCGAAGCAGCCGATGACCTCGCCGGACGCCATGCGGGGCAGCCAGTGCCGCTTCTGTTCCTCGCTGCCGAACCGGTGGATGGCGTACATGGCGAGGGAGCCCTGCACGGAGACTAGCGAGCGGATGCCGGAGTCGGCGGCCTCCAGTTCTAGGCAGGCGAGGCCGTACTGCACCGCGGAGGCGCCGGCGCAGCCGTACCCGGTGAGGGACATCCCGAGGGCGCCGAGGGAGCCGAGTTCGCGGGTGAGTTCCCGGATGCCGGGGAGTTCGCCGCTCTCGTACCACTCGGCGACGAACGGCAGCACGCGGTCCGCGGCCCAGGTCCGCACGGTGTCGCGGACGGCCAGGTCCTCCGGGTCCAGCAGGTCGTCGAGGCCGAGCGGGTCGGTGGGATCGAACGGGGGCAACGTCGAGGACGCGGACATGGAACACCCTCCGAGAGAAAACCGGGCGCCGTGCGGGACGGGCCGTGATGCGCCGCCGCCCGGCCGCGGCGGCATCGCGGCCGGGCACGTGGTCTCCCGCGGCCCTTCGGGAGTGCTGCCGGGCCGCGGCGGACCGCGCCCGACCCGCTTAGCACCGCTAGTTAAAACTTCCGCCCCGACGCTACGACCCCCCAAGCCCCACGTCCAGCCCACCCACCGGGCCGACCACCCGGCTCACCCCGACACACGTACCCGCTCGGCTGCGGGCTGCGGGCTGCGGGCTGCGGGCTGCGGGCTGCGGGCTGCGGTGGAATCCTGGCCGGCGCGCAGTTCCCCGCGTTCCTCGGAGCGTTGCCGGGCCGCGGCGAACCCCGATCGACCCGCTCAGCACCGCTAGTCACAACTTCCGCCCCGACGCCACGACCCCCCGCCCCCCACATCCAGCCCACCCACCGGGCCGACCACCCGGCTCACGCCGAAACGCGTGCCCGTTCGGCGCCGCGGGGCGCGGGTAGTTCCAGCGGGGCCGGCTCGCACTGCATCGCCCGGGGCAGCCGCAGCGCCATCGCCGCGCCGAGCAGCAGCAGCCCCGCGCTCACCAGCAGCGTCACATGCAGGCCGTGCACGAAGGAGTCCTCGGCCGCGCGGCGCAGGGCGGCGCCGGCCGGTCCGCCGAGCCGCCCGGCCACCTCGTACGCCTCCCCGAGCGAATGCCCGGCCGCCGCGGAGGCCGGTGCCGGCACCCCGGGCACGGACGTGAGGCCGGGCGCGTACGCCGCGTTCATCACGCTGCCGAGCAGCGCGATACCGATCCCGGCCCCCAGTTGGTAGGAGGTCTCCCCGATCGCCGCGGCTCCGCCCGCCTGGCGGGCCGGCGCCTCGCTGAGCATCGACTCGTACGCCCCGAAGAGGGTGGTCTCCAGGCCGAAGCCCAGCAGGACGAAGCCGGACAGCAGCAGCCCGGTGTTGTCGTGGCCGCCCATCGCGGTCAGCGTGAGCACGGCCACCGCGGTCAGACAGAAGCCGAAGCACACCATCCGCCGGGGCCCGAAGCGGCGCAGCATCCGCGCCCCGGCCAGCCCCGCGGCCATCGCCGCGATGGTCAGCGGCAGCAGCCGCAGTCCCGTCTGGAGCGGCGACAGCCCGAGCACCAGTTGCAGATACTGCGCGGCGATCAGCTCGAGCCCCACCAGCGCGAGCATGGCCAGCACGATGCAGCCCACGGCGGTGCTGAACGCCGGCCGCGCGAACATCCGCAGGTCCACCAGCGGATACGGGCGCCGCCGCTGCCGGCGCACGAACGACATCAGCAGCAACAGGCCCACGAGCAGCGGCACCAGCGTGTACGGGCTCGCCACCGGCTCCCCGCCGCCGAGCCGCTTCACCCCGAACACAAGACCGAACAGCCCGGCCGCCGCCGTCAGCGCGCCGGTCACGTCCCAGGGCCCGTTGCGCTCCCCCTTCGACTCGGGCAGCAGCAGCCGTCCGACCGGCAGGCTGACCAGCATCAGCGGGATGTTGACGAGGAACACCGACCCCCACCAGAAGTGCTCGAGGAGCAAGCCGCCGAGGAGCGGGCCGACCGCGGCGCCCACCGCGGCCACCGCGCTCCAGACGCCGATGGCCAGCGCGCGCTCGCGCCGGTCGGGGAAGACCTGGCGCAGGATCGACAGCGTCGCGGGCATGATCATGGCGCCGCCGACGCCGAGCAGCGCCCGCGCGAGGATCAGCACCTCGGCGCTGGACGCGGCGGCGGCCAGCGCGGAGGCGACGCCGAACAGGGCGTAGCCGAGCAGCAGGATCCGTCTGCGGCCCACCCGGTCGCCGAGCGTGCCGAACAGGATCAGCAGCGAGGCGCAGACGAGCGGATAGACGTCGACGATCCAGAGCAGTTCTATGGCGCCGGGCCTGAGGTCCTCGGTGACGGCGGGCACCGCCACGTGCAGCACGGTCGCGTCGAGTGCGACGAGCAGCAGGCTGACACAGAGGACGACGAGGACGACCCAGCGGTTGGCACCGGCCCCGGCCGCCCGACGGCGCAGCCCAGCGGCGGCCGTGGTCGTCCCGGACATGTACGTACCTCCCAGAAGTTCCCTCGCGTACGGCGGACACCGGCGGGGTGGGGACGCCCCGCCGTACGGCCGGAGAGGAGCGGGGTCTCCGGCGCCGCGCGATACGAACGCGAGTGACACGCCAGCGTACGCGAGTTCGCCGGAGTGGTACGTGGCGGACCTCTCACAGTCCGCGTCAACCCGTGTGGCGTACACCACTCTGCAAACCCTTGACCGCCCACCGGCCGGTCCTGCGCTCCCACGGCAGGTCGATAATCGAGCCCGTGACCGATCTTGAGACGCGCGTGACACCCGCTCGCGCCGCACCGCTGCGCCGGGCGGCCCCGGCGCTGCTCGGGTACGCCGCCGTCCGCGCCCTGGGCCTGGTCGCGCTCGCGGCGTGGAGCGCGGCGCGCGGCAAGGACGCCCACACGCTGCTGACCGCCCGCTGGGACGCGCTGTGGTACACGCGGGTCGCCGAGCTGGGCTACGGCTACGAGGTGCGGCTGCCGAACGGCGACGTCCACTCCAATCTCGCCTTCTTCCCGCTGCTGCCGTGGCTGGAGCGGCTGCTGCACGCGCTGCTGCCGCTGTCGTACGCGGACGCGGGTCTGGTCGTCTCCCTGCTCGCCTCGCTCGCCGCGGCCTGGGGGATCTTCACGGTGGCCGACCATGTGTACGGCCGCCGGGCGGGGGTGTGCGCCGTCCTGCTGTGGGCCGTGCTGCCCGTCGGGATCGTGCAGTCGATGGCGTACAGCGAGTCGTTGTTCACGGCGCTCGCCGCCTGGTCGCTGTACGCGGTGCTGACGGGGCGCTGGGTGAGCGCCGGGGTGCTCGCCGCGCTGGCCGGGCTGACCCGGCCGGTGGGGCTCGCCGTGGTCGCGGCGGTGTGGGTGGCGGGCCTTGCGCCGTTCGTGCGAAGTCGGCGCACCGCGATGTCGGACGGCGCGCGCGCTGAGGGATGCGCCCCTGATGCCGTAAGCGCCGCCCGCGCCCGGCGCGTTCGGAGCGCGGCGGGCGCCCGTGACGCAACACGCGCCCCTTGGGTCACTCAGGGCGCAGCCGTGTGGCGGCGCGCCCTCGGCCTGCTGATCGCTCCCCTCGGGGCGGCCGGTTATGTCCTGTGGGTGGGCCATCGCACCGGCAAGGGCCCCCTCGGGTACCTCGATGTGCAGGCGGGCTGGCGCAACGGCTTCGACGGCGGATACGCCTTCGCCCGTTTCATCGCCGACAAGTTCACGTCAATTCCATCGGCCCCCGCCGGACTTGCGCTGATCATCGCCGTCGCCCTGCTGATCCGGCTGTACGCGGCCGGGATACGGCAGGGCCAGCCGCCGGCACTGCTGGTGTACACCGGCGTCGTCACCGCGCTCGCCCTGTGCGCGTCAAGTTACTTCGGCTCAAAGCCGCGTCTGCTGCTGCCCGCCTTCCCGCTGCTGCTGCCGCTCGCCCGGTCCCTTGCCCGGCTGCCCACGTCCCGGTCGGCGCAGGTCATGACCGGTGTCGCGGTGATCTCGGCGCTCTACGGCGCGTTCTGGCTGAACGGCTCCGGCCCGCCGTGATCACGACCGGCCGCCGGATGAGCGGCAGGAGAATTCCAGCCGATGTCCCGGTGAACGAATTTCATAAGGGCCGTAAAACGAACACCCGGCATGATCAAAGGAATTGCACCCGGCAACGACCGTGGATTGTGGAATCTTCGGGAATTGGCCGCCAGTTGAGAGGTTTCCCACATCACATCGTCATCACAAAGCCGCTGATTCGCCCGGGCACACAGCTCACTCGCTGTAACGTCGATTGGGTGCGTACCGAACGAAACCTCACCCGTCTGGACCGGGTGTTCGCCAGGCTGGACCGTGAGCCGGAACGACCGGCCCACATCGATGTGCCGAAGATGAGCCGGCACCGGGTCGTTCTGTTCTCCGCGACCCTGGCTTTCTACCTGGCGATCGTCTGGGCCGTGGTGACCACCTCGTGGTTGGTTCGGCTCGACTGGCAGGTCATGTTCTTCCGGCCCTACCAACAATGGCCGGAGATCCACGCCTTCCTCGACTACTACGTGGTGCTCGGCCAGCGCGGCCCCACCGCGGTGATGGTCTCGGCCTGGCTGGGCTGGCGCTCCTGGCGGCAGCACACGCTCCGGCCGCTGCTGACCCTCGGTGCCTCACTGCTGCTGCTGAACATCACGGTCGGCGCCGCGAAGATCGGCATGGGCCGGCTCGGACCGCACTACGCCACCGTGATCGGCTCGAACGAAATGGGCCTCGGCGGCGATATATTCCCCAGCGGTCACACCGCCAACGCGGTGGTCACCTGGGGAATCCTGGCGTATCTGGCGTCCACCCCGAGGGCGCGCCGCTGGCTGTCCGCGGTGTCGGCGGTGACCTCGCTCGGCGTCGGCCTCACCACCGTCTACCTCGGTACGCACTGGCTGAGCGACGTGTTGCTGGGCTGGGCCGCGGGACTGCTGATCCTGCTGGCGCTGCCGTGGGTCGAGCCGATGATCGCCAAGGCCGAGACGGCACTGTTCGACCTGCGCGACCGCTGGCGCGCCGGCCGCACCACCCCCGCGCCCGCCGTCCCGGTCACGCCCGTGGTGCTCAAGCCGCGCACCACGCCCGCCGACGAGACGCCCGCGGCGCGCGAGCCGGTCGCCTCGGTCCGCACGCCCCGGGCACCGATCCATCTGGCGCCGGGCCCGCACACCACGCGCGCCGAGCGCACCCCGGTCACCCCGGTGGGCAGCCGCCGCCCGCCGCACGCGGACCGCGTCCCGCGCGCCGGCACCCAGGCGGCCCGCCCGATGACCGGGGGCTGACTCGCCGCGGCGGCGGGTCCGGTACGCACCACCACCCGCCGCCGCGCCGTCTCAGCCCTTCCAGGCGCGCGCCACCCTGCCGTCCCGCACCTCGAAGTTCAGCCGGCCCACGCGGTACTCCATGGTGATGATCGCGCCGGGCGGCAGCGAGCGGACGGTCGACCATCCGCGCTCGCGTGCCCGCCGCTCCGCGGCCGTCGCGTCCAGGCCGACGTACCCTTCCGGACTGTCCTTGGGCTCCGCTGGCGGAGTCGGAATCGGTGCCATACGGCCACGCTAGGCGCTGTGCGGCCACCGGGGAAGCGGAACGGTCGCGAGCACCCGCACATACCTCTCCGGTCACACTTCTGTCACAGGATCACGACATGCGTTTCGGTCGAACTCCGTCACACGAACGGGCGGTTCCCTACCTCTTACCGGCGCATTCGAACGGAATTTCCGCGTGTTGCGGGGCCCCCTCGAAATGCACCGGCGAAAGGTGCCGGAGTGCCGCCCGGGGACGGCCACGGGGCCGCTTTCCCGGCCGAATCCGGGCGGTCCGCAGGAACTGACGTCGCATAGGAATTTCACCGCGCCACCACAGAACCCCCGTAAGACCACCCCCGCCCCCGGCACCCACAGCGAAGACACAAGCGACACCCACCGGCCCCACACGCCCGAAGCCGAACCGGCAGCGTGACCAAGGCCGCCCGCAGCGCACCCGGAGCCGGACCGGCAGCGTGACCGGAGCCGAACCGGCGCCGCAACCAAGGCTGGACCGGCGTCGTCGGCGGGTGGGTGGGGGTGCGGCTCAGAGGGCGAGGCGCTGGCCGGGCACGATCAGGTCGGGGTCCGCGCCGATGACGGACCTGTTGGCGGCATAGATCCGCTGCCAGCTGGTTCCGCGCCGCACGGCAATGCCGCTGAGTGTGTCGCCCTCCCGGACGGTGTAGTCACCGCCGGCCACGGACCCGGCGGCGGCGTCCTGTTGCCGTGGCCGCTCGGACCGGGTGGACTGCGCCGGGGCGCTCTGCCGGCTCGTGCGGGCCGTCGCGTCCGAGACCGGGCGGTCCGGGGTTGCGGCTCCGGCGGAGCCCGCCGCGGGCGCGGCGCCGGACGCGCCGGCGCGGGCCGAGCAGACCGGCCAGGCGCCCCAGCCCTGGGCGCCCTGGACCTTGGTGGCGACCGCTATCTGCTGTTCCCGGGTGGCCCGGTCCGCGGTCGGCGCGTACGCCGTGCCGCCGTAGGCGCGCCAGGTGCCGGCGGAGAACTGGAGCCCGCCGTAGTAGCCGTTGCCGGTGTTGATGTGCCAGTCGCCGCCGCTCTCGCACCGGGCGATGCGGTCCCACACGCCGCCGTCCGCCGCCGCGGCGTTGCCGGCCGCGGCCAGCACCCCGAGCGGGGCCAGCAGCGCCGCCCCGGCGAGGGCCGCCGTCGTCCGCGCCCGGCGGGCGCTGCCGCCCCGGGCGCCGTCCGCACGGACCTGGTCGCGAGTGGTACCGGCACATTCCGAATGTTCGGACATGTCATTCCCTCTCCGTCAACCCGGGGTCCCCCAAGCCGGGGCGCGGCCCCCCGCGCAGGGACCCGGGGGCGCCGCGCTCCGGCCCGTCCGCCCGCGCCGGTGCCGCGATGGTGCCGGACCGGCGCGACGGCGGACGTACCCGAGCGGTGCTCGTTGCACACGGCGGAGGAATCTAGGCAGCCGCGCGGGCCGGTATCAACCAACTCCTCGTCATTCCAGGCCAGTTGACTGTTACCTCAGGTATCGGCGATTTCCGGACACCCATTTCGTTCGCCGATTTCCGGATTTGTCGACCAGTCGCCCTGTCGACCTGTGACCCAGTTCACCGCCCCAAGTCCCCCTGGGACGCACGGAGTTGACACACCGCATCCGGGTCGACACCAAGGGTTACGCGATGCGCCGGCCGGGGTGATTCGGTTCTCCCCGAAGCGTGACTCCCGCCACAGGTCGCCCGTTGTCTTCTTCATGAGCCCGGAACCCCGGGGCTCACGGGCCGGGAGCCACCCGGTCGCACCGCACCGCATCCCGAGGGAGCCACCGTGCCGCGCATGCTCGACGTCAGCGACGCCGTACGCGCCGAGATCGGCGACGAAGAAGCCGACCGGCTGCTCGCCGGAGAGAACGCCCCGGGCAGTTACGACTGCACCTCCTGCCGCACCCCGGGCGACTCCGAGCAGGAGCGCACCAGCACCGTCCTGTTCATCGGGGAGGAGACCGCCGTCCTCGCCTTCGCCCACGCCAGCTGCCTGCCCTCACAGGTCGTCCAGGTCACCGAGGAGCAGTTGCGCGGGGCGGTCCGCTCCATCAGCGGCGACGCCGCCTCCGCCGGCGGCCCGGTGCAGGCGGTGCCCGAGCAGGCGGTGCTCGGGGTGACCAGCGGGCTGGTCCTGATCGCCGGGGAACTGCACCCCGCGCTCGTCGTGGAGCCGACCGCGCCGATCGTGCGCCCCGGCACGACCGGGACCGGGGACGACTTCCTGCCGCTGCTCATCGAGCAGGGGTTCATGCCGCTCACCGTGCTGAACGCGGTGCCGCCGGTGCTGCACGGCTGGTCCGTGCTGCTCGCGGTGGGTCAGCTGCACGCCGTCCTGCAGCCGGGCGGCAACGGCGGTCAGCCGGTCGCCTGGTGGCAGGCGCACCAGCCGCTCCAGGTGACCGACAGCTGGCGGGCCGCCGCCAACAAGCACCAGCAGGTGCTGATGTTCGCGGCACCCGTGGGTTCCATCGGCCGCCAGCCCCGCGAGGATCTGCTGCGGGACGCGCTGGACAAGGCCGCCGCGATGGGGAAGCTGGTCGCGGCCACGCTGCCGCTGGCCGGTACCTGACGGGTCCGCGCGTCCCCGTGGCGCACGGACTCCCTCAGCGGTCCTGAAGGGACCGCGGGTGGTGCGCAGTCGGTGGCGCAGTTCCGCGCGCCCCCAATGCCGCCCGCCCGGGCCGCATCCCGGGCGGCCCCGGGTCGTTTGGAGATACGTGCACGCATATGACGTTCCTTCCCGCCGCTCCTCCTTCTCCCCCGTGCCGTCGGCCAGGGCCGCTCAGGACTCCTCCGGCGGCCACTCGGCCACCCCCATCTACGACTCGGTGTACACGGAGTGGCTGAAGAGCTTCCGGGCGCTGCCGGGCGACCGCAGCGGCGAGGAGGAGCTGAAGTTCACCGCCTTCGGAATCGCCCCGCACACCACCGGCGCGCACGGTACGAGCACGTACGACACGGGGGCGCACGGCTCGCACGCGTACACCGCCTACAGCGCCGGTGCCTACAGCGCCCGCCACGGCACCGGGCAGCAGCAGGTGCAGTGGCAGCGGGTCGGATCGCTGGGGCGGCACGAGAACGGGATGCATCACGTGCCGGCCGCGCTGCCGCCCGGACCGCGCCGGGGAACATGACCGCGCAGACGGTCGGAGGGGCCGCCCCATTGGGGCGGCCCCTCCGACCGTCTGCGGGTCACTTCTTCTTCGCGCCGCGCTTCTCGCGCACCCGCACCGAGATATGGATCGGCGTCCCCTCGAAGCCGAACTCCTCGCGCAGCCGGCGCTCGATGAAGCGCCGGTAGCCCGCCTCGATGAAGCCGGACGCGAACAGGACGAACCGCGGGGGCCTGGTGCCTGCCTGGGTGCCGAACAGGATGCGCGGCTGCTTGCCGCCCCGGACCGGGTGCGGGTGGGCCGAGACCAGCTCGCCGAGGAACGCGTTGAGACGGCCGGTCGGCACGCGCGTCTCCCAGCCGGCGAGGGCGGTCTCGATCGCCGGGACCAGCTTCTCCATGTGCCGGCCGGTGCGCGCCGAGACATTGACCCGGGGCGCCCAGGCGACCTGGCCCAGCTCGGTCTCGATCTCCCGCTCCAGGTAGTAGCGGCGCTCCTCGTCCAGCGTGTCCCACTTGTTGTAGGCGATCACCATCGCGCGGCCCGCCTCGACGGCCATGGTGACGATGCGCTGGTCCTGCACGGAGATGCTGTCGGCGGCGTCGATCAGGACGACGGCGACCTCCGCCTTCTCCACCGCCGCCGCGGTGCGCAGCGAGGCGTAGTAGTCGGCGCCCTGCTGGAGGTGGACGCGCTTGCGGATGCCGGCCGTGTCGACGAACTTCCAGGTTTGGCCGCCCAGTTCGATCAGCTCGTCGACCGGGTCACGGGTGGTGCCCGCGAGTTCGTTGACGACGACGCGCTCCTCGCCGGCCACCTTGTTCAGCAGTGACGACTTGCCGACATTGGGGCGGCCGATCAACGCGATGCGGCGCGGGCCGCCGACCGCCGTGCCGAAGGTCTGCTCGGGCGCGTCGGGCAGCACCTCAAGGACGGCGTCCAGCATGTCGCCGGTGCCGCGGCCGTGCAGGGCGGAGACGGGGTGCGGCTCGCCGAGGCCGAGCGACCACAGGTAGGCGGCGTCCGCCTCGCCGCTCGGACCGTCGACCTTGTTGGCGCACAGCACCACCGGCTTGCCTGCCTTGCGCAGCAGCCGCACCACGGCCTCGTCGGTGTCGGTGGCGCCGACCTTGGCGTCCACGACGAAGACGACCGCGTCGGCCGCCTCGATCGCGTACTCGGCCTGCGCGGCGACCGAGGCGTCGATGCCGAGGACGTCCTGCTCCCAGCCGCCGGTGTCCACCACCTTGAAGCGGCGGCCCGCCCATTCGGCCTCATAGGTGACACGGTCGCGGGTGACGCCGGGCTTGTCCTCCACGACCGCCTCACGGCGGCCGATGATCCGGTTCACCAGGGTCGACTTGCCGACATTGGGGCGGCCGACGACGGCGAGCACGGGCAGCGGGCCGTGGCCCGCCGCCTCGATGGCGCCCTCGACGTCCTCGACGTCGAAGCCCTCCCCGGCGGCGAGCTCCATGAACTCCGCGTACTCGGCGTCGCCGAGCGCCCCGTGCTCGTACTCGTGCTCGGCCGAGCCGTCGGGCTGGATCTGGTCGTTCATGAAGTCCGTACCTCGTTCATCGTGGTGATCGGTGGAACCCCGCGCTCACGGAGATCCACTACTCAAGGGGCCGCTCGGCGCCCGGTGAGGCGCCTGGCGTTCTCCAGGTGCGCGGTGAGCTGCTTCTGGATGTGCTCGGTGGCCTCGTCGAGGGCCTTGCGGGTGCGCCGCCCGCTGCTGTCGCCCGCCTGGAAAGCATCGCCGAAGACGACGTCGACGCGGGAGCGCAGCGGGGGCAGCGCCGCTATCAGCCGTCCGCGGCGGTCGGTGCTCCCCAGCACGGCGACCGGGACGATCGGTGCCCCGCTGCGGACGGCGAAGTAGGCGAGCCCGGCGCGCAGCGCGGCGAAGTCGCCCTCGCCGCGGGTGCCCTCCGGGAAGATGCCCAGGACGCCGCCGTCCGCGAGTACGCCGAGCGCCTGGGTGATCGCCGTCCGGTCGGCGGCGGCACGGTCCACCTTGAGCTGGCCGATGCCGGTCAGGAAGGTGCCGAGCGGGCCGATGAACGCCTCCTTCTTGATCAGGAAGTGCGTCGGCCGGGGCGCCACACCCATGACCATCGGCCCGTCCACGTTGTGGGAGTGGTTGACGGCGAGGATCGCGGGACCGCTCGCGGGCACCCTCCAGGCGCCCAGCACCCGCGGCCGCCACATCCCGTACATGAGCCCGACGCCGATGCGCCGGCCGACCTCTGCGCCCCGGGCGGAGGGCGCACCGTTCGCGGGAGCCGCGGTCACTTCCCGGCCCGTTTCTCCTCGACGAGGGTGACGACGCACTCGATGACCTGCGGCAGCGTGAGTTCCGTGGTGTCCACCTCGACCGCGTCGGCGGCCTTGGCGAGCGGCGAGGCCGTGCGGCTGGAGTCGGCCGCGTCCCGCTTGAGCAGCGCCTCGCGGGTCGAGTGCACGTCGACGCCCTTCAGCTCGCCGCTGCGTCGGGCGGCCCGCGCCTCCGGGGAGGCGGTCAGGAACACCTTCAGGTCGGCGTCGGGCAGCACGGTCGTACCGATGTCACGGCCCTCGACCACGATGCCGCGCTCCGCCGAGGCGGCCAGCGAGCGCTGCAGCTCGGTGATCCGGGCGCGCACGTCGGGCACCGCGCTGACGGCGCTGACCTTGGCGGTGACCTCCTGGGTGCGGATCGGTCCGGACACGTCCACGCCGTCCACGGTGATCGTCGGGTGGACGGGGTCGGTGCCGGAGACGATCTCCGGCTTGCCGGCCACGGCGGCGATCGCCGAGGGGTCCTCCAGGTCGATGCCGTTGCTCACCATCCACCAGGTGATCGCCCGGTACTGGGCCCCGGTGTCCAGATAGCTCAGACCGAGCTGGGCGGCCACGGCCTTCGAGGTGCTCGACTTGCCCGTGCCGGAGGGGCCGTCGATCGCGACGACTACGGGCGGAGCGCTTTCCACGGTGAGGACGCCTTCCTGGTCCGGGGTGCGGGACGGGGCGTGAGACCGCCCCGGACAAGGTTACTGGGTGTTTGTCACTCGTCCGGCCGCCTACTGCCGGATCGCCCAGCCCCGCTCCCGCAGGGCGGCCGTCAGCACGGGCGCCGCCTTCGGCTCCACCATCAGCTGCACCAGACCCGCCTGCTGACCGGTCGCGTGCTCGATCCGTACGTCCTCGATGTTGACGCCCGCCCGGCCCGCGTCGGCGAAGATCCGGGCCAGCTGGCCCGGCTGGTCGTCGATGAGCACGGCGACCGTCTCGTACACGCGCGGGGCGCTGCCGTGCTTGCCGGGCACCCGGACCTGTCCGGCGTTGCCGCGCCGCAGCATGTCCTCGACGCCCGCGGTGCCCTCGCGCCGCTTGGTCTCGTCCGAGGACTGCAGGGCGCGCAGGGCACGCACGGTCTCGTCGAGGTCGGCGGAGACGTCGGCGAGCAGGTCGGCGACCGGCCCCGGGTTCGCGGACAGGATGTCGATCCACATCCCGGGCTCGGAGGCGGCGATCCGGGTCACGTCCCTGATGCCCTGTCCGCACAGCCGTACGGCGGCCTCCTCGGCGTGCTCCAGGCGGGCGGCCACCATGCTGGAGATCAGGTGGGGCATGTGGGAGACCAGTGCGACGGCCCGGTCGTGGGCGTCGGCGTCCATGACGACCGGCACCGCCCGGCAGTGCGAGACCAGTTCCAGGGCGAGGTTCAGCACCTCGGTGTCGGTGTCCCGCGTGGGGGTCAGCACCCAGGGGCGGCCCTCGAACAGGTCGCCCGTGGCCGCCAGCGGGCCGGACTTCTCACGGCCCGCCATGGGGTGCGTGCCGATGTACCGGGACAGGGCGGCCCCGTCCAGGCCCAGCGTCTCCAGTTCGCGGCGCGGGCCGCCCTTGACGCTGGCCACGTCGAGGTAGCCGCGGGCGACGCCGCGGCGCATGGCGTCCGCGAGGACGGCTGCCACAAGGGCCGGCGGGGCGGCGACGATCGCGAGGTCGACGGGGCCGCCCGGGGCCTCGTCGGTGCCGGCGCCGAGCGCGGCGGCCGTGCGCGCCTGCCCGGGGTCGTGGTCGGTGAGGTGGACGACGACGCCCCGCTGGGACAGGGCGAGCGCGGCGGAGGTGCCGATGAGCCCGGTGCCGATGACGAGTGCGGTCCTCACTGGGCGATGTCCTTGCGCAGGGCGGCGGCCGCACCGAGGTAGACATGGGCGAGGTCGGCGCGGGGCCGCTCGGACTCGATGTGCGCGAGGACCCGGACCACCCGGGGCATGGCGCCCTCGACGTCCAGTTCCTGGGCGCAGATCAGCGGTACGTCCACGATGCCGAGCTTGCGTGCGGCGGCGGCCGGGAAGTCGCTGTGCAGGTCGGGCGTGGCCGTGAACCAGATGCTGATCAGGTCGTCGGCGGTCAGCCCGTTCCGCTCCAGGAGTGCGGTGAGCAGGGCCCCGACCCGCTCGTCCATGTGGCCGGCCTCGTCCCGCTCCAGCTGGACGGCCCCCCGGACCGCTCGTACCGCCACGGCGCTGCTCCTTGCTGCGATGAGTCGCGTATCGGCTCTTGGGCCGTCCAGCCTAGTCAGCCGCCGTGCGCCGGGTGCCCGCCGCCCGCCCGCTGAGACGGGCTGTCGAGCCGGGCCCGTCGGCGGGCGGCTTGGGGGGCGGGACGGGCGGCGCGCACGGCCCCGATCTGGCGAGCACGTCGAGCAGGCCGCACAGCGGATGGGGTCCGCCGCCGCTGTGGGGCTGGCCGACGGCGGACAGCAGGGCGCCGAGGCCCCGGCCGGTCAGGGCGTCGCCGCCGGCCCGGCCGAGGAGTGGGCCGAGCAGGCTGCCGGGATCGTGCGCGGCCATGATCACGCCTTTCGTCCATGGCCGGGCGCCGGTGCGTGCCCGACCTCCAGACCGCCAATGTCACGTGGATCGGCCGCGCGCGCTACTCGGGGTGACGCGCCGGGTGCCCACCGTGCGAGTTGGGCTATCAGGTGAATGAAATGCGCCTTTTACCGCACTCCGTCCTGAATTGCTTCTTCAGGGGGGCCTTCGGTGCCAGGATGCTGCTGCTCCGCTCGGAGCGAGTCCCCCACGGCCCGGCCGCTGCCGCGGCCCTCCCGCACGTTCGGAGTGACGACATGACGCACGGAGCGACGACATGACCGACGACTCGACGCGGCGCGCGGTGCTGGCGACGGGCACGGCGGCGATCGCCGCGACCGCGGTCGGCTGCGGTGGCGGGGGCGGATCGTCCTCGGTCACGAGCCCCGGCACGACCGCCACGCCCCCCACCTCCGGTCCCGGCAGGCCCACGGGCACTCCCTCGCCTGTGGGCACCCCGGGACAGGAGCTGGCGCGCACGAGTGACATCCCGGTCGGCGGCGGCAAGATCTTCGCCCATCAGAAGATCGTGGTCACCCAGCCGACGCGGAACGACTTCAAGGCGTTCTCGGCGATCTGCACCCACCAGGGCTGCACGGTCGGCAAGGTGGCCGACGGCACCATCGACTGCCCCTGCCACGGCAGCAGGTTCCACATCGCCGACGGCTCGGTGGCCCACGGCCCGGCGACCCGGCCGCTGCCCGCCGAGAGCATCACGGTGGAGGGAAATTCGATCCGCCTGGCGTGACCGGACGCGTACCCTCCCGGGCATGCAGCCCCTGGACCTGGTACGCGACCACACGATCTACGCCTGTGTGATGGGTTCCCGTGCCTTCGGCCTGGCGACCGACACCAGTGACACCGACCGGCGCGGTGTGTTCCTGGCACCCACCCCCCTGTTCTGGCGGTTCACCAAGCCGCCGACCCATGTGGCGGGACCCGAACCGGAGCAGTTCAGCTGGGAGCTGGAACGCTTCTGCGAGCTGGCGCTGCGCGCGAACCCGAACATCCTGGAGTGTCTGCACTCGCCGCTGGTGGAGCACCTGGACGACACGGGCCGCGAACTGCTGGCGCTGCGCGGGGCGTTCCTCTCCCGCCGGGTGTACGACAGCTTCACCCGGTACGCCCTCGGGCAGCGCAGGAAGCTCGAAGCCGACCTGCGCGAGCGCGGCGCACCACGCTGGAAGCACGCGATGCATCTGCTGCGGCTGCTCATGACCGCCCGCGATCTGCTGCGCACGGGTGTGCTGACGGTGGAGGTGGGCGACGGGCGGGAGTCCCTGCTGGCGGTGCGGCGCGGCGAGGTCCCGTGGCCGGAGGTGGAGGCCCGGATGCACCGCCTGGCCGCGGAGACCGAACGGGCCGCGCTCACCACCCCGCTCCCGACCGAGCCGGACCACCGCCGGATAGCGGACTTCCTCTTCCGAACCCGCCGCACCTCAGCCCTGCGCACCGACACCACCGAGCCGGACCCGCGCACCACGAAGTCGTGCAGGGGCTAAGCGTCCCAGAGGGTTCCCAGGGTGTGTAGGTCGTCTCGGTACTCGATGCGGGACGTCCAGGCGGGGGGCCAGGCGTCCGCGCCGAGGTGGGCGCCTGCGAAGGCGCCGGTGAGGCAGGCGATGGAGTCGGAGTCGCCGCTGGAGCAGGCGGCGCGGCGCAGGGCGGTGACCGGTTCGTCGGGGAAGAGCAGGAAGCACAGCAGGCCGGTCGCCAGTGCCTCCTCGGCGATCCAGCCCGCCCCGGTGGCCAGGCACGGGTCGGTCTCCGGCGCGGGCGTGCGCAGGGCGTCCTCAAGGCGGTCCAGGACCGCAAGGCACTCGTCCCAGCCGCGCGCGGCGAAGTGCTCGGGCGTGGGGTCCTGCGCGCGGGTCCACAGGTCGCCGAGCCAGGCGTGGTGGTAGCAAGTGCGGTTGTCGTGGGCGTACGTGCGCAGTTCGCCGACCAGCCCGGCGGGCTCGGCGCCCTGGGCGAGCAGCCGTACGGCGCGGGCGGTGAGGTCGGACGCGGCCAGCGCCGTGGGGTGCCCGTGGGTGAGCGCGGACTGCAACTGGGCGGCGCCCGCCCGCTGTTCGTCGCTCAGCTCTGGGACGAGACCGACGGGCGCCACCCGCATGTTGGCGCCGCAGCCCTTGGAGCCGATCTGGCTGGCCTCCTGCCAGGGGCGTCCCTCGTCCTTCAGCAGGCTGCACGCGGTCAGACAGGTGCGGCCCGGGGCCCGGTTGTTCTCCGGTGACCGGTACCACTCGACGAACTCCTCGCGCAGCGGCCGCTCTAGGCGCTTCGGCCCGAGCACCCCGCGGTCCATGGCCGTGCGCAGCCCGCGCCCCAGGGCGATCGTCATCTGTGTGTCGTCCGAGACGAAGGCGCGCCGCGGCAGCTCCATCTCCCGCCAGGGGCCGCACTTGGCGAGGATCGACGGGACGTCGTTGAACTCGGTGGGGAAGCCGAGCGCGTCCCCGAGGGCGAGGCCCAGCAGGGATCCGGTGGCGGAACGCCGGGAGACGGTGCCGGTCATGCGGGACGTCCTTCCCTGGACGGTCGGAGCAGCGGCGGGTGCAGGGCGGTGGCGCCGCCCGCGCGGTAGAGGGCGGCCGGCTTGCCGCGCCCGCCGGTCAGCCGGGCGGCTCCGGCGGCCGGTTGGACGAAGCCGGGCGTGGCGAGCACCTTGCGGCGGAAGTTGGCGCGGTCGAGCGTGGTGCCCCAGACCGCCTCGTAGACCTGTTGCAGTTCGCCGAGCGTGAAGACGGGTGGGCAGAAGGCGGTGGCGGCACAGGTGTGTTCGAGGCCGGCGCCGACCCGGTCGCGGGCGTCGGCGAGGATCCGGCCGTGGTCGAAGGCGAGCGCCGGTGCCGCGTCGTACGGCAGCCAGCGCGCCTGGGCGGCGTCGCCGCCGCCGCGGGGTTCGGGCGCGTCGGGCAGCAGCGCGGTGAAGGCGACGGAGACGACCCGCATCCGCGGGTCGCGGCCGGGTTCGCTGTAGGCGCGCAGCTGCTCCAGGCGCAGCCCGGTGACGTCGCCGAGCCCGGTCTCCTCGGCGAGTTCGCGCCGGGCGGCGGTCTCCGCCGACTCGTCGGGCAGCAGGAAGCCGCCGGGCAGCGCCCAGTGACCGGCGTACGGCTGCTGGGCGCGCTCGACGAGCAGCACGTGCAGGGCGCCGGCGCGGACGGTGAGGACCGCCAGGTCGACGGTGACGGCGAAGGGTTCGTACGCGTGCTTGTCGTAGCCCCGCACCGTGCTCCTCCACCCTGCCTTTAATGGTCACGATGACTATAAAGACAGGGGTGTCCGGGGCACAAGCTCCCCGGACACTCAGGCACTCAGGCACTCAGAACCTCAGGGCCGGGCCCTTAGAGCTCGACTTCCTTCATCAGCATCCCGACCTCGGTGTTCGACAGGCGGCGCAGCCAGCCCGACTTCTGGTCGCCGAGGGTGATGGGCCCGAAGGCGGTGCGCACCAGCTTCTCCACCGGGAAGCCGGCCTCGGCGAGCATGCGGCGCACGATGTGCTTGCGGCCCTCGTGCAGGGTCACCTCGACCAGATAGTTCTTGCCGGTCTGCTCGACCACCCGGAAGTGGTCCGCGCGCGCGTACCCGTCCTCCAGCTGGATGCCGTCCTTGAGCCGCTTGCCCAGGTCGCGCGGGATCGGGCCGACGATCGCCGCGAGATAGGTCTTCTTCACGCCGTACCTGGGATGGGTCAGCCGGTGCGCCAGCTCACCGTGGTTGGTGAGCAGGATGACGCCCTCGGTCTCGGTGTCGAGCCGGCCCACGTGGAAGAGCCTTGTCTCCCGGTTGGTGACGTAGTCGCCGAGGCACTGACGGCCCTCGGGGTCCTCCATGGTGGACACGACACCGGCGGGCTTGTTGAGCGAGAAGAACTGGTACGACTGCGTGGCGACGGTCAGCCCGTCGACCTTGACCTCGTCCTTCTCCGGGTCGACGCGCTTGCCCTGCTCGGTGACGATCTCCCCGTTGACCTCGACACGGGCCTGGTCGATCAGCTCCTCGCAGGCCCGGCGGGAGCCGTAGCCCGCGCGCGCGAGGACCTTCTGCAGCCGCTCGCCCTCCTGCTCGGCGCCCGGGAAGGTCTTGGGCACCTTGACGTCCTTCTTGCCCGCGTACCGCTCGCGGTTGCGCTCCTCCGCGCGTGCGTCGTACTCCCGGGAGCGCCCCGGGTCGGTACGCCCGCCGCGCTGCTGGGCCTGCTTGGGCCCGCCCTTGGCGCCACCGCGCGCGGCGCCGCCGCGTCCGGACCGGGGGCCGTCCTTCGTCGCGCCGGGGCCGACGTCGTAGCGGCGCTCCTCGGGGCGGGGCTTGCGGGGACGGCCCTGCCCCTGCCGCTCGTCCCTGTTGTTGCCGGCACCGCGGTAGTCGCCGCGCCCGCCGTTCCTGCCGCTGCCGCTGCTTCGCATCAAAATTCCGTCTTAGTCGTCTGCGTCCTGACCGCCGGGCGCGTCGGGTGCGTCCGGGTCGAACGACGGCACGCCCTCCTGGGTCTCGGCCTCGATCGCCTCCGCCTCCGGGAGGAAGGGCGCGAGTTCCGGAAGCTCGTCCAGGCCGCGCAGGCCCATCCGCTCCAGGAAGTAGTTCGTCGTCCTGTACAGGATCGCACCTGTTTCGGGTTCCGTGCCCGCCTCCTCGATCAGTCCGCGCTGCAGGAGGGTGCGCATCACACCGTCGCAGTTGACCCCGCGTACGGCCGAGACGCGGCTGCGGCTGACGGGCTGGCGGTAGGCGACCACGGCCAGGGTCTCCAGCGCGGCCTGGGTGAGCCGGGCCTGCTGGCCGTCCAGGACGAAGCCCTCGACGGCGGCGGCGTACTCGGGGCGGGTGTAGAAGCGCCAGCCGCCGGCCACGAGCCGCAGTTCGAAGCCGCGGCCCTGCACGGTGTACTCGTCGGCCAGCGCCCGCAGCGCGTCCCCGATCTGCCGCCGGGGCCGTTGCAGGATCTTGGCGAGGTGCTCCTCGGTCGCGGGCTCGTCCACGACCATGAGCACCGCCTCCAGGGCGGGCCTGAGGTCGAGGTCCGCGACGGTGGGCGCGCCCGCCGGAAGCCCGCTGGTGTCCTCGCTCACGCCTTCTTCTCCTCCTTGGGCTCCTCGGGCGGCCGGTCGAACTCGTCCGTCACGGTCGGTGTCTCGTCGCCGTCGCCGCCGGTCCAGCGCACGATCAGCTCCCCGAGGGCGGTCTCCTGGTCCAGGGCCACGGCCTTCTCGCGGTACAGCTCCAGCAGGGCGAGGAAGCGGGCGACCACGGTCAGCGTGTCGTCGGTGTCCTCGACCAGGGCCCGGAAGCTGGCCTCGCCCAGTTCCCTGAGCCGGGCGACCACGATGCCCGCCTGCTCGCGCACGCTGACGAGCGGCGCGTGGATGTGGTCGACGTACACCTGGGGCTTCGGCTTGGGCTGCATCGCCTTGACCGCGAGCCGGGCGAAGCCCTCGGGGCCGATGCTGATGACGACCTCGGGCAGCAGGTCGGCGTGGTGCGGTTCGAGGCCCACGGTACGGGGGTAGCGCCGGGCCTCCTCGTCGAGCCGGCGGTTGAAGATGTCGGCGATCTGCTTGTACGCGCGGTACTGGAGCAGCCGGGCGAACAGCAGGTCGCGGGCCTCCAGCAGGGCGAGGTCGGCCTCGTCCTCGACCTCGGCGGCGGGCAGCAGCCGGGCCGCCTTCAGGTCGAGCAGGGTGGCGGCCACGACCAGGAACTCGGTCGTCTGGTCCAGGTCCCAGTCCGGTCCCATCGCCCGGATGTGCGCCATGAACTCGTCGGTGACCCTGGAGAGCGCCACCTCGGTGACGTCGAGCTTGTGCTTCGAGATCAGCTGGAGCAACAGGTCGAAGGGACCCTCGAAGTTGGCAAGCCGCACGGTGAAAACCCCATCACCGAACTCGTCCCCGGCGACGACGGTCTCCGGCTCGGCCTCGGCGGCCTCCGGCTCAGGCTCTGGCTCCGGCTCGGGAACCACGGCCTCCGGCTCGGCGACATCGACTGCGTCGCCCTGCGGCGGCCCGGCGCCCGGCCCCCGCCCCAGCTCACGCCTACGACCGGCGGATACGCCGCGGGCAAAAGACTCATTCGAGGCCATGACCCCCGCAGGCTACCTCCAACAAGCCCCACCAAAGCCAGCCACGGCCCAACAACGCGCCCCGAAGGGGCGCGAGGAACTGCGCGCCCAGCCACAACGAAGCCGCAGCCAACCCACAACCCGCCAGTCCGGCACCAAGCAACTCCAGCAAATCCCCCACAGCCCGACAAGGCGCCCTGAAAGGGGCGCGAGGAACTGCGCGATCAGCCCCCACCAAGCCGCAGACGAAGCACAACGCATCCCGGCCCAAGCCGAGCGCTAGCGACCGCGTAGGCGACGTACCAGAATGCTCGCGTCCCCCCGGGACTCCAGATCCGCCAGCACCACGGCGACCGCCTCCCGCACGATGCGCCCGCGGTCCACGGCCAGCCCGTGCTCACCCCGCAGGACCAGGCGCGCATGCTCCAGGTCCATCAGTTCCTCCGCGGACACATACACGGTGATCTTCTCGTCGTGCCGCTCACGCCCACTGGGCCGCCGCGCCGCGGCGCGCCCCCGCTTGCGCGGCTGCTGGCCGGCAGCAGCGGCGGAGGCGGCAGAAGAACCTTCCTGCACCGCCTGACGCCGCGCGGAGCGCTCCGCGGCGGAGCGGCTGCGGGACTCGCCGGTGTCGGCGGGCTCCGCCTCCGCCGCCACATGCTCCGGGCCGTCGCCGTCGCCGCCCTGCGCGGGCACGGACTGCGGCGCGTCCTCGGCGGCGGCCGGGTCGCTCTCCCCCGCGGGAGCCGGCACCCGGGCCTCGCCGTTGGCCTGGCGCCGCGGAGTGGACGCCTGGAGCGCCATCCCCCCTGTCGTACGGAACAGTTCGTCGGCCCCGGGCAGACTCACTCGGCGTGACACCGGGCGAGCACCTCCCTGGCGAGCTGGCGGTAGGCGGCGGCACCGACGGAGTTGGAGGCGTACGTGGTGATGGGCTCACCGGCGACCGTGGTCTCCGGGAAGCGGACCGTGCGGCCGATGACCGTGTGGTAGACGTGGTCGTCGAACGCCTCGACGACACGCGCAAGCACCTCACGGCTGTGCACCGTGCGCGAGTCGTACATCGTGGCGAGGATCCCGTCGAGCTCCAGCTCCGGGTTCAGCCGCTCCTGGACCTTCTCGATGGTCTCGGTGAGCAGCGCCACCCCGCGCAGGGCGAAGAACTCGCACTCCAGCGGCACGATGACCTTGTGCGCGGCCGTCAGGGCGTTGACGGTGAGCAGGCCGAGCGAGGGCTGGCAGTCGATCACGATGTAGTCGTAGTCGGGCAGCAGCGGCTTCAGGGCGCGCTGGAGCGTCGACTCGCGGGCGACCTCGGAGACCAACTGGACCTCGGCGGCGGACAGGTCGATGTTGCTCGGAAGCAGGTCCATGTTGGGGACCGCGGTCTTCAGAAGGACCTCGTCCGCGGACATGCCCCGCTCCATGAGCAGGTTGTAGACGGTGAGGTCGAGCTCCATCGGGTTGACGCCGAGACCGACCGACAGCGCGCCCTGCGGGTCGAAGTCCACGAGCAGTACGCGCCGGCCGTACTCCGCGAGCGCGGCACCCAGGTTGATGGTCGACGTGGTCTTGCCGACGCCGCCCTTCTGGTTGCACATCGCGATGATCTTCGCGGGTCCGTGGTCGGTCAGCGGGCCCGGGATCGGGAAGTACGGCAGCGGGCGCCCGGTCGGGCCGATGCGCTCGCGGCGCTGGCGGGCGGCGTCGGGCGCGAGCGTGGCCGCGTACTCGGGGTCGGGCTCGTACTCGGCGTCGGGGTCGTAGAAGTGCCCCTCGGGCAGTTCGTCGTAGTCGGCGAAGTGGTTGTGGGGCGCGCCACTTCCGTCGCCGGCCATGGCGTTCACGTGATGGCCATCCATGCTCGGGTGTGCTGGCTGAGTCACCCTGGGATTCGGGTGACTCTGGTGGGCTGCGAAGGTGCGCACAGCGACGGAGCCGACAGCCTCGAACCCCGCGGGACCCTGGCCCCGTACAGGCATTCCTGGTTGACCACCCCCGGGAGAAAATGTCGACTCATTCACAAGTCGTCTTACCTCCTTGGTGACCAGGGAACTTCTAGACAGGTCAGCGTGGCACCATGCCGACGGTTGGCGACTCTATGGCGTGTCGGCGGTCCGCAGCAACACAATCCGCCGGACCCGGCAGGATGTGTCGGCAATGGAACATCCCTCTGTCAAGGGCGTACGGCCGTCGCACAGCAGGTTTCACCGGTGTACGAATCGGTCGAAGGGTTACGTTCGAGGCGAGTTGACCGAGAGCCGCAAAGTGACCATACACACATCCGGCCGGACCTTGCGGGACAAGGACCGGCCGGATGCGTGCGATTGACCCGTCGAGTTGACGTATCGCCTTTACGCAATGGTGACTTAGCCGAGCAGGCTCTCCAGCGCGACGTGCTCCAGGCCGTGCGCCTCGGCGACCTCTCGGTAAACCACTTTGCCGTCATGGGTGTTGAGGCCCTTGGCCAGCGCGGGGTCGCGGCGCAGCGCCTCGACCCAGCCGTTGTTCGCGAGGGAGACGATGTACGGCAGGGTGGCGTTGGTCAGCGCGTAGGTGGAGGTGTTGGGCACCGCGCCCGGCATGTTGGCGACGCAGTAGAAGACCGAGTCATGGACCGGGAAGGTCGGCTCGGCGTGCGTGGTGGGGCGGGAGTCCTCGAAGCAGCCGCCCTGGTCGATCGCGATGTCGACAAGGACACTTCCCGCCTTCATCCGGGAGACCAGCTCGTTGGTGACCAGCTTCGGGGCCTTGGCGCCCGGGACGAGGACGGCGCCGATCACCAGGTCGGCGTCCAGGCACGCCTTCTCCAGTTCGAAGGCGTTGGAGACGACGGTCTGCACCTTCGTGCCGAAGACCTTGTCGGCTTCCTTGAGCTTGTTGATGTCCTTGTCGAGCAGGGTCACCTGGAAGCCCATGCCGATGGCGATCTGCGCGGCGTTCCAGCCGGAGACGCCGCCGCCGATGACGACGGCCTTGGCGGCCAGCACGCCCGGCACCCCGCCGGGCAGCACCCCGCGCCCGCCGTTCGCGCGCATCAGGTGGTAGGCGCCGACCTGCGGGGCCAGCCGGCCCGCGACCTCGGACATCGGGGCGAGCAACGGCAGGGCACGGCCCGGCAGTTCGACGGTCTCGTACGCGATCGCCGTGGTGCCGGACTCCAGCAGGGCGTCGGTGCACTCCTTGGACGCGGCCAGGTGCAGGTAGGTGAAGAGCGTCTGGTCCTTGCGGAGCCGGTGGTACTCCTCCGCGACCGGCTCCTTGACCTTGAGCAGCAGGTCGGCGGCGGCCCACACCTCGTCGGCGGTCTCCAGGATCTCGGCGCCGGCGGCGACGTACTCCTCGTCCGGGATCGAGGAGCCGACGCCGGCGGCGCGCTCGACGACGACCTGGTGACCGCCGCGCACCAGCTCGTGCACGCCGGCGGGGGTGATGGCCACCCGGAACTCGTTGTTCTTGACCTCGCGGGGGATGCCGACCTTCACGTCGATCACGGTCCTTGGCTCAGAGGATGTGGGGGCATTGCAAGATATTCCGGGCATGCGGGGGCACACCGGGAGACACCGCGGGAGAAGGTGCGGCAGAGCCAGTTTAATGAAGGTGTTCCGGCTGTCTAGCCTTTCATTGCATCAATCTTCGTCGGGTGTACTGCGGATTTCGCAGGCGTTAGCACCGTGTTCCGGGTCTGATCCGCTCGCCCGGCCCTCCTGGAGGTCCTGCCCCTCCTCACCCAGCATGCGCTCGGCGGCGCTGCGGTGCAGGCGCGCGGCGGCGCTGTCGCCCAGGCGCTCCAGGGTGTCGGCGAGCCGCAGCTGGAGGGCGGCCTGCAGCCGCACGTCCTCGGCGCGGCGCGCCCACTCCACCGCCTCCTGGCAGGTGCGCAGCGACTCCGCGGGCCGTCCGGCGTACTCCTGGACCCGCGCCAGTTCGCTCAACGCCCGTGCCTGCGCTGCGACATCGCCCGTCCTGCGGTAGCCGGCGACGGCCGCGCGCCAGCCCTTGAGCGCTTCGCCGTAGCGGCCCGCGTAGGTGTGCGCGGTGGCGATGCGCCCGTAGAGCCGGGCGGCGTCCGCGCGCTCGCCGCGGGCCAGGCGCTGGGCGAGGGCCCGCCCGAACCAGTCGGCGGCCCGGTCGTGGTCCCCCAGCTCCTGGTGTGCGCCGCCTACGGATTCCATCGCGCGGCCGGTCGCATACGGGTCGTCGGCCTCGCGTCCGGCGTCCAGCGCGGCCCGGTAACGCGCCAGCGCCTCGGCCGTGCGGCCGGTCCTGGCGTCGAGGTCGCCGAGGTTCAGCAGCGCGGCGGCCCGTTCCCTGGGCAGGTTCCGGCGTTCGGCGACATCGAGGACGAGGCCGTGGATGCCGTACAGATCGGCGGCGGCCGCCTGGGTGCCGAAGTGCGCCACCATGGCCCTGACCAGCTGGGACATCAGCCGGCGGGCCAGTGTGTCCAGTTCCCCGTCGGCGACCGCGAGCCGTGCGGCGGCCAGCAGCGCGGGCCGGCGGATGCGCAGCCAGTCGGCGGCGGCCCGGGGTGTCGGGAAGCGCAGGGTGCGGGGCAGGCCCTGGAGCCTCGCGCGGATCTCGGGGTTGTCCGTCTCGGTGATCGCCCGGCAGGAGTGGAGCAGGCGCACGGTCCGCTCCAGCATCCGGGCCCGGGCCAGTTGCAGCTCGCCTGGCCGGTCCTGGGCCTCGGCGCGGGCGCGCAGCAGAGGGTGCAGGCAGCCGGGGACCTCGTACTGCGGCAGCGGGGAGGCCACCGACCGCAGCAGTCCGAGGCCGACGAAGTCGTCGAGGGTGGTGTGCGCGGCGCTCACCGAGCAGCCGGCCAGGGCGGAGGCGGTGTGCGGGTCGACCAGGCCCGCCGGGGCCAGGCAGAGCAGTCGCAGTATCCGGGCGGCGGGCCCGGGCAGGGTCTCGTGGACGAGCCGGAACACCCGGCCGAGCGGGCTGGGCTCGTCACTCTCCGCGTTCAGGCGCTTGGCCAGGTCGGCGACGGCCGCCTTGGGGCGGGCGGCGAGCCAGCCGCCGGCCAGGGCGAGGGCGGCGGGCTGGGCCTGGCACGCCTCGACCAGGTCCTCGGCCGCGCGCGGGTCGACGGTGATGCGTACCGAGCCGGTGTACCGGGTCAGCAGTTCCAGGGCCGACTTGGTGTCGAGCCCGCCCACGGTGCACGGGCGGACGTCCGCGATCCCGGTCAGCGGGCCCTCGGACACGGCGACGACCAGGCAGTCGGGGCTGTCCGGGAGGAGTGCGTCGACCTGTTCGGCGCCGCTCGCGTCGTCCAGCAGGAGCAGCACCCGGCGCGCGGACAGGGCGTCGCGCAGTTCGGCGGTCAGATCGTCCTCGGCGGCTCCGGCCGGGGCGGGCAGTCCGAGGGTGGTCAGCAGTTCGCGGGCGGCGTGCTCGACCGGGACGGGGGTGCCGTCGGGCTCGGCGAGCGAGGCGCGCAGCACGCCGTCGGGGTAGCGGTCGGCGACCTGCCGGGCCAGTTCGCCGGCGAGGGCGGTGCGGCCAGAGCCGGGCCGGCCCGCGACGAGGAGCACCCGGGCGCGGGGGGCCTTGCGGCCGGCGATGGTGTCCAGCCCCGCGCGCTCGATGTCGGCGCGCAGTTCCTTCAACTCCCTTGTACGGCCCAGGAACTGGCCTTCCACGGCCGGGGGTCCGGACAGCTGCACGCCGTCGGTGTCCACCGCCTGATCCGTCACGGGCCACACTCCCGTCCCACCGCGCGCGCGCCGACCGGGGCTCCGGCCCCGGGCGCCGCGCCTTCTCTTCGGCTCATCCGCGAGGAGCCTAGTTCACGCTCTGCGACGTTCCGGGCGGAGCGCGGCGGGCGGGTCGCTCGATCGGATCAGGCGATCGTCACACCGGAGGCGGGGTGCTCGGGCTCAGCAGACGAAGGGGCGCGCGGGCCAGGGCGCGTCGGCCGGGCGCAGCGCGTCGAGCCCGTCGCCCGCCCGGGCGGCGACCAGCGACAGGACGCCCACCACAAGGCAGTTGTTGTGCAGTTCCCCGGCCAGCACGCCCCGCACCAGTTCGTCGACGGGCACACGCGCGTACTCCAGGTCGCTCTCCTCGTCCTCGACGGCGAAGCGCTCGCCGTCCGCCTCGGACAGGTTCCGGGCCAGAAAGACCCGTACAGCCTCGTCACAGCCGCCCGGAGTGGTGTACACGTCGGTCAGCACACGCCAGTCCTCGGCCTTGACGTGCGCCTCCTCGTACAGCTCGCGCTGGGCCGCGTGCAGCGGGTTCTCACCGGGCACGTCGAGCAGCCCGGCCGGGATCTCCCACAGCTTCTGCCGGACCGGGTGGCGGTACTGGCGGATCAGCAGGACCCGGTCCTCCTCGTCGAGGGCGAGCACGCCCACGGAGCCGGGGTGGACCTGGTAGTCGCGGCGGACCACCGCACCGCCGGGCATGACCACCTCGTCCGTGCGGACGGAGGTCTTGTTCCCCACGAAGGGAGTCTCGGTCGCCCGGATCTCCCATTCCTCCGGGCTGTCCTTGATCGTCATGCCCTGTCCTATCTATTGATGTGGGTCTGAACTGGTCATTCGTAAGATCGGTGAGGCCCAGGGGCCCGGGGTATGGCTGTCATGGGTGAGCCGCTGGATG
>NZ_JBIWKB010000022.1:89809-134981 GCF_044765425.1 Streptomyces sp. NPDC102462 | reverse complement strand
AACGGCTACAACGAGACCGACCCACCCGACTGGGCACACCGCTGGCCGGCGGAACTGCTCTGGGTGACCCACAAACCGTAAGGTCCGCCGCGCCGGGACGTGCAGGCATCACCGTGATGACGAGTGCGGTGCCCTGCGTCCCGTACCGACGCTCTCCCTTTCCGGCGGGCGACGACGCTCGCGCTCCTGGCGCAGTCGCCGATGTGCGCGAACCGGCCGGCGGCGATTGCATGCAGTGCGTCTCCCGCGGTACGACTCCGCACGCCCCGTGACCCGCTCCGTCCGCCGCGCCTCCCTCGATCCCAACCCGGCTCCGTCCCGCGCACCTCCCTCGATCCCAACCCGGCTCCGTCGCCCGCGCATCCCTCGATCCCAACTCCGCTGTGTTTCGGGGAAGTTGCCAGGCCGATGCCAATGCGTCCGGGGTCTTCACGAGATCCACATCGCAGGCATAGATTCCCGTCGGCCCGAACATCCATTCAAGTCGAGGGAATCCTTTGACACGCCATCCGTCCGGAAGAAGGCGCCGCCTGCTCGTGCTCGCGGCCACCCT
Source organism: Streptomyces sp. NPDC102462 (assembly GCF_044765425.1). Taxonomy (NCBI): domain Bacteria; kingdom Bacillati; phylum Actinomycetota; class Actinomycetes; order Kitasatosporales; family Streptomycetaceae; genus Streptomyces; species Streptomyces sp. NPDC102462. Next base: position 134,428 of record NZ_JBIWKB010000022.1, on the reverse strand, counting down.
CCTGGTCACCGCGGCGACCCCGCACCTGACCGCCTCCGCAGACACCTCTCGGACCAGTGCCACGACCGGCACGACCCGCGCCTCTGACAACGTTGCCACATCCACCGTCACCCTCATCACCGGCGACAAGGTCACCGTCACCCCCGACGCGGTCGGCGGCCCCGGCACCCTCACCGTGCAAGGACCCGACGGCGAGCCCGTGGGCGCCCGGGTGCTCACCGTCGGCGGCGACACCTATGTCTATCCCGACTCCGCCCGCCCCTATCTGGCGTCCGGCGCCCTGGACGACCGGCTCTTCGACATCACCCGGCTCGTGGCCGACGGCTACGACGACGCCTCGCGGCAGCGCCTGCCCCTCATCGTGACGTACGGCGGCACGGACGCCCCGGCGTCCACGCTGCGCAAGCGGGCCGTCGCCATGCCCGGCGACATCACCGGCGTCCGCCCCCTGACCAGCGTCAACGGGGTCGCCCTCGCCGCGGCCCGTGACGACGCCGGCGCCCTGTGGACGACGCTCACCGCGAACCGGTCCTCCGCTGCCGAGAAGCCGGCCCGCGAGGCGGCCTTCGCGGGCGGCGTCGCCAAGGTCTGGCTCGACGGCCGGGCCGAGGCCACCCTCGCCGACTCGGTCGCCCAGATCGGCGCGCCCGAGGTCTGGCAGGGCGGCAACACCGGCCGGGGCGTCGACGTGGCCGTCCTCGACACCGGCTACGACCAGGACCACCCGGACCTGAAGGACGCCGTCGAGGACAGCGCAAGTTTCGTGCCCGGCGAGGACGTCACCGACCGCAACGGCCACGGCACGCACGTCGCCTCCACCGTCGCCGGCAGCGGCGCCGCCTCCGGCGGCACGGAGCGGGGCGTGGCCCCCGGCGTGGACCTGCCCGTCGGCAAGGTCCTCTCCGACGAGGGGTACGGCTACGACTCCTGGATCCTCGCGGGCATGGAGTGGGCCGCCCGCGACGCCCACGCCCGGGTCATCAGCATGAGCCTGGGCAGCAGCCAGTACGCCGACGGCCAGACCGTCCTCGCCCGGGCCGTGGACGAACTCAGCGCGGAGACCGGCGCCCTGTTCACCATCGCGGCCGGCAACGACGGCCCGGACGCGCAGACCGTCCGGTCGCCCGGCACCGCCGACGCCGCACTGACCGTCGGCGCGGTCGACTCCTCCGATACCATCGCCGACTTCTCCAGCCGCGGCCCCCGCTACGGCGACGACGCCCTCAAGCCGGAGATCACCGCGCCCGGCGTCGGCATCCTGGCCGCCCGCTCGCAGTGCATGAGCGAGGGCTCCGGCTCCTACATCAGCCTGAGCGGCACCTCCATGGCCACCCCGCACGTGGCCGGCGTCGCCGCCCTGGTGGCCGCCGCCCACCCGGACTGGACCGGCAGCCGCATCAAGGACGCCCTGGTCAGCACCGTGAAGGCCACCGAGGACATCGCGGCTGACGACGGCGGCAACGGCCGGGTCGACGCCGCGACGGCCGCCACCGCGGCCCTCACCGCCACCGGCACCCTCGACGCCGGCATCCACTCGCCCGGCAAGGACACGGGGACCGTGGCGAAGACCGCGACCTGGACCAACACCGGCGACCGGGCCATAACCGTGGAGCTCGCGGTGGACGCGCCCGGCGTCCCCGCCGGCGTCTTCGCCGTCTCCGACGACCGCCTGGAGGTCCCCGCGCACGGCACGGCGAGCGCCACCGTCACCACCGACCTGGACAAGGCCGGCGACCTGCGGCGCTGGACCGGCCGGCTGACGGCGTCCGCCGACGGCCGGGTGCTCACCCGTACCCTGCTCGGCGTCAGCACCCGCCGGCAGCTCGTCCACGTCCGCAGCACGATCACCGGCCGCTCCGGCGAACCCGCCTACGGCGCCCTCACCTTCTTCCGCGAGGGCGACGAGTACGCGGGCTACCACCTCTTCGACGGCGGGCAGTCGGACGAACTGCTGCCGCCCGGCCGCTACACCGTCTACGCGGACTTCCGGGTGGAGGGCACCCACGGCGCGGCCTCGGCCGGCTACGCCCGCATGGTCCTGCCGCAGGTGGACATCACCGGCGCCACCGACCTGGTCTTCGACGGCAGGAAGCTGCGGCAGATCTCCGCCGTCACTCCGAAGAAGACCGAGAACTTCTCCCGGCGCCTCGACTACTACCGCGCGTTCGACGACGGCAGCTCCGTCCTCGACAGCACCCTGATCGGCGACGGCTGGGACAGCATGTGGACGGCGCCGACCCAGCGCGTCCGCGACGGCGAGCAGTACCTGACCGCCCGCTGGCGCGACCAGGAGCCGCTGCTGACGGTGACCTCCGGCGGGCAGGGCTTCGACGACCTGTGGATCATGCCCGGTTCGGCGAAGCTCCCCGAGGGCGACTACGACCTCGACCTCATCCACCCCGGTGACGGTCTCGACGAGGACTACGAGGGCGTGGACGCGGCCGGCAAGGCGGCCGTCGTGCCCTGGGACTCCGACGACGAGGACACCGCGGACGACCAGATCAGGGCCGCGCAGAGGGCCGGCGTGAAGCTGCTGCTGTTCGTCAACGACGCCGACGGACGACTGCGCCAGCCGATCATCAGGTCGACCATCGAGGTGGTGGGTCTGTCCCGCACCGAGGGCGACACACTCATGGCACGCGTCGACGCCGCCGCCACCGGGAGCGTGCCGCTGCGGGCACTCTCGCGACCCGACACGGACTACCTCTACGACTTGGTCCGCACCTGGAAGGACCGCATACCCGCGGACCTCGTCTACGCCCCCAGGGCCGCGCAACTGGCCCGCGTCGAGACCTCGTTCCGCAACCCCGCCGGCCGCGAGGTGTACGAGAACCGGTACGACGTGCACCCCTGGACCGCCTACCGGGTCGGCACCAACCGGCTCAGCACCGCGGGCGCCCACCGCACCGACTACGTCACCACCGACCGCTCCTTCTCATGGGTCGAGGAGGGCGAACTCCAGCTGCTCTCCTACAGCGCCTCCGGGCCCGTCCGGTACCCGGCGGGGCGGACCACGGACGTCGAGTGGTTCGGACCCGTCGTACGGCCCCGCCTCCACAGCGGCGTGGCGGCCCCGGTCCGCACCGGCGACGAGATCGAGGTGACCCTGCCGTCCTGGGGCGACTCCGGCGGCGACCACGTCAACTGGATCCCCTTCGGCAGCGCCGACACCACCCAGCGGACCCGGCTCTACCGTGACGGCACCCTGGTCGGCGAGGGTGGCGCCGGGCTGAGCGCAGCGGTGCCCGCGCGGAAGGCCGGCTACCGCCTCGTCCACGAGGCGACCCGCACCGCCACGGCCGCCTTCCCCTACTCGACCGCCACCCGCACCGAGTGGACCTTCACCTCAGCCCGCCCCGGCACCAAGGAGGACAGCGCGCACCTTCCGCTCATCCAGGTCGACTACACCCTGCCCACCTCCGACGACGGCAAGGCGGCGGCCGACGCCACCCTGCTCGTCACGCCGGTCCACCTCGACGGCGGACCGCACGCGGTGCCGCGCACCACCAAGGTCCAGCTGTCCTACGACGACGGCGCCACCTGGACCACGGCACGGCTCCGCGGCAAGGGGGCCGGCTCGGTGAGCGTCGCCCTGCACGCACCCGCCTCGGCCCAGTACCTCACGCTGCGCGTGCAGGCCGCCGACAGCCGTGGCAACACCGTCACCCAGACCGTCGTACGCGCCGCGGGAATCACCCGCTGACCCGTCCCTGACCGAACCGCCCGGCGACCGTGACCCGGCCGCCGGGCGGCCTTACGAAACCTCCAGGAACCCATCCGTGCTGAGAACGGCCACTGGATTCCGCCACCTCCTTGGCCTGCGGCCACAGCTCCCCGCGTGGTCGCGCTGCGGGTTCGGGGGGTTGTCGGTTGTCTGCGGGTGTGTGGTGGCTGGTCGCGCAGTTCCCCGCGCCCCTTTGGGGCGCGGGTTCGGCGGGCGCCCGCTGCGTAGGCCGCCGGTGGGACGGGCGCCGTCGTCGGCGTGTCTGCGGGACAATGGCGGGTATGGACTCCGCGCCCAGCGTCTTGGAGGTTCGCCGTGACAGGTTTGCCCGGCGGCTTCCCGGTGCGCTCGCGGAGCTGGCCGGCCCCGCGCACGGCACGGTCAGTCTGCCGTTGCACCTCGCCTGGTCGGGGCTGACCCGGTTCGACCTCGATCAGCCCCGCCTGCGGATGAGCTGCTACCGCACCGTCCTCGCCGAAGGACGGCACGACGACCTCGCCCGCTACCTGAACCGCGACCTGCTCATCGGGATGTGGCCCGTCCTGCGGGGCCTCGTCAGCCGTGACATCCGCGAGGTCTGGGAAGGCGCGTTCACCGAACTGGCCCCCGCGGTCCGGGCCGCCGTGTGAACCTCACCGAGCTGCATCGACGGCTCCTCGCCGACGTACTCGCCGTGGGCGGCGCCTACCCGCTCGTCCTCGCCGGCGGCTACGCCGTCCGGGCCCACGGCCTGGTCGACCGGCTCAGTCAGGACATCGACGTCGCCACCGAGAACCCCGAACCGATGGAGCGCATCGCCGGCATCGTGCGCGCCGGACTGGAGGACCGCGGCTGGCGGGTTCGGGCGCTGGACACCGACCCGCTGTCCGCACGGCTGATCGTCACCGACCCCGCAGACGGCCAGGAGTGCGAGGTCGGTATCCTGAAGGAAACGCTCTGGCGTCCGCCCGTGCGCACCGCGTACGGGCTCGTGCTCTCCCTCGACGACCTCGTCGGCACCAAGGTCCGCGCGCTGGCCGACCGTGGGCTGGCCCGTGACCTGATCGACGTCCGGGCCGCGAGCGGCCACTGGAGCCACGCCGAGCTTGAGGAACTCGGCCGCCGCCACGCTCGCGACACCTTCGACCTGACCGAACTCCAGTCACGCCTCGACGGGGTCGACTGGATCGACGACACCGAGTTCGCCGCGTACGGACTTGACGACGCCGCGATCGGCGACCTGCGCCGCTGGGCCCAGCAGTGGTCCGACGACATCGCCGAACGCCTTCTGGAAGAAGCGGACCCGGCGGACGACTGACCGGCGAAGGCGCTGCGGAAGGCGTTCACGCGTCCCGTTGCGAAGGGTTCGGGGTCAGTTCCCCGAGGCCGTCGTGGACGGGATGCGTCCGGCGGTGGCGTGCGCGGGCGCGTAGAAGCGTCCCTTCGTCATCTTGGTGAGGGCGACGTGGACGACGGGTCCGAGGAACATCGCGATGAACGACGCGTACGCCACCGGGTAGACGCCGAGGATGCCGAGGGCGCCGACGAACACCGCGAGGCCGAGGGAGATCAGGCCGCAGGGGTTCCACTCGCGCACTTCGTCCTCGCGGAACTCGATGTTCTCGGACCGGCCGAGCCCCAGCCAGCGCCGGCAGACGAAGTAGTCGGCGAGGATGATGAGCACCCAGGTGTTGGTGAGGACGCCGGTGACGGCGAGGAACGTGCCGAGGTGGTTGATGACGTTCGTGGCGTAGAAGATGACACCGAACAGCCACACGCCGAACATCCACCAGGGACGTCCGGGACGGAAACCGGCGACGACGTCGAAGCCGCTCGACAGGGTGATGGAACCGCCGTACAGGTTCATGACGTTGATGCGGATCTGGGTGATGACGACGAAGACGACCCCGAGCAGTCCCATGAGGTGGACGAAGACGAATCCGGGGTCCTGTGCCTTCTCCTCGCCGAAGGAGCCGACGAGGGACGCGCCCAGCATCGCGCCGAGGAAGATGATGACGAACATCGGGATGAGTTCGAGCAGCATGATGGTCGCCGTGCCGCGGTAGCGGATCCGGGTGCTGGCGAAGCGTCCGTAGTCGGTGGCCATCAGACCCTGGAAGATCATCTGTCCGTTGGCGAAGCTCATCGCGGTCCACAGGGCCGCACCGCCGCCGGTCGCGGTGGAGTTCCACTGGCCGACGCCGGCGATGTCGTGCTGGGAGCCGAGACAGATCAGGGCCCACACCAGCAGCCCGACGAAGATCGGGAAGCCCCATTTCTGGAGGGTCGACATGGCGTACATGCCGCGCCAGACGAAGCCGATCGTGACGAGGCCGATCACGGCGAAGATCCCGATGCCGGCGAAGGAGTCGATGGGGATGTCGAAGTAGTAGGCGATCGCGTGGGAGACGATCGTCCCTTCGAACAGGAAGTAGTAGACGAAGTTGACCGCGTAGATGAACGAGGTCAGCGCCGCGCCCCGGCTGCCGAAGCCGAGTCCGCGGGATATCAGGCTCTGGGAGAGTCCTTCGCGGCTGGCCATCCGCATGGTCAGGGAGCCGATGAGGACGGCGCCGATGAAGAAGTAGCCGATCGGCAGCAGCATCGTCGGCCAGCCCACGAGGAAGGTCTGCTGGGCGCCGAAGGAGAAGAAGAACATGGCGGTGGCGTTGCCGAGCAGCACGAGGCTGATGGCGGGGATGGGCCAGCGCTTGTTGTCGGGCACGCGCTCGACGGCGAAGCTCTCGATCTGGTCGTCGATGGAGGCTTCGGGACCGCGGAAGGACTCTCTGATGGACATCGGTGGTTCTCCAAGTGGTGCGGGGAGGTGGTGCGGCGGAGCGTGATCAGGGGGCGGGTACGGCCCAGCGGCTGTCGAGGGCGCGGGCGGGATCGGTGCCGAACTCAAGGGCGAGCCCGGTGGCGGTGGCGCGGGCCTCGTCCAGGCAGGCACGGGCGAACGCGGTCCGTGCCGTCGGGTCGTCGGCCGGGGCGGAGAGCGCCTGTTCCCACCGTGCTTCGAGGTCGTCGAAGGCGGTGCGCACACGCGCGGCACGGGCGGTGAAGTTCCGTGCCTCGGGGTCCTTGGCCGCGTCGAGCAGGTGCTGCCACTGCCACCACACCGAGAGCGGGTCGTGCCCGGGGCTGCGATGGTCGCGGGGGTCCCAGGAGGCCGCGGGGGCGGGCCGGGTGAGCCCTTCGGGCAGCTCCTCGATCTCCAGCGGGACGGGAAGGTAGACACCCGTGCAGGGGGTGACGGGGCACCACCACAGGGTGAGTGGACCGGGTCCGTCGTGCAGGTCGACGATGAGTGAGGCCGCGGTGTTGCCCCAGGTGAAGCCCGACGGGTGCTCGTGCATGCAGAGCGTGTGGAAGTCGGGGCGTGCGGCGTCGAAGGAGGGACCGCCGAGGAAGGTGTCCTCCAGGTGGTCGCGCAGCACGCGCTTCATGGTGCGCAGGTCGATGCCCGCGGCTGCCCCGTCGGTGAGGAGCTGGTGGGAGCGGCGGCGGCGGATGTGCGACACCTGCAGCGGTGTGCCCGGGTCGGTGAAGGCGTCCGCCACGTCCAGCGGCCGGTCGGACGGCCATCCTGCCCGTGTCGCCGCCGCGCGCAGTCCGGAACTGGTGAGGTCCGCGTCCGTGCGGATGGACAGCTCGTTGCTGACCGACGCGACACCGCTGGTGATGCGGCGGGCCGCCCAGTCGCGTCCGATCGTCTCCAGGACCCAGGCTTCCCGTGGATCGGCGATGACGAAGGCGTTGTCGTAGGAGCCTTCGGCATGGGGTGTGCCGACCATGGCCGAGCCCCACTGGCCGTGGCGTTCCAGCAGTTCCGTGATGACCTGGAGGGCTTCTCGCGCGGTGCTGCCGCGTTCCAGTCCGAGGCGGACGAGTTCCATGCCGAGGATGCCGGGTTCCTGTGTGTCGCCCGCCTTCTCCCTGGCGACGGCGTCCGCCCAGACGTTGCTGAAGACGGCCTCGTTGCCGATGGCGACACGGTGCTCGTTCACACCCATCTCATGGCCCCAGCACCAGAACGGGCTCGACCCGATGTGCGCGTGGGCGGGCGCGTCCTCGATGGTGAGGTAGGCGAGGCGCAGGGGGTCGCCCGCGGGCCGGGCCGGGTGCCGGCGCAGCGGCTGGGCCTCGCCGGCGGGGCGGTCGCTGTTCTTGCCGAAGAGGACCGTTCGGCGGCGGGTGGAGTCGGGGAGCGCGACGACGGTGTCGCAGCTCCAGGGGCGGGTCGTCACGGTCGGGCTCCGTTCCGGTGAGTGGTCGTGAGGCCCTGGTCCAGGTGGGCCTGGACGAGGGTGCGGGCGGCCTGCCCCACGAGGCGGCAGGTCAGCTCGGGGTCGTCGGCGCAGGCGGGGTCGATGCGGTCGAGCGTGATGGTGTCCGCGAACAGCGCCTCGTCGTCCGCCGCGGCGGGCAGACGGTTGCTCCCCACGATCGCCACGGTCTTCACCCCGTGGGTCCGGGCGAGCCGGGCGATGCTCACGGGGGCCTTGCCCCGCAGGCTCTGCGCGTCGAGGCGGCCCTCCCCGGTGATGACGAGGTCCGCCCCGCGGATCTGCTCCTCCGCGCCCAGCAGGTCGAGGAACACCTCCGCGCCGGACCGCAGGTGTCCGCCGAGCAGGAGCCCGACCCATGCGAGCCCGCCCGCCGCCCCGGAGCCCGGCCGCCGGGCCGCCCCCGGACTGCCGAAGGCGTCCTCCAGAAGGTCCGCCGCGTGCGCCAGCCCGGCGGAGAGCCGGCGGACCATGTCGTCGTCCGCGCCCTTCTGGCGCGCGAACATCTCGGCCGAGCCGTCGCGGGCGCCCACCATGGGTGTGTCGACGTCACACGCGAGGACCAGGCGTACGGTGCGCAGGCCGGGATGGAGTTCTCCGGTACGGACGGTCGCGAGATCGGTCAGTGCCGTACCGCCCGGCGCGAGCCGGCGGCCCTGCGCGTCCCGCAGGTCGGCGCCGAGCGCGCTCAGCAGGCCGGTGCCGCCGTCGGTGGCGGCGCTGCCGCCGAGCGCGAGGGTGATCTCCTCGACCCCGTCGTCCAGGAGGGCGGCGACGGCCTGGCCGACGCCGTACGTCGTGGCCGTGGCCGCCTCGGACGGGCCGGGGCGGCGCGCGCCGAGGCCGCACACGGACGCCACCTCGACGATCGCCCGGCCGCCGAGCCGGGCGACGGACGCCTTCACGTCCGTGCCCCAGGCGTCGGACGCCGGCACGGAGTCGGCCCTCCAGCCCGCGGACAGCGCGGCGGCCACGCTGCCGTCGCCGCCGTCGGCGACGGGCAGCCGCGACACGGCCGCGGCGGGGGCCTGCTCCGCGATCGCCGCCGCCATGACGTCGACGAGACGCTGGGCGGAGACGGTTCCTTTGAACTTATCCGGGGCGAGGACGACGCGCCGGACGGCGTCTACCTGCATAGAGACGCTCCTCCCGAAAATTGTTCGTCAAGTTATCTCACCCGTTTGTCGGATTGTCTAGCGTCCAGCGGATATTCTGAGAGCCCTCGCACCTCACCCACGACGCGAAGGACGCGCGCATGGCGATCCAGCTTGTAACCCAGTCCGTCGGCGACGCCCTCGTGACATCGCTGCGTGAGCGGATACTCGCGGACGAGATCACCGCCGGCACGGCGGTCACGGAGGCGTCGGTCGCCACGGAGTACAAAGTCGCGCGGCAGACCGCGAAGGCCGCGATCGAACGGCTGGTCGGCGAGGGCCTGCTGGAACGCACCGCGCACCGCAGCGCCCGCGTCCCGACGCTGGACGAGACACGGGTGCGGGACCTGTACTTCGCCCGCGGTGTGATCGAGGTGCGGGCCTACGAACTACTGGCCGCCAAGCGGCTGTTGACCCCGCAGGCCCTGACCGCCCACGAGGCGTTCCGCACCTGCTCGACCGGCTCGGACGTGGCGGCCATCGTCCAGGCGGATGTCGCCTTCCACCGTGCGCTCATCGACGGCCTGGACAGCGACCGCCTCTCCCGCGCGCACAGCGTGATCATCAATGAGATACGGCTCTGCCTCGCCCAGGTGCAGAACGCGCATCTCCTCGCCCCCGCGGAGATCGCCGAAGAGCACCAGACGATCATCACGGCCATCCGCGACGGCGATGTCACCGGAGCCGGCGAAGTGGGCCTGGAACACCTGAGGCACGCCGAGCGGAACCTGCTGCGACACCTGCGCGGCTGACCTCCGGCCGGCGGGCTGCCGCTCGCCCGGGTCAGGTGTCGCGGGTGAGGAACCTCTTCGCGGATTCACGGAAGCGGGCGACGAGCGGGTTGGTGTCCGCGGAGCGTGCGGCGACCACCACCTGGCAGGGTTCGACCCCCTCGACGGGAACGGTGGCGAGGTCGTCGCGGAGCGTGCAGCGCCGGTCGTCGGCCGGCACGAGGGCGACGGCCCGCCCGTCGGCGACGACTTCGAGTTTGTCCTCGAAGGTGTCGACGAGCAGGGGACCGAGCGGGGCCGGGCTGCCGTCCGGACGGGGATCGAGCCGCCAGAAACCCGTCCACAGCGCGGCCATACCGGCACAGGCCACGAGGGGTTCGTCGGCGAAGTCCTCAGGGGTGACCGACTCCTTGCCGGCGAGGCGGTGGAACGCGGGCACCAGCAGCGCCCGGGGCTCGTCGTAGAGGACGGTCACCTCCAGGCCGTCGCTCGGGACGGGGAGCGGTGTGCGGACCACGAGCGCGTCGACCCGGCGGTCGGGCAGGGCGCGGACCTCGTCCCAGTCCAGATGACGGGTGCGGACGTGGGCGTCGGGGTGCGACCGGCGCAGGTCCCGAACCGCGGGGGTGATGACCAGGTCCTCGACGTATCCGATGGTGATCGTGCGCGGCGGTGCGGCGGCCTGCGCGGTGAGCACCGCCTGCCGTGCCGTGTGCAGGAGGGTCTGCGCCTGCGGGAGGAAGGCCGCGCCGGCCGCGGTGAGGCGGCTGCCCTGGGTGGTGCGCTCCAGCAGGCGTACGCCGAGTGCGTCCTCCAGCCGCTGGATCTGGCGGCTCAGCGAGGGCTGGGCGACATGCAGGTGCGCGGCGGCACGGGCGAAGTTCAGATGCTCGGCGACGACCGTGAAGTACCGGACCAGTCTCAGATCCAGGTCGGGTCCGGGCCGGGGCACGGCGGAGGGCGGGACTGCGTCGGGCATACCGGCAGCCTACCCGTCATGCAGTTCCTGCATGACGGGGTGCAGAACGGGTCTTGGACGCCCGGTTCGGACGGCTGTTGACTCGATGCCGTCCGGCCGGGATCCACCGCCCGGACGACATCCCTCAGCCGTTTCCAGAGATGGAGTGTGTCCGCCATGGGCAAGTACGAGGACAAGCGTGTGGTGATCACCGGAGGCAGCAGCGGTTTCGGCCTGGCCACCGCGCAACTGCTCGTGGACGAAGGGGCACGTGTGCTGCTCACCGGGCGCAACCAGGCCGCCCTGGATGCCGCCCGCGGCCGGCTCGGCGCGAGGGCGATCGCGGTCCGCAGCGACGCCGCCTCGCTGCCCGACATCGACGCGCTGGCCGACCGGGTGAAGGACGAGTTCGGCACGGTCGACGCCCTGTTCGCGAACGCGGGCGTCAACGGTTTCGCGCCGTTCGAGGCGACCAGCGAAGAGCTCTTCGACCAACTGCTGACCATCAACGCCAAGGGCCCCTACTTCACGGTGCAAAAGCTCGCCCCGCTGCTGGCGGACGGCGGCGCCGTGGTGCTCACCACGTCCGTCGCGAACGTGCTGGGCCTTCCGACGCTCAGCGCGTACGCGGCGGGCAAGGCCGCGGTGCGCTCGATGACCCGCAGCCTGGCCCGGGAACTGCTGCCGCGCGGTATCCGTGTCAACGCGGTCAGCCCCGGCCCGATCGACTCCGGGATCCTGGAGAAGTCGATGCCCGAGGAGGCGGCCGAACAGGCCAAGGCGCAGATGGCCGCCGACAACCCCATGCTGCGCATGGGAAGCCCCGCCGAGGTCGCCAGGGCGGTGGTGTTCCTCGCCTTCGACGCCACCTACACCACCGGCGCCGAACTCGCCGTGGACGGCGGCGGCTCCCAGCTCTGACACGCGGCACCGGGAAGCAGCGCCGGGAAGGCGCCGGCCGTCGCGCCGTCCCGGCGCCGTGGGTCCGGCTCGCGGGTGATCCGCAGGGCGGAGGGGCGGGTCAGACCAGCGGGGGAGCGGGGTGCTTCTGGGGGGTGACGCCGAGGGAGGTGAGGGCGCCGGAGCATGGGGATTCCGGCGGAGGGAGTCGTGGTGGAGCGTGCGGACCGGATCGGGCGTGCGGCGGCGTACGGGGCGGCGGCGGCCCTCGTGCCGTATCTGGTGATCAAGGTGTCGTGGGTGGTGGGTTCGTTACTGGGACTGCTGCCGGTCGGGCGGGGCTTCGGCCTGGGCGGGTGGCTGGTGCTCAACACCGTCACCATCGCCATGGCCGCCGCCGGGATCACGCTGGGGCTGGCGCTGGTACGGCCGTTGACGGGAGCGGGCATCATCCGGACGCTGGCACGCGACGCCCGCGACCGGTGAGCGCGCCCGACGGATGCGCGCCCGCCCTGCCGGCGAAAACTCCCCTGCCGGGGCCACATTCATCCCGCCCCGTCGAGCAGCCGGCTGTAGCGCAGCCGCAACGCCCGTTCGGTGCCGGCCGCCGCCGTGGCGAGGCCGAGCACGGTGTTGCCCCACTTCGGCAGGCCGATGGGCGAGGTGAAGGTCCCGGTGTGCCGGGCGATGCCCTCGGCCCTGGTGAGCTGTTCGGCGACCTGCGGAATGAGGACGGCCAGGGCGGCGACGAGCACGCTCAACGACAGGAGACCGATCGCGCGGCTCAGCGCGGGATGCTCGCGTTCGAGGCGCGCACGGCGCCCCTCGGCGGAGCGGGGGTCCGGGACGAGCTGGTACTCGGGACCCTCGTCGGTGACGTAGTGGCAGCGCCTCATCCCGAAGACGCTCACCCTCACCTCGATCGCGCCGCCCGGCACGGGGCCTGCAACGCGTCAACGCATTGCTCGCGCAGGACGACACCACCACCCCCTGACGACACCACCCACCTCGGACCCGACGGCCGACGCTGCGACACGGGTGGGCGTCATTCGGCTGTGGAACCGGTCGTCCGACGAGCGCGGTGCCGGCCACATGTTTCACGCGGTGACCTTGGTGATGAACGCGGTGAGGTTCGTGACGGTGCGCTGGATCTTCTCTTCCACGGTGAGCGATTCGGGCAGCCGTGCGCCGACACCCGCGTCCTTCTTGCCCCGTACATAGAGCGGGCAGGCGAGGTCGCTGCACAGATAGGCGCCCACGGAGTTGCCCTGCTGCCCGGTCTTGCCGGCCTTCGCGGCGACCATGAGCGAAACACCCCCGGTGTGGGTGGTCAGGCAGATCGAGCACATGCTGCGCCGCAGCTGCCAGGAGCCGCCGCTGGGGCAGCGCAGGGCGAGTGCGACCGGGCGGCCGTCCAGTTCGGTGGCGAGGTAGGCCCGGTCCGGGGCCTGGGGGTCCCTCCAGCCGAGGAAGTCCAGATCGTCCCAGGGCCGCTCGGCCAGATCGCGGGGGACGGACAGGCGCTTGGCCTCGCCCTTGGTGCAGTTCAGGAACGCGGTACGGATCTCTCGTTCGGTCAGCGGCTTCATGAACCGCAGGCTATTTTGCCTAAAGGTATTAGGCAAATGCATAATGGGTTCAGTCGTGTGGGAGGAAGGTTATGGTGAGAGTGGGGCTGACCCCGGAGCGTCTGACCCTGGCGGGCGCGGAACTGGCCGACGAGGTCGGTTTTGACCAGGTGACCGTCTCGGCGGTCGCCCGCCGATTCGACGTCAAGGTCGCGAGTCTGTACTCGCACCTGAAGAACTCCCAGGAACTCAAGACCCGTATCGCCCTGTTCGCCTTGGAAGAGCTCGCCGACCGGGTCGCCGACGCCCTGGCCGGGCGGGCCGGCCGGGACGCCCTGGCCGCCTTCGCGGACGCCTACCGCGACTACGCCCGGGAGCACCCCGGTCGCTACGCCGCCGCCCGCCTCCGGCTCGACCCCGAGACGGCGGCCGCCAGCGCCGGGGTGCGGCACTCGCGGATGGCACGGGCGATCCTGCGCGGCTACGACCTGACGGAGCCGGACCAGACGCACGCGGTCCGGATGCTGGGCAGCGTCTTCCACGGCTACGTCAGCCTGGAGCTGGCCGGAGGCTTCGAGCACAGCGCCCCCGACGCGCAGGAGTCCTGGGAGTGGATCATCGATTCCCTCGACACCCTGCTGCGCAACCACACCACACCCTGACCGGCGGCCCGCCGCACCTGTGGAGGCGGCACGCCGTGCCACGCGCCGGCACACCTGACCGTACGGACAACCGATCAAAACAGGCTGAGGCGATGAACACCGAGCACGACACGATCACCACCCCCGTTACCGCGGACATGCTGCGCGGACACCTCGACGTGGAAGCGACCGCGCACGGTCTGCTGCCGCATCGGCTGCCGGCCCGCGCCCGCCGGCAGATCCCGGACAGTCAACTGGCCATGGCCGAGGCCCAGCCGGCCGGTGTGCGGCTGGTCTTCCGTACCCGGGCCACCGCCATCGAACTGGACACCCTGCCCACCAAGCGGGTCTACCAGGGTTTCCCGGCCCCTGCGGACGGCGTGTACGACCTGCTGGTCGACGGCCGTCTCGCCGCCCAGACCACGGTGGCCGGCGGAAACGTGCGCACGATCACCGACATGGTCACCCAGTCCTCCGAACTGACGGAGGGCCCGGCCGGCACCGCCCGGTTCACCGGGCTGCCGGCGCGTGACAAGGACGTCGAGATCTGGCTCCCGCACACGGAGATCACCGAGCTGATCGCCCTGCGCACCGATGCCCCCGTCGAGCCGGCGCCCGACCGCGGGCGCAAGGTGTGGCTGCACCACGGCAGTTCCATCAGCCACGGCTCCAACGCCGCCCATCCGACGGCCACTTGGCCGGCCCTGGCAGCGGCCCAGGGTGGCGTGGAGCTGGTCAACCTGGGGTTCGGCGGCGGCGCGCTGCTCGATCCGTTCACCGCCCGTGCCATGCGGGACACCCCCGCGGACCTGATCAGCGTCAAGATCGGCATCAACGTCGTCAACGCCGACCTGATGCGCCTGCGGGCCTTCACCCCCGCGGTCCACGGCTTCCTCGACACCCTCCGCGAGGGTCATCCCTACACGCCCCTCCTGGTCGTGTCCGCCATCCTGTGCCCGATCCAGGAGGACACCCCCGGCCCCCTCATGCCCGACTTCGACGGGGGCGGGGTGGGGTTCAAGGCGACGGGCGATCCGGCCGAACGCGCCGCCGGACGCCTGACGCTCAACGTCATCCGCGACGCACTCGCCCGCCTCGTCGAACAGCGGGCGGCCGACGACCCGAACCTGCACTACCTCGACGGCCGTGACCTGTACGGCGAGCGGGAGTACGCCGCGCACCCGCTGCCCGACGGGATCCACCCCGACCCCGAAGGCCACCGCCGCATCGGCGAGAACTTCGCCCGACACGCCTTCGGCCCCGACGGCCCCTTCACCGACTGAGCCCGGCCGAACACCGCGATCCCGGGGAACCTCTGTCACCCGGGCAGAGCCGCCTTCACGGACGGGTTTTCAGGCCGTCCAGGGTGAGGTCGAGGAGGCGTTCGGCCCGATCCCGCTGTTCGGGTCGGGCCGAGGTGAGGGCGATGCCTTCGAGGGCGGCGCCCAGGTCGGCGGGGCTGATGTCGGTGCGGATCGTGCCGGCGGCCGCACACGCGTCCATGAGGCTGGTGATGGCGGCCTGGATCATGTCGCGGCTGTGGCCGTAGGGGTTGCTTCCCGCGGCGGCGATGGCGCGCAGAGCACGGGCCATGCCGGACTTGGCGGTGACGTAGTCCAGGAAGAGGCGCGTCCAGGCGCGCAGGGCTTCGTGGGGCGGCTGTGCGGCGAGTAAGCCGGGTACGGCGTCGCACAGCTGGACCACCTCGTTGCGGTAGACCGCCTCGATCAGTGTCTCCCGGGTGGGGAAGTTGCGGTACAGGGTTGCGCTGCCCACGCCCGCCTCTTTGGCGATGCGCTCCAGGTGCGCGTCCAGTCCCTCTTCGGTGAACACGCGCACCGCGGCCGCGAGGATCTTGTCTCGGTTGCGCCGCGCGTCAGCTCGCAACGGGCGTTGTGCACTGTCGGCCATCAGCGGTCGCCATGCCCCTCTCCGGTTCCCTGGTTGCTAACCGGAGGCGCCCCCACTTAGTCTGGCATAACTGGTGGCGCCCCCAGTTCCACTGTAGGTCATGGGCTGACCTGCGCATATCCTCCTTGGAAGGACGTTGACCATGCCAGGTGTCGAGGGCAAAGTCGTAGCGATCACAGGGGCCAGCAGCGGCATCGGAGCGGCTACGGCGGCCCACCTCGCCGAGAGAGGAGCCCGGCTTGTGCTCGGGGCCCGGCGCAAGGACCGGCTGGACGAGGTGGTGGACCAGATCACGGCGCGGGGCGGCTCGGCCGTCGGTGCCGTCATCGACGTGACGCGCCGCGAGGACCTCAAGCGTCTGACGGACACGGCACTCGACCGCTTCGGCCGGCTGGATGTCCTGGTCTCCAACGCCGGCACGATGGCGGTGTCACCGTTCGACGAGCTGCGTCAGGACGACTGGGACGCCATGGTCGCCACGCACATCACCGGCCTGCTGAACGGGATCGGCGCGGCCCTTCCCGTGTTCCGGCGGCAGCGCTCCGGCCACTTCGTCAACGTCGCCTCCACCGCGGCCTACGTCGTGAAATCTCCCCAGGCGGTGTACGCGGCGACCAAGACGGCGGTGAAGGTGCTGACCGAGGGCCTGCGGCAGGAGTCGGGACCCGACCTCAGGGTCACCCTCGTCTCACCGGGGTTCACCAACACCGAGGGCGTCGGCAAGGGGGCGAGTCCCGAGGCAG
Organism: Streptomyces sp. NPDC102462; assembly: GCF_044765425.1. Classification (NCBI taxonomy): domain Bacteria; kingdom Bacillati; phylum Actinomycetota; class Actinomycetes; order Kitasatosporales; family Streptomycetaceae; genus Streptomyces; species Streptomyces sp. NPDC102462. The sequence continues at coordinate 117,830 of NZ_JBIWKB010000022.1, read as the reverse complement.
CGGCGGCGGCCGTCCGGCAGCGCGACGAGATCGCCATTCCGCCCTCCGCCATCGCGTCCGCGATCGGTTACGCGATCGAGCAGCCCGTCGGGATCGACATCAGCGAGATCGTCGTCCGGCCCACCGTGCAGGCCTGACCGCGCCGGCATCGCCGCTTTCCATGAACATCCGCCGCGCGGTAGCCGTCCCCGTGTGTGCGTCAGCGCTTCTTGGCCAGCCACTCGGCCAGGACGGCGGCCTGGCTGTGGTCCACGTCCTTGGTGGCGGTCAGCAGCATCAGCTTGTCGTGGGCCGCAAGGTCACGCAGATGCCCGGCCGCCTCACGGTGTCCGGCATCGCGCAGCTCTGCCAGATAGCGGCGGCGGAACTCGGTGAAGCGGCTGGGCTCGTGGCCGTACCACTTGCGCAGTTCGCTGGAGGGGGCGATGTCACGCAGCCACTCGTCCAGATGCGCTTCCTCCTTGCGCATGCCCCTCGGCCAGACCCGGTCGACCAGCACACGCTTGCCGTCCCTGGGCGAGGTCTCTTCGTAGACTCGCCGGTAGGTGATCTGTTCGGTCATGACAGAGCCCTCCACATCGGGCCGCACGACGTATCCGTTCGACAGACCCAGTCTAACGGCGCCCGCCACGCCGGCCGGGGGGGGGGGGGGGGGGGGGGGGGGGCACCGCGGCGCCCCCCGGGTGGGCCCCCCCGGCGGCCCCCCGGAGCGCCCCCCCCCCCCCCGAAGGTGCGACACCCCGCGCCCCCCCCGCCCCCCCCCCCCCCCCCCCCCCCCCCCCCCCCCCCCCCCCCCCCCCCCCGCCCGCCGCCCCCCCCCCCCCCGGACCGAGGGCCGCTGCGGCTTCGGCCCGCCGGAGCGCACTGCCTCCGTCCGACCCCAGGACGATGGGTGCGAAGCCCTCGTCCCCGGCGACCCGGCCGACCACGGTGGCCGCGGCTCCGTCACCGAACAGCGAGGCGGTGGCACGGTCGTCGGGGTTCAGGAAACGGGAATACGTCTCGCTCCCCACGACCACGGCATGCTCCACTTCCGGGTTGGACGTGAGCCACGCGTGTGCCACTTTGGCGGCGAACAGCCACCCCGAGCATGCCGCCGACACGTCCACCCATCTCGGCTGTCTCAGCGAAGGTGCGGACGCGGCGCGGCAAGTACGTCCCGATGCCGGTGATACCGATAGAGGTGCGCTTTTCATGACCTGCAAGAGCGGACGACACCGGGTTTCCTCCCCTTATCCGACAACTGCTGTCCGCTACCTGTGGAGATGATGGATCGGTTTGACATCGGGCCAGTTCAGCGCGACCGACCCCCAGGTCAGTCCGCCCCCGAAGGCCGTGAGCAGGGTCCGGGCCCCCGGCACGACCCCCTCACGGCCCGCCGTGTCCGCCATGGCCAGGGGCAAGGACGCCGCCGCGGTGTTGCCCACCTCGGCGATATTGCCGAACCGATGACTCGTATCGATGCCCAGACGGTCACCGACGGCGTCGACGATGCGCTGGTTGGCCTGATGACTGACGAAGACCTCGACCGCATCGGACGACCACCCCGTGCGGGACAGTACGGAGCGGCAGGAAGAGGTCATACGCTGAATCGCCTGCGTGTAGACGCTCCGGCCCTGCATGCGGAAGTACCTGTCCTCCCTCGACGCAGACACATCACGATGCGGGGCACGGGAGCCTCCCGCGGCGATCGCGATGAGGTCGCTGTTGCTGCCGTCACTTCCCAGGGCGAAGGCATGGACCGCGCCGGGCTCCGCCTCGTCGCCCCGTTCCAGCAGTACGGCTCCTGCTCCGTCGCCGAATATGACCCCGGTTCCTCGGTCCAGGGGATCGATGATCGATGTGTAGACCTCTGCTCCGATCAGCAGGGGACGGGTACACACACCGGAGGAGATCAGCGACGAGGCCAGGGCGAGCCCGTAGACGAACCCGGAGCACACCGCCGAGACATCCACGGCCGGCACGTCGGTCAGACCGATCCGGCTGGCCACCTCGGGCGCGGTCGCGGGACACGGACGATCGGGGGTGGTCGTGGCCAGCAGCACGAAATCGGCGTCCGTCCCCGCCGAGGTCAGGGCCGCTGCCCCAGCGACGGTCGCGAGGTCCCCGGTGCTCGTTCCCGGCTCCACCCAGCGGCGTCGGTGGATGCCCGTGCGGGTACGGATCCACGTGTCCGACGTCTGGAACCGGTCCACAAGATCGTCATTGGTGACGACACCCTGCGGCAGACACACGCCCATCCCGCGTATCACACTGGCAGACATAGTTATGCCATCCCCCTCAGTCATCTCGTGGGCCATCAGCAAACCGTGCAGGCGAATCGCAGGGGAACAACATTCCGAACCGAGTGCGTGAACGCGTTGAACGGTGCTCCGTCAGCAGGCCGGAACTGCCCATGAACTGGCCTTGCCCCGCTGCTGGACCGGGCCTGCCGCCGGCCGCAGCGCACATGGGCGGCGGAGCACGCAGGCCGCGGTGCGGTGCCGGTGCGGCGATGGCCGGTGGGAAGCGCTGCCCGCCGCGCCGACCGAACCGACGACGCCGGTGTCCAGCCCACACCGGACGAAGAACGTCGCCTCACCGCCGAGAACCGGGCCGCCGACCTGAGCGTCATGGAAGCGAAGGTCGGGGGTCTCGGAGAACGTCCCTCGTGCATGGAGGGGCTTTCGAATGTGGGGAGGGGATACAGGACATGACGAAAGTCCGTCCAAGCCGACTGCTGGCCTTCGCGCTGACGGCAGGTGCGGCCGGAGGCACCGTCTTTCTCGTCCGCCGACGCTCGACGTCTGCGTAACTTGCCTTAGCCGCGCCGAGCTTGGCCGTTGAGCCGGAGGTGGCGGCCTGCCTGCCGCGGGCCGTCACCTGCGCGACAGCCGCCCGCAGAGGCTCTGAAGCGGGTGCCGCTCGCCTCGTGGACCGGGCCAAGTGCCGCGATTCCGTGTGCTGTCCGCCGGGAAGAGATCAGCGTGTGACCCGACGTGCGCGGAACTCCCGACTCGCCGCCTTGCTCACGGAGGCGGACTGGACCGCTGGCGATCTGGCCCGTGCGGTCAACTTCCAAGGCAAGGCGCAGTCGTTGGCTCTGCGGTACGACCGTACTTCGGTGGCGCACTGGATCAGTGGCTCCCGTCCTCGTGCCCCTGTACCGGAGTTGGTCGCCGCGGCGCTGAGCCGTCGTACGGGCCGTCTGATCACCTCGGAGGCCACGGGTCTTGCGGCAGGCTCACCGGATGTTACCGAGAGTATGTCCCCTCATCTTGCGCAGAGTTCACCCGTGCGGTATCTCGTCGACATGGCCCATGCAGACACCGACCCGTTACGGCGTGCCGTCGTCACGAGGTCTGCCTATACCTTGACCGCCGTCGTCCTCCACGACTGGTCCCTCCCGCATGCTCCTCCGCCCGTCCGAGGGCGGCGTGCGACGGCTGCCGATGTGGAGATCCTTCAGGAGGTGGTGCACCTCGCCGCGGACCGCGCCGAACGCCGCGGTGGCGCGCACGGCCGATCGGCCCTGGCCGCCTATCTCGCGGATGACGTGAGCCGCGTCCTGGCCTCAAGCGCCAGTGCACCGGTGCGCCGCGACCTGCTGGCCGCCAGCGCGGAACTGACTCATCTGCTGGCCCAGATGACCGACGACGCGGGACATCCGGGGCTGGCCCAGCGCTACTTCCACACGGCACTCGGACTGGCCGGGGAGGCGGGCCATCGGACCCTGTACGCGATCACCATGCGTGCCATGAGCGCGCAGGCCCTTCGGATGCACCACTACAAGTACGCGGCCGAACTCGCCGAGGGCGCGCTGCAGACCGTGGGCACGGATGCCGGCCATTCCGTCATGGCGTTCCTGCTGAGCCAGCGTGCGGTGGCTCACTCGCTCGGCGGCGATCAGCGTCGTGCCTTCACGGACCTGACGGACGCCGAGACCCGTCACGGGCAGGCCACCAGTGCCTCCGGGCCCTTCACGGCCTATCCCCGGGCCGGTCTCGACTACCAGCGAGCCCAGGCGCTGCTGCACCTCGGACGGCGCGCCGATGCCGTCGTAGCACTCCAGGACTGCCTTCGGCACCGGCCGCCGGCACACCGCAGAAGCCACGCGCTGACCCAGGCGCGGCTGGCCGAACTGCTTCTGAGGAGCGGTCATGTGGAGCAGGCGTGTGTCCACTGGAACCTTTTCCTGGACGACTATCCGCACGTCAGGTCGACTCGCGCGGACCAGGCCCTTGGCGGACTGCGCAGTGCCCTTCGTCCACACCGGCGGCAGCGTCGGGTCGCCAGTCTGTGGGAAAGGGCGGAGAACCTGAGCGGTTCCCTCTCCTCTTGACGCGAAACGCTCCAAGCCTGCCGTCAGTCGCGACTTGCGTGCGGCAGGCTCTCGGCAGTCAGCAGCTGCCCAGCTGAACACCGGCGGGGCACGTGCGCCGTCTTGGTGATCACCTGAGCCATGCTGTGATGAATGTCCTCGTCGTGACGGTGGGCTCGGCCATGTGCGGCCGAGAAGACCGCACAGTCCGGCGGCCGAGCAGGGTACGCGCGGACCACTGACGGTCCAGGACGAGGTTGTCGACCGGGGCCCCTTCGCAGACGCGCCGCCTCCTCCCGTACGGAAACGCTGACTCCGCCGTGGAGGAGCGCGCTGAACACCTCGTGCAGGTGAGCGGACTGTGCCATGTGTACCCCTCGGAAGTGATGTGTCGGCATTGCAGCTCATGAGGCACCCTCCGGTCGCTGCCCCGGCGCCGGTGTGAGGACGGCCCGGCCCGAAAGCCGCCCAGGGGGAAGCGGCGTGCGCTCCACGCTGCGGATGCAGGGTGTGCGAGACGACATGGTCGTCATGTGTGCCCCTGACGGTCCCGGAGTCCAGCGGGCCGCCACTGCACAGCCCGGGCCACCGGTGCAGCCGCAGGACCGGCGAGGTCCTGCGGCACTGGTGTTCCGCGGCTGCCTGCCGGACCGGGGTTCCGGTGCGGGAGGCGGTCAGGCCGTGGCGAACGGCGACGGAGGCAAGGTGCGACCTGCCATACCCGCGTCCGGAACGGCCAGCCCGCCGTCGACGACGAGGGCATGGCCGGTCACGTACGACGAGGCCGGTGAGGCGAGGAAGAGCGCGGCGCCGACCACTTCGTCCACGGTGGCCCACCGGCCGAGCGGTACATGGCTCGCGAGCCAGTCGGACACCGGAGCGCTCTCGGTGGCGAACGCGGTCATGTCCGTGCGCGTCCAGCCGGGGCACAAGGCGTTGACGCGGATGCCCTGGGCGGCCCAGCCGACCGCGAGGCTGCGGGCGAGGGAGACCTGCGCGGCCTTGCTGGCTCCGTACGACTCCATCATGGGAAAGCCGATGAGCGCGGCGGCGGAGGACACCAGGACGAGACTGGCCCTGTCCGAGTCGGCCAGATACGGGTGGGCCGCCCGGCACAGGGCGGCCGTGGCGTTGAGGTTGACTGCGATGACCGTGTCCCAGACTTCCTGGCGCTGGTCTTGCAGCGGAGCCAGCACGGGGGCGCCGTTCTCGTCCGCCGGGGTGACGCCCGCGTTGTGCACCACGATGTCGAGACCGCCCAGAGCCGAGGCCGCCCGTTCGACGAGGCCGGCCGCGACACCCGGTTCGGCGAGGTCCCCGGCGATGGCAACGGCCTTCCTGCCGCGGTCTTCCACCGCCCGCACGGTGCCGCCGAGGGCGGACGTCGTGCGGGCGGTCACCGCGAGACCGCAGCCCGCGTCGGCAAGGGCCTCGGCGACGCCCTTGCCGATGCCCCGGGAGGCGCCCGTCACCAAGGCGCGTGCGCCCTCCAGGCGGAACAGATCTACAGCATTCATCGAAGAACCCTTCTGAGACGGAGAGATGGGACGACGAGGTGGCTTCACATGTGCTGGGTTGCACCGGAAACGGTTGATCTTCGACGGATGCGGGGCATGCAGGATTCCTCACCCACGGGGTAACTCCTTGAGCGAGCCGACCGCGGGCGGCGGCAGCGGCCAGGGCGTATGGTGCGCTGGCCGCACCGATGTTGCCGACCCGGTCGCCGCCGACGACCAATCGGTCGGACGGAATGCCCGCCTTCTCGGCCAGTTTGGTGAGGAGGACCGAGTTGGGCTGGTGGTTGGCGAAGACGTCGATGCCTTCCACGCCGAGGCCGGAACGATCCAGACATGCGCCGCTGCCGTCCGTTCCGAGGTGGAAGTCCTGGAAGCCGCCTGCGGCCACCGGTGGAGCAGCCAGTCCCGCGCCACGCGGGCACCGAAGACCCAACCGGCGCAGGCGGCGGTCACGCCCGGGGCCACCGCACAGTGGGCCGGCCAGTAGCCTCGGGGAAACCAGTCAGGCATGAGCAGGTTGCTGCAGACACCTGCCCACTACGGCGCAGGGGCTTGCCCGGACCAGAATCCGGCAGGCCGCACTGCGCTCCGCGTCCCCGCACCGCGCGCGGCTGAGCCGGTCGCGGCTCCATGGCAGACGGCTCTCCCATGGCCCTGGCCGGTTCGCTTCTCATGGTCGCCCTCCCGCTTTGCAGTACCTGCATGCAGCCACACGTGCCAATATTCCGTTCGGGTGGCGTCGCCGGTTACCAGTAAGCGTGATTGACGTTCCTGTACGCGACCCACCCGGAACGCCGATGCGTGAACGCGTTGAACAGCGGGCCCGGCTTCAGTAGTCCTGCAAGAGGTCCTTGGCGGCCGATGACGTGACGCCCTCGCGTCCGCGGTCGGTGTCCCGGCCCCCGGCGGATCCCCGGCTCATCAAGTCGCTGTCCGCACACAGGAGATGAACTCCCGGTCACAGTTCGACTTGTGCTTCAACCCTCGTCAGACACTTCATCACCGCTGGTCATCTCACGTCTGCCTGGCTTCGGCTGCTTCCGAATAGCCTCATTTCGTTTGGATCATCCACCCCGGAAGGGCCCTTATGTGCACCCATAACGACCTGCCGTCATCCGACACGGCCGGGCAGAATCGGCGTGGTTTCCTGCGCAACGCTGCGCTGGCCGGTGCGGGAGCGGCAGTCGTAGGAGCCGGCGCGTCCCCCCTCGGCGCGGCGCCCGCATTCGCCGCGGACACCGCCAGGACCGGCAGGACCGGCACTTGGAGACCGGATTCGACCTCCCCCCGGTTCACCCTCGCTGTCATGCCGGACACCCAGTTCCTGTACTGGGGCAGCCAGGACAGCGTCAACCGGACGCCGCAGGAGGAATCGTTCCGCTACATCATCGACAACAGCGGGAACGACGACCAGAACATCGTGTTCATGGCGCACCTCGGTGACCTCACGCAGGACGCCGACCCGTCGTCGTTCCAGCAGGTCGACAAGGCGTTCGCGCTGCTTGACGCGCACGGCGCCGCGTACAGCGTGGTGGCCGGCAACCACGACGTGTCCGGCGACGACAGCCGCGGCGACTCGTCGTACCTGCGGACCCTGGGCCCGAAGCGGTTCAAGCGCTCGAAGACGTTCGCCGGGGCGGACGCGACGGGCTACAACACCGCGCACATCTTCCAGGCCGCCGGCCGCTCGTGGCTGGTGCTGGCCCTGGACTGGCGGACCACCGAGCAGGGCTTCGCGTGGGCCAACGACGTCATCAAGGCCCACCCCAAGATGCCGGTGATCCTCACGGCGCACGACATCGTCTACTCGGACTACGATGACAACGTTTTCCCGTACGAGTCCGGCGACCCGGAGAACAACGCCGCGCTCTCCGGGTACGGCGAGACGATCTGGGACAAGCTGATCAAGGACAACGACCAGATCTTCCTGACCATCAACGGCCACTACTGGCCGTCCGGACGCACCACCAAGAAGAACGCCGCCGGCAACGACGTGCACATGCACATCACGAACTACCAGAACCGCTACTTCGGCGGTGGCGGCATGATCCGGCTGTACCACTTCGACCTGGCCCGCAACACGATCGACGTCGAGACGATCAACCCGTGGATCCTGGCCCAGGACCCCAAGTCCCGCAACGAACTGGCCGCCGAGCACGCCCGGATCACCGGCCCGGTCGACGACTTCTCCATCGCGATCGACTTCGAGAAGCGGTTCTCCGGCTTCGTCCCGGTCCCGGTCCGCCCCGCCCGGCCGGCCGCCAAGGAACTGGTGAAGGGCACGCTGGCCTACTGGCGCTTCGACGGGCAGGGCGCGCCCGGCACCCCGCTCGGCGCGGGCCACACCATCCGCGACCTGTCAGGCAAGGGCAACGATCTGACGGCGGTGACCGTGCCGGGCACGGCCGCCGACGCGCTGACCTGGTCCGCCGACCACCACCCCGACCAGCCCGGGCACGCCAGCCTGAAGTTCGCCGGTGGCAGGAACCCGCTGCACGGCACGTATCTGACGACGGGGCCGAAGGCTCCGCTGAACACCGAGACGTTCAGGTCCGGGTACACCATCGAGACCTTCGTGATGATGCCGCTGGACTGGGACGCCGGCAAGAACGGCTGGGCCGCGATACTCACCCGTCGGGGTTCCGCCGGGGCCGCCGGCAAGCACGGCAAGAACACCAGCCCGGACGAGCCCCTGGTCCAGCTCGCCATCACGAACAACGGCCGCGAGCCGCAGTTCAACCACTACCCGCTGAACACCACCTACCCGACCACCAACTGGGGTCACGGCCTGGTGGAGCTCAAGTGGTGGCACCTTGCGGTGGTCAACGACGGCCGTTACACCAGGCTGTACGTCGAGGGCGCGCCGGTCGTCGACAACCCGAAGCGGGTGTCGGTCGGCCTCACCTCCCTCGGGCTGCCCTGGCTGCTGGGCGGCCACGAGAGCGCGGGCGCCATCGACATCGTCTTCCACGGCAACGTCGGTGACACCCGCATCGTGAACCGTCCCCTGCGAGTGAACGAGTTCCTGACCGCCGAATAAACCGGCTCCCCCCGTCTCCCGCTGTTCCTCCCAACCCTCCCGCCCCCGGACACCCACAGCCCGGGGCCGGGAGGACGAGGACAACCTGCTTTGGCGAGTACGGTCGGGTAAACCTGCCGCACCCTTTCCGACCTGGGCTTATGGGGGTCGAAGCGGCTGTGAGCTGCAAGGACGGGTTGCAGAGGCGATCGGAGGCAGTCAGAGGCAGTGCCTCTGCAACCTGCTTCTGGGAGACTCGAGTTGACCTGATGGATCAGCAGCGGCGACCTCGACGGCTCTGCGCTCCTGCCTTGGTCGAGTGCGATGGGGACGCCTGCCTCCAGAGCGGGGCCAGGCATACGAGGCCGCCGCCTCAACGTCCTGGTGGCCGGCGACGAGTCCGCCACCGCGCTGGGCGTCGACGTCAACCGGCTGCGTGCCGTCCGGTCTCCCGCGCCGCAAGCGCCATGCTCGCGGACCGGGGCTGCACCGCCGAGGGGCGGAGGAGTCGGACGACCTGTTTCATGTCGTTCGTGGACCCGGCCGTTACGGTCGGCGCCGTGCAGGAGATCGCCGAGGTGGGGCCCGGTGAGTGACGGGGCGTGCACGCACTGTACGGCGACGGCGGCCGCGTCGTCGCCGAGCGCCCCGTGGGTGTGGGCGAGGAGATCTCGCTGGACGTGGTGGACGAGTGCCGCGGACCGCTCCTCGCCCAGTGCGCGACCCGCTCGTCCAGCGGGTACAAGCTGCGATAGTTCGTCACGTCGCCGGGCACGCCCTGGATCCATGTGTGCGACGGATGCCCCCAGTTCGACATGTGTGGCATGTGTGGCAGGGTGGAGAGTGTGGGATTTGTCGCCGGGGGAGACTCTTCGTCAAGCCCCGGCTGCGAGTGCTCAGACCGGCGAGAGGAGTGCATCATGATCGCCAAGCTGCTCGGCAAGCTGTCCTTCACCCGTCACTACGGTGCCTACGGGGAACACGACTGGCATGCGTACGCCGGCGACGACTCGATCTGACCGCACTGCCGGCGGGCGCCCCCGGGTACCCGCCGGCTCCCGGCCACGCTGCCGACGATATCGACCTGGACGGGTACAAGAGTCAGGGACGATCCCATGGGCCGAACGAATGAGCCGCCGCGGGTGCCCGGAGGCAGCTTCGCGGCCTGGAGCCGCGACCGGCTGACACTGGCGCGCCGTGGCGCTGACGAGTGCGGGGACGTCTGGCAACTGGAGCCGGGTGTCTACGTAGCCGCTACTGCCGGGCCGTGTGAAGAAGTCCTGCACCGCGCGCAGGACTTCCCCAAGGCGTCCTCGCCTCTCTTCCCGCCGTTGAAACGGTCGAGCGGAGCACCGACGCCCGAGGCGCGTGCCCACGCGCACGCCGCCCGCATGCGCGGACTACGCCCACAGGCGGTTGCAGCCCGGATCGGTGAGATTGCGCCCGCGGCTGCTCGATTTGCCGACCAGTGGCCCACGGGGCAGGACGTCGAGGTCCTGCCCGCGGTCCGGGACGCCCTGGCAGAGATCGGCCTGCGCTACCTCTTCTCCGAAGACGCTCCCACCCTGCTGCCCTTTGCCGCACAGCTCTTCTTGGCCCGGGAGGTGATCGAACGCCCCTCGCGCTGGGTATGGCCGCGCTGGATCCCGACACCGGCACGGCGGTTTCGCACACGGCAGCAAGTCGCCTTCACCAACGCTCTGCGGCCCATCGTGCGCCGGCGCCGTTCATCGGGCCAACTCGGTGACGACGTGCTGGGACAGATGCTCCGGCCCTCCTCCCGCTACGGCCTACTGCCGGAAGAGGCCATCCTCGACACTCTCCCCGGAATCACCGTCGCCACCTTCGAGACACCTTCCCGGGCAGCCGGATGGATCCTGCTCCACCTGGCCCGGCACCCCCAGGCAGCGGGCCGCGTCGCGGCCGAAGCCGCCTTGCTGCCCGCGGACCCGGCCGCGACGACCAGCGCCCACCTCGACAGACTGCACTACACCCAGGCACTGGTACACGAGGTGCTCCGGCTGCACCCCCCGAGCTGGCTACTGACCCGGCGCACCACGAGACAGACTCAGCTCACCGACTACACCATCGACGCCGGGTCCACCGTTCTCGTCTGCCCCTACACCGCCCATCGCGACGCACGGGAACACTTTGAGCCGGACCAGTTCCAGCCCGAGCGCTGGCTCGATGATTCGGGCTCGCCGGTGAAACCCGGGGTCTTCCTCTCCTTCGGTACCGGGCCGCATGGTTGCGAGGGAGCCGCTCTGGCCATGGCGATGCTGACGCTCCTGACTGCACAGACCGCCCGCTGCCACCACTTGAGCGAGCCGCCCGGACCGGGACCCAGCTACCAGCTCGCCACCTTCGGAGGTCTCACCACTGTCGGTTTGCGCCTGCGTGCCACCTTGCGCAGCTGATGCATAACTTACGGTTTGCACATCATGTGTCGCTGGTCGAACTCGTGGGCGAGCATGCCCATCATGACGAGGTCGTGGTGCCGGTTCGCGAAGAACACGTGTTCCCGCAAGCGCCCCTCCTCGGTGAAGCCGAGCCGGCGAGTAAGTGATGGCGATGTGGCTGGCGCAGTAGCCATACCCAGCCCATCCGGCCAGGTCGGAGCGCTTAACCGTGGGCCGGGACATCCCGCACGGCACCGGGGTGGAGTCGGTGATCCACGCCGTCCTGGGCGACGGCCAGGCACACCAGTTCCGAGTCGGACAGCGACGGTGGCCGCCCGCACCAGCGGTCAGTGACCAACTCGTCGTCGATTTCCACGTACAGTGCGGTTGGGCGTGTCCTACCTCATGCGGGTGGCGTCGATTCCGCCGTCGATGTCGAAGGTTGCGCCGTGGACGAACGCCGCTTCGTCGCTGACCAGCCAGCGAACCGCGTAGGCGATGTCGATCGGGCGCACGGGCGACCCGGCGGGGGTGTCCTTCGTCATCGCTGCGAGAACATCGACGAAGGCTCCGTTGCCGGGCGTAGCCGTCGCTCCCGGCGCGACTGTGTTGACGTGCACGCCGCTCGGTCCGTACTCCGCTGCCCAGGCGCGCGTGAGCTGCTCGATTGCTGCCTTCGTGGCTGGATACAGCGCCTTGTACGGCACACCCACTCGTGCCATCCAGGAGCCGATGTTGACGATGGATCCATGGCCGCGCTCGGCCATACGAGGAGCGAGGGTGGCGACGAGCACATGCGGTGCGCGGATGTTCGTCGCCCACAGGGCCTGCATCTCCTCGTCCGTGACGTCCGCCGTGCTGCCGCCGGGGTAGACGCCGGCGTTGTTCACGAGGATGTCGATGCTCCCCCCGAGGGCGGCCTCGGCTCGCGCGGCGAACTCGCGAATCTCCGAAGGCTCCGCGTCGAGAGTCGCGGTCACGACGTGCGCCGTACCGCCCTTCGCGCGAATCGCGTCCGCGACTGCTCCGGCGCGGTCGGAGTTCCGGCCGGACACGACGACCTCGGCGCCGGAAGCGGCGAGGACTTTCGCGATCGCCTCCCCGATGCCGCTGGACGATCCGGTGATCAGAGCCGTCCTGCCGCGCAGCCGCTCATCGGCGGGAAGGGCTTCAAGGAGCTTTTGGAGTGCCTGATTCTGTTGCATGCATTAATGCTGGGCGTTCGAGCCGGCCACGGGCTTGCCGAAATCCACGGCATTATTGCCTGATCCCGTAAGGCTTGATCGCGTAACATGAGTTCGGTGGATGGGAGTGCGAGCACGGCGCCTGCAGTCACCGCGAGCCTTGGGCGTTCGGCCGGCATCGTCGCCCGGCATGCCGATGACAAGGCGCGCGCAGCGAGGCTCGGCCTGCGACTGTCGCATGTTCGTGGCGCCACGCCCCTCTTCTTCCAACGCTATGCGCCCTCGCTTGCCGTGGTTCTCGCCGGAAGGAAACGCTCCATCGTCGGCGCGGACGACGAGGTCTGGGGCAGTGACCGCTTCCTGGTGACTCCCGTCGATCTTCCGGTCGTCGCGGGTGTGGTCGAGACCGACGCGGCCGGCAGTTTCCTGTCGGCGACCTGGGAGTTCGATCCTGTGCTCGTGCGGGAGGTCGCCGTTGCCCTTCCTCACCGCTCCCACCCGTCCACCGGATCGCTGGAACGACTCGGCACGTGGACCCCGGGCCTCGCAGACGCGTTCGCCAGGCTCGTCGGGCTGCTCGATGAGCCCGAGACGATCCCGATTCTGGGTCCAGCCATCGCGCGTGAAGTCATTCTTCGACTCCTGCAGACGGAACAGGCGCCCCGCATTCTCGCCGCGACGAATGGGGAGGAGCGATCAGTGGTTGTCCAAGCAGTTGCGTACCTGACCGACAAGATGAGCGAACCATGGACAATGCCCATGCTCGCGGCAGCCCTCCACACCAGCGAATCGACGCTCTTCGGACGATTCAAGCAGGCAACCTCGATGACTCCGATGCAGTACCTCAAGCGGCTGCGGCTTGGCGAGGCCCGGCACCGCATGGTGATTCTCGGGGAGTCAGCAGCTCAGGCCGCCCGTACCGTCGGCTATCGCAGCGCGTCGCACTTCTCACGCGACTACCGCGCCGTGTACGGCGCGCCGCCCGCCACCGATGCCACCCGCTCTCGTACCCACCTCCGACAGATGGCCCCGGCGCTTACGGACAGCGGCGGCGACCAGCCGACAAGTCCCTGACGCAGACGTCGTAGCCGTGGCCGGGGTTCCGCCGGTGCACACGTCCGCCGCTGCCGTCGGACTCCCAGCCGGTCTGCCTGGCCGTGGACCAAGTGCTGTTGCAGGCCCACAACGAGCCGCGCCGGCTGCGGTTCGTCGGGTCGAGTCGGTCAACGAAGCAGTCTGCAGATCACTGACCGCCTACGACCATTGGGAACTTCTCGTCTAGCCGGTGAGGCCGCTGCGGTAGGCGTGGATGACGAGTTGGACGCGGTCGCGGGCATCGAGCTTGGTCAGCAGCCGGGCGACGTGGGTCTTCACCGTGCCCGCGCCGATGTACAGCCGTTCGGCGATCTCGGCGTTGGTGAGTCCTTCGGCGACAAGCAGCAGCACTTCGCGTTCACGGGTGGTGACGGCCTCGGGCAGCTGCGGCGGTTCCCGACCGGACGGTGGTTGTGTCGGCCTGTTGACGTATGCCGCGATGAGCCGTTTGGTGACACGTGGCGCGAGCAGCGCCTCGCCCTGGGCAACGGTGCGGACGGCGGACAGCAGGTCGAGGGGCGGCGCGTCCTTCAGGAGGAAGCCGCTGGCCCCGGCGCGCAGTGCGCCGAAGACGTACTCGTCCAAGTCGAAGGTGGTGAGCATCAGGACACGGGCGTGGCCGGCGGTGGTGATACGGCGGGTGGCTTCGATGCCGTCCATCTCGGGCATCCGAATGTCCATCAGGACGACGTCGGGCCGGTGTTCGGCGGCTGCTGCGACGGCGTCCCGGCCCGTTGCGACGCTGCCGATCGACTTGAGGTCCGGGGCGGTGTCCACGATTCCGGCCAGGCCGATGCGGATCAGCTGCTGGTCGTCGGCGACCAGGACCCGGATGGTCACGGCCGCTCCCGCGCCGCGGTGGTGGGCTGTGGCCCGTCCAGGGGGATGCTGGCCCGTACCCGGAAGCCGCCGGTCGCGGCCGGTCCTGCCAGCAGGGTGCCGCCGTAGAGGGCGAGGCGCCCCTGCATCCCGGTCAGCCCGCGCCCGGTGCGACTCGGGGCAGGCCGGATGCTGCCGTCGTCGGTCACCGTGAGGGTGAGCTCGCCGGGACCGTAGCCGACGGTGACCTGCGCGGTGCTCGCGTCGGCGTGCTTGACCACGTTGGTCAGCGCCTCCTGGACGATCCGGTACGCGGTTGTCTCAAGCCCCGGGGGCAGCGGTCTGGCGCGCCCCGTGACGGCGAGGTCGATCCGCAGGCCGGGGCGCCGGGTCCGTTCGGCGAGACGGTCCAGGTCGGCGAGTCGGGGGCGGGGGCCAGGGCCGGGTTGTCGGTGCCGTCCCCGTCATCCCCGGCATCCCCGTCATCATGCAGCACACCGAGCATGCGCCGCAGTTCGACGAGGGTCTCCCGGCCGGTGGTCTCGATCGCCTCCAGCGCGTTGCGCGCGTCCTGGGGACGGTCGTCGAGCACTAGGCGGCCGTAGCCCGCCTGGACGGAGATCACGCTCATCGCGTGGGCGATGCCGTCGTGCAGTTCGCGGGCGATGCGCAGCCGTTCCGCCGCTGCCTCGCGATCGGCGCGGTCCTGTTCCTGGCGCAGCAGCGTGTGCAGATACCGGCGCCGTTGGCCGACCGCGAAGCCCACCGCCCAGGCGACGCCGAAGAGCAGCGCGAAGGGCACCACGGCCCCGGTGTGTTCGAACCTGGGCAGGCCGGTGGAGACCGCCATCACCAAGGCGGCGGCCAGGGCGACTCCGGCAGTGCGGGCCGGGCGCAGGGAGGTGACGCAGAAGAGCGCGAAGGCCAGCGGCAACCCGCCCCAGAAGATCGCCTGCGGATGCCACGGCGCCAGTCCGCACACCGCCAACGACAGGACTGCAAGACCCTCCGGCCAGTAGGGCCGCAGCAACTGCGGGGCCGCACACGACTTCCGTTCCACGACCGGAGCCTATGCGCCTCCCGGCCCCGCCCACATCGTCCGCGAGCCCTATGCCGTACGGCAGACCCGGCCCCGAAAAGACCTGCCCGCAGGCAGACGAATCGCCTCCCCCGCCCCGGCACCGTCATGCACGTGATTCGATGCGAACACCTCACCAAACGCTTCGGCCGCAAGGCCGCCGTCGACGACCTCAGCTTCGAGGTCCTGCCCGCCCGAGTGACCGGCTTCCTCGGCCCCAACGGAGCGGGGAAGTCGACCACCATCCGGGCCGTCCTCGGCCTGGACACCCCCGACGCCGGCCGCGCCCTGGTCGACGGCGTGCCCTACCGCCAGGCCGAACTGCCGCTGCGCCGGGTAGGTGCCCTCCTGGACGCCGGGGCCGTCCACCGGGGCCGTACGGCGCACGCGCATCTGGCCGCGCTCGCCGCCACCAACCACATCCGGCGCGGCCGGATCGAGGAGGTACTCGCCCTCACCGGCCTCACCGACGTCGCCCGCCGCAGGATCGGCACCTACTCGCTCGGCATGAAGCAGCGCCTGGGCATCGCCGCCGCCCTGCTCGGCGACCCGCCGGTGCTCATCTTCGACGAGCCCACCAACGGCCTTGACCCGGAAGGCATCAGGTGGATCCGGGCCCTCATGCGGTCGCTGGCCGCCGAAGGACGCACCGTCCTGGTCTCCAGCCACCTGATGAGCGAGATGGCCCTCACCGTCGACCACCTTCTCGTCATCGGACGAGGACGTCTG
Organism: Streptomyces sp. NPDC102462; assembly: GCF_044765425.1. Lineage (NCBI taxonomy): Bacteria > Bacillati > Actinomycetota > Actinomycetes > Kitasatosporales > Streptomycetaceae > Streptomyces > Streptomyces sp. NPDC102462. The sequence goes on along the minus strand of NZ_JBIWKB010000022.1, from coordinate 101,690 downwards.
CTCGCCGACGTCCCGATCACCGACTTCGTTCCCGCCGGCGCCTCACTGGAGGACGCCTACCTCAACCTCACCGAATCCGCCGTGGAATACCGCACCGAAGGGACGGGCCACTGATGCCCACCGCACTGACAGGCGCCATGACCGCCGAGGTCATCAAGCTGCGTTCCCTCCGCTCGACCTGGATCACCACCCTCATCGCCGTGGCATTCGGCCTGGCGCTGAGCCTCACGGACGTGGCGCACACCGCCAGCGCGTGGCCGCACATGGCGACGGCCGACCGGGCCCAGTTCGACCCGGTGGGCGACTCGCTCTCCGGCTTCGCCTTCGCCGTCCTCGCCTTCGGCGTCCTCGGCGTGCTGGGCGTCAGCAGCGAGTACACCACCGGGCTGATCCGCACGACGCTGACTGCGACACCCCGGCGCGCGCTCGCCTACACCGCCAAGACCCTCGTCATCGGCGGATTCGCCCTGCTGCTGGGCGAACTGACCGCGTTCACCAGCTTCTTCATCGGACAGGCCGTCCTGGCCAAGCAGCACCTCGACGTCGGGCTGGGCACGCCGGGCGTGCTGCGTGCCGTGTCCTGTGCCGGGCTCTACCTGTTCGTCGTCACCGTCGTGGGCTACGGCCTCGGGGCCGTCATCCGGCACACCGCCGGAGCCATCGCCGCACTCTTCGCCCTGGTCTATCTCGGCTACGGCGCAGCCAAAGCCGTCGAAGGCCGGTCCTATCTGCCCAGCAAACTCATGCTGAGCAACGCCGCGGACGCCCTCGGTCAACTCCACCCACACCCCCTCCACCCAGAACGCACCCCCTCCCTCTCCTTCGCCCTCTTCGACCTCGCCCTCTACCTCGCACTCGCCCTCATCTGCGGAGCCTGGCGCTTCACTCGCGACGCCTCATAGACGCTCCATCCGATCCGCGGCAGACGTTGATGACAGCTCCCACCGCAGCCGATGGCCGCGCTGATCGGCCGGGACGGGGATGACCGCCCGTATCCCGCGCCTGCGCAGGTGCTCGCGGATCGCGCGGGAGGAGTAGGCCTCGCCAGGCTGCGGGCTCCGGCCGCGTGCTGAGGTGTGCGAACGACGGTCGAGTCGACCGCCACGACCCAGTTGGTGAACACCCGCTCCCAGGTGCCGTCGATGGCCCACATCCGTAGCCGGTTGTAGACGCCTGGCCAGTTGCCGTACTTCTCGGGGAGGTGGATCCACTGCGATCTCGTCTGGAACTTCCAGGCGATCGCGTCGATCACCTTTCGGTGGTCCCGCCACCGGCCATCCCGCCGCGGCGTCCGATCTGGGAGTAGCGGCTCGATTCGCGCCCACTGCGCGTCGGTCAACGGCACGCACGAACAACGACCGGCGGGGCCGGTTGGAACGGTGCAGCTGTCAGGTGGTCGGCCCAGTGCGGAGCTGCCGCACGTCCCGCACGAGCGCGTACGAAGCACCGAGGAAGATCACGACTCCACCTACGAGCCAGAGGACCGACGCCCCAGAACGGTACTCACGAACGGCGAGAAGGAGCAGCATCACGCTGGCGAGGACGCCGAAGGCTGAGATCAGAGCACTGATGCGGTGAGTCACATGGACATCATCAACAATAACCTCGGCCAGCGGAAGTGATCCAAACGAACCGGCCTAGCCCCGCATACCGCCCTCTGAGCCAAGGGCCTCACTGGTCGTCGGCCGCGTGCTCGTCCCGGAGGGGCCGTAGGCCGCCAGGCAGGTCGGGGAGCTGGAAGGAACGCCTGTTCGGTGCCGGTCCAGGAGAACACCTCCAGCAGTTCCTCGGGCAGGTCCACCCACGGCAGCATCGCGTTCACTGCGGCCCGCGACTCCAGCGGGGAGGCCGGTTCGGGTTCCGGGTCCGGGACCGCGAAGTGCAGGCGGCCGTCGTCGAAGGCGATCTGCGCGTTGTCCGGGACCCGGGCGACGACCTCCCGGTAGGTGCCCTCCAGCAGCGCGGCCGGATGCCCGCCGGCCCCCATGGGCAGGTTCAGCGACGCAAGCACGGTCGGCCTTGTCTGCTGCCACGCCTGGTCGGCCAGCAGCCACTCCCAGGGCTACGACCACCGGCACCTTCGACGATGGCTTGCTTCGCTTCTAAGAGGAAGCGTCGTCCTGCACGTCGTGCGTTCTCAGCCGGCTTGGCCGATGGTCACGGTGCGGGATCCCGGGGTGAAGTCACCGAAGGACTGTTCCCAGGACTCGCCAGGCCAGTAGTAGGTCACACGGCCCTCAGAGGGCCGGTAATGGGCGGTGTAGACGGTTCCCAGCCCCTCGTCGTACGCGGATTGATACAGCGGCGGCTTCAGCATCGCCGCCACGTCCGTACCGGCCGCGCGAATGGCGCTCAGCCGCTCTTGGGTCCGGGAGAACCGCTCCTGCTCGTCGGGCACCGGCATGTGCTGATGGTTGGCAGCGCAGGCCTCCGGGGCCTCAGTCAGCGAGATGTCCGGCCCCACGAACACCGTCAGTGCCTGCTCGGGGTCGACAAGGGTGACGTTCTGCGGGATTGCGACCGGTATGGGCTTCAGCTTGCTGACTGCCTCGTCCACGGTGTTACACGTCTCCAACAAGTAGCGCAGGACGATGAGGATGGCGAAGCCCGGTCCGTGGACGAATCGCCCGCCGAAGGTGAGTGAGACCGCGAGCCCGGCATCGTTCATCCCGTCCAACAAGCCCCAGGCGGCATCCTGCATTCCGATCACCGGTCGCAGGAAGTGGGAGAGGACAATGGTGCCCTCACACTCGTCAGGGCTGAAGTCGTAGTTGCGCAGCAGGGTGCCACCGCCGCCGATCTGAGTGCAGCCCGAGAAGAACGGTCGCAAGGTCGCGAGGGTGAGGAAGGTCTTCGCTTCGGGCCGGTCGAGCTGACCGGCGAGGCGGTCGAGCACGGGGACCAGTTCAGGCATGTGCGCCTCGAACAGCCTCTGAGCACGATCCGCGCCTTCTGAAGTCCGGCTCTCCTCGGTCATCCACCCCTCCGCGAGCGGCCACAGAGCCTGTGTATGGGTGGCCCACCGCCCGTCGCTTCCGTCGCCGATCTCGATGGCGCGGAAGGTCTTCTGCTGTTGGCTCATGGCTGCCTCTCCCTTGCGGATGTCCGGTGAGGTAGTGGCAACCTAGCTAATTTCGCAGGTAGTTCACCAGATCAGGCATGGTCGGGTTCTCGAACGGCCGACTTGTCCTTGACGATCCGCCAGATGACCCGCGCCATCTCGTCGCCGTCGAAGCGGGCCGGACGGTCACAGGTGGGCGCGGACGATCCCGGCGACGGCCTTCGTGCCGACCGTTGGCGAGCCGCGGTCGTCGAGCCATGCCCAGTCCGCCCACGGTCGCCGCGCCCACCTTGCTGAGGACGTCTCCGAGGAAGTTCTCCATGACCAGCACGTCGAAGCGGCCCGGCGCGTACACGAGGTCGTGCCCGGCCGCACGGCTGCGCGAGGCGTACGGCGACCGGGAGTTGGCCGTCGCCGTCTCCCGCTCGCTGATGCGCAAGGCCCTCGCCGTCATCAAGGCGGACTGGGAACAGGGCGCACCCCAGCTCACCCACCTCGGAGGCTGACTGCCCGCGGCGGCGCGCGCTGGTCACCCCTGCGGCGCCGCCAGCCGCCCCCGTGCGGCGGCCTGGATCGGGGAGGGCCCGAGCCCCCACTGGAGGATGTGTCCGACGGCCGTCGCCAAAGGCCGGTCCCAGCCGGTGCGGACCGGGGCCGGGCGGTGGATGCCGAGTTCGGCGCGGGCCCAGTCGGGGAGCAGCCCGACCGAGGCGTTCATGAGCAGACCTACGACCAGCCGCTCCCGTCGTGTGCGTCCGAAGCGGCGCAGGAACAGGACCGAGTCCAACGCCGCTGGAGTGGCGTGGAGTTGAGGGCGGATGCGGGCCAGATAACGCTCGACTTCGAGACACGTGCGCGGTACGTTCCGTGCGCCCAACGCCTCGGCCACGGGGGCGACCTGGCGGTAGTAGGCATCGCACGCGGCGGGGGTCAGCCGGAGCGCCCGGGGCGCGTAGGTCTGGTGGCCGGCGAGGAAGCTGCGTACCTCGGCGGTGTGCACCCAGGTGAGCAGGTCCGGGTCGTCCGCGCGGTAGGGCCGGCCGTCGGGGGCGGTGCCGTGCACCCGGGTGTGGATCCGCCGGACGACGTCGATCACCTCGCGGGCGGCGGCCGAGGAGCCGAACGTGGTCGTGGTGATGAACCGTACGATTCCGTTCAGCCGCCCGACCGGATCGGCGCGGAAGTCGGAGTGCTGGTCGACACCTGCCATGGCCAGCGGGTGCAGCGACTGGAGCATGAGCGCGGCGAACCCGCCGGTGAGCATCCCGGTGGCCTGCCCGTGCACCCGCCACACCGGATCCCCCGGCGCGATCCCGAACAGCCCGGGATCACCGGGCGGCCCCGCGTACCGCTCCAGCTTGAGATCCCCGCCGTGCATGGTCGCCGTGAGTTCCGCGGCGATCCGTTCCCGCAGTCCCACCAGCACCTCCAGGGTCCGTGTCCCTCAGCCGAGGGTACCGACCCGCCCGGCGAGCACGGCCACGAGGATGAGCAGTCCGCACAGAGGATTGGTGCCGAACGCCCGCCCGCAGGCTCCGACATCCGTAGGGTCGGCCCGCCACACCTGCCACCCCAACTGCCCCGCGACCACGCACAGTCCGGGCCAGTACAGCGGCCCGAGCCCGGCCACGACCCCGAACCACGCGAGCAGCACCACACACCCCGCGTACACGCCGCCCACCAGCACCCGGCTACGTCGCCCCAGCAGTACGGCGGCCGACCGCACCCCGGCTCGCACATCGGCCTCCCGGTCCTGGCAGGCGTAGATCACGTCCGTCCCCACGGCCCAGCAGATCAGCGCCCCGTACAGCACCACGCCCCCGAGCCCGAGCCCCCCGGTGAGCAGGCCGTACACCAGCGGCACCGTCCAGTTGATGGTGATCCCCAGCCACACATGCGGCCAGTGGGTGACCCGCTTCATATACGGATACACCGCCGCGAGGGGCGCACCGGCCGCCGCCCACACCACGGCCGCCACGCTCCAGACCCCCATCACCAGCGGAGCGACGGCCCCCACCACGACACACAGCACCAGGGCCCGCCCGGCGGCCAGCCGCCCGGAGGCCACGGGCCGCCCCGCCGTACGCGGCACCTGTGCGTCGAACCGCGCGTCCAGCACATCGTTGAGCCCGCAGGCGGCCCCTCTCGACAGCACCCCGTACACCAGGAGCAGCAGCCCGAGCAGGCCCCCGTCCCGAGGCCCGGCGATCGCTCCCAGGGCGATCCATCCGGGCACCACCAGCAGCCAGGCCCCCACCGGCCGGTCCAGCCGCAGCAACTCCAGATACGGCCGCACCCCGGCGGGGGCCCGCCCCACCAACCGGGCGGCACGGCCTCGGCCCGGGAGGTGAGTCGGAACCTGGGCCGGGGCCTGTGAGGCGACGGTCATACCGATTCGTGTCCCTTCCAGGGGTATCGCACGCCGATCGGACCAACCTAGCCCCGGCTGGGGCGAGTTACCCGTCCTTCCAGGGAGATCCCTTGGTCGCGAAGCCCTGTTGTACGTCCACGACGGCCAGCGCCGCGTTCTCCGTGATCTCCATGCCTCGATCGTCAGCGCGGCGCCCGCCGTGGGCACCGTGGTGTCTCTCCGGGTGGGGAAGCGGGGCGGGGCCCGCCGTGGAATACCGTGCCGGCGAACGGGGTGACCCGGGGACTGCTGTCGGAGCCCGAGGGGCCGGGTGTGCCGCATTTCGCCGGGGGCGGGGTCAGCTCGGTGCGGCGGCGGCCATGTCTTCGATCTCCTTGAGCACAAGGGCGGGGCGGTCCTTCGGCACGTCGTGGGAACTCCCCTTGGCGGTGACGAGCGTCCGGTCGGGGCCGGCCTTGACGAACGAAGCGGCGGCGTCGCGCCAGCGCCGGGCGTCCACGGGGGACCCGTCGAACGGGGTCTTCTCCGAGACGATGACCGTCGCCGGTACCGAGTCCGGCCGGCTGACCTTGTGGAATGCCCGGTGTGCCGGGAGGTAGTCCTCCGCGGTGGAGATGAGCTGCCGGTTCGCCGGCTTGCCGGGGTCCTTCTTCGCCGCCTCGACCTGCGACCGGCTCGCGGCCACCACACGGGCGGTCTCCTCGTCCGTGAAGAACTGGGGGAGGTTGGCATCGACCAGGACCGCACCGGAGAGCATCTTCGGGTTCTCCTCGGCGAAGTGGTTCGCGACCTCGCCGGCCTCCGAGTGGGACACCAGGATCACGTTTCCGGTGACGCCCAGCTGTTCAAGCCCCGACTTGAGGTCGTCGGCGGCGCTCTCGGCCTGCCACGCGCCGGGCACCACGTCGCTCTTCCCCATACCGGCCCGGTCGTAGGTGATGACGGTGGCGCCGGTGGCCGCGTGAAGCTTGGGGACGAGGTCCTTCCAGTAGGAGGCGTCCTCACCGCCGCCCGAGTCCAGGACGATCGTGCGGCCGCTTCCCCGGGTGACGTAGAAGGCGAGCCGGTGCCCGTCATGGCTGATCATGTGCGGCTTCGGACCGGCGGATCGTCCGCCTCCCGGTGAGGCGGATGACGTGGCCGAGGGCGAGGCCGCGGCCTGCGGCGAGCTTGAGTCGTCGCTGCCGCAGGCCGTGACGGTACCGGCGGTCAGGGTCAGCAGGGCGAGAGCCGACAGAACGCGGTACGCGGGTCGGGGCCGCTTGAGGGGAGCGCGGGACATGACTGGTCCTTCGGTGACTGAGCGCGCTGTGGTGCCCTCTTGAAGTGCCATCATTCGGTCACGCGGCCGATCATGGAATCCGGCTGGCACGTCTGTCGACCGTGTCACTGGTACCCATGAGCATGGTGGGGTTACCCCCCGGCCCATGGTCCGCCGGACAGGCCCTGCTCCACCCCCTACCGGGGTAGCACTTTCGACTTGGCTCCCCAGTGTGACGCCGCGCATCTCACCGTCTTCCTACCTTCCTCCCCGTCATCACGGACGCGACAGAGGGAGACGGACGGATGCGCCGCTTCAGGAAGACCCCGGCCACCGCCGTACCGACCACACCGCTGGTCGGCAGCACGGCGGGCTGGGCCTCGGCGAGCAGCCGGAGCGCGCCGAGCGGTCCGCTCCGCGGCACCGCCGCCCGGCTGACCGATGACTCCCTGGGCAAGGCGCTACCGGACCCCACCACGGCCACCCCGCCCGAAGTAGCGCCCCTTTCCGGCGAGATGACGGGCACTCGGCAACGTCCCCTCCTGCCCGCCGGCGACGTCATCGCCCGCGACGCGTACTTCACCGCCTCCACCCTGATCGCCGTCGGAGACCTGGGATGAAGACCCCCACGAAGCTCGCGAGGCTCACCGCCGAGATCGACGAGCGGACCCCCGCCCACCGCGACCGCGCCATCGACGGCCTGCGCGCGCTGGCGCTGCTGGCCGTCCCGACCGGCCACTGGCTGCTCGGCGGCTTCACCCTCGACAGCGGCGGCGGCCTGCACAACGCCAGCCCCCTGGTCACCTTCGGCGCGCTGGCCCCGGCCAGCTGGATCCTCCAGATGCTGGGCATCTTCTTCCTGGTCGGCGGCTACTCCTCGTACCTCTCCTACCACCGCCGCAAGGGCCCGGCCCGCGCGTGGATCACCGGCCGGCTCACCCGCCTGGGCCGCCCGGTCCTCGGCGTCACCGCCGTATGGGCGCTGCTGCTCCCCACCCTCCACTACGGCCTGGGCGTCCCGACCGCCACCCTGCACACCGCGTCGACACTGGTCGTCCAGCCCCTGTGGTTCGTCGGCGTCTACGCCGTGATCACGGCCCTCACGCCGTACTGCGTGCGCGCCTCGCGGCGCCTCGGTCTCCGGTCCGCCGCCCCGCTGCTCGGCTCGGTCGCGGTGGTCGACTTCCTGCGGTACGGGCCGTACGCGGACGCGATGCCGTCCTGGGTGAGTCTGCTCAATCTGCTTCCGGGCTGGATGTTCGCCTACCAACTGGGCGTGACCTGGGCGGACAAGCGACTGGGCCGCCGCGAGGCGTGGCTGCTGTTCGCGGGCGGCGCGGCCCTGTTCGCCACCCTGCTGCTCGCCTTCCACTACCCGGCGTCCATGGTGGGCGTGCCCGGCGCCTCCCGTACCAACTCCCACCCGCCGTCCCTGCTGGTCCTGGCGCTCGCGGCGGCCCAGTGCGGTGCGGCGATCCTGCTGCGCGACCGGCTGGCCCGGCTGCTCCGGCGTCCCGCCCTGTGGGCCCCGGTGGTGATCATCAACCTGTCGGCGATGACGATCCTGTGCTGGCACCAGACGGCACTGCTCGCCGCCGCGGTCCCCGCCTCGTACTTCGGCGAGATCCCCGGTCTGACCACCGCGCCGGACACGGCCGGCTGGATCCTGGCGCGGCTGGCCTGGATGCCGCTCTTCGCGGCACTGTTCGTGGCGCTCGCGAAGGTCGCCCGGCCTCTTGAGACCCCGTGGGACCGCACCGGCACGACCCGCCGCGCGGCGGCCGGCGTGCTCGCGGCGGGCTTCGCCTACTTCGCGCTGGCGGTGTGAGTGACGTACGTATCACCGCAGACCGGGGCCTCCGCACGCCCACTCGCCTGCGCACGCACGCTCGCCTGCGCACGACGGCCCCTCCCCGGACCGTCCGTTCTTCCCGGCCGGGCTGACCGGCCGCGCGCCGCATCAACACCATCCACCGAACACTGGAGCACCATCATGTCCTTGGCCGGCGACACCGCTCTGCCCCGCCCCGAGAAGGCCACCGCGCGGCATACCCCACCGGACACCGGCAGCGAGTTCACACCCCTGCTGCGCGACGCCAAGGGACAGGAACTGCTCGATCGGCGCACCGGCTGGTACGCACGCACCATAGTGACCAACGCCCTCGGTCTGGCCGCCGTCGTCACCGGCATGGCACTCGTCGGCGGTTCATGGTGGGTGCTCGCCCTCGCCCCCGTCCTCGCCGTCCTGTGTGCCCGTACCGCGTTCATCGGCCACGACGCGGGCCACGCCCAGATCAGCGGCAACCGGGCCACGAACCGCCGCATCGGGCTCATCCACGGCAACCTGCTGCTCGGCATGAGCTACGCCTGGTGGAACGACAAACACAACCGCCACCACGCCAACCCCAACCACATCGACAAGGACCCCGACGTCCGCGCCGACGTCCTCGTCTTCACCGGCGAGCAGGCCGCCACCCGCACGGGCTTCCGCGGCTGGCTCACCCGCCACCAGGCATGGCTCTTCTTCCCCCTCACGCTCCTCGAAGGACTCGCCCTGAAGCTGTACGGCTTCAAGGACCTGCGCCGCCAGAGGGGCCGCGAACGCCTGGTGGAGGGCGCGCTCCTCATCGCCCACATCGCCGGGTACGTCACCCTGCTCCTGACGACCATGCCGCTTGCGCACGCACTCGTCTTCGCAGCGCTCCACCAAGCCCTGTTCGGGCTGCACCTGGGCATGGCCTTCGCACCCAACCACAAGGGGATGGACATGCCCGACCCCGACGGCGAAAAGTGGGGACACCTGCGACGCCAGGTCCTCACGTCCCGCAACATCAGGGGCGGCGTCCTCACCGACTGGTTCCTCGGCGGCCTCAACTACCAGATCGAGCACCACCTGTTCCCCAGCATGCCCCGCCCCCACCTGAGGCTCGCCCAGCCCATGGTGCAGGCCCACTGCCGCGACCTCGGCATCCCCTACACGGAGACCGGCCTCATCGACTCCTACCGCCAGGCCCTGCGGCACCTGCACGACGTCGGAGAACCCCTGCGCGCCGACATCTGACGAGCCGGCGCCGCCCCGGATTCTTCCAGCAGACGTACACAAGAACAGAGGCTGATCATGACCGCGCCTCAAGAACACAGGACACCAGGGTGCGCCGAGGGAGTCCGCCTGACAGGCGCGCGACTCCTGACGCCGTCCCCGGCGCACATAAGCTGGCGCCCATGACGGCAGTGAAGGAGGAACCCCCGCGCGCGCTGCTCGCAGGGGCGTCGCGTCGGTGGGTACGGCTGCTGCCGTGGGGCGTGGCGTTCGTGCTGTGCGTCTCCCTGCTGCCCACCACCATCCATGTGCTCAGCGTCGACTACGGCCTGAACGGCGGCATCGCGAGCGCGCTGGCCATTGCGCAGACGGCACCTCTGCTGCTCGCCGTCGTCCGCCCGCTGCAGGCCTGGTACGTGATCTTCGCGGCCGACGTGGCCGGGGCGCTCGCCCTGCTCGCCGTCGACATCGGGCAGCACGTGTGGCCGTTCCCGCCCATGGAGATCGTCGGCTACGTCGGCCTCTGCCTCGCCCTCGGCCTGCGCGAGCCACGCCGGACGCTGCTCCTGGTATGGCTGGCGACGGCGGGCGCCAACGTCGGCCTGGGGTTCGTCGCGCCCAACGGCACGAGCGCCCAGAACGCACTGCTCACCATCCTCAGCGGCGTCGCACTCCTGCTCGGCGGTGCGCTCCGCGAGCGGTACGAGGCGCAGCGCAGGCTGGCCGAACAGGAGACGATCAGCGAGGCCGAGCGCGGCCGGCGGACGCTGCTGGAGGAACGCGCCCGCATCGCACGCGAGTTGCACGACGTGGTGGCACACCACATGTCCGTCATCACGGTGCAGGCGGACACCGCGGCATACCGCCTCGACGGGCTGCCGCCCGACGTGCGGGAGGAGTTCACGTCCATCGCGGCGACCGCGCGCGAGTCGCTGGGCGAGATGCGACGGCTCCTCGGCGTGCTGCGCAACGAGGACACGCACGGCGAACTGGCGCCCCAGCCGGGCCTGGCACGGATCGGACAGCTGGTGGAGGCGACGGTACGGGCCGGTGTGCCGGTGGAGTTCACCCCCTACGACGCCGACGTGCCCGAGGCGGTGGGCCTGTCCGCGTACCGCATCGTCCAGGAGGCCCTGGCGAACGTCGTACGGCATGCGCCGGGTGCTCCGACGCGGGTGTCGGTGTCGGAGTCCGAGGCGGAGGGCGGCGCGCGGCTCACCGTCCTCGTCGTCAACGGGCCGCCGCCCCAGCCGCCCGCCGCGCCCCTTGAGGAGGGCGGCACCGGGCACGGCCTCGTCGGCATGCGCGAACGGGTGCGGCTCGTCGGCGGCACCCTCGACGTGGGGCCGCTGCCGGACGGCGGCTTCCGGGTGGCCGCCCAACTCCCCCTGGCCCGAAAGGACTTCATGTGACGACGCGCGTCATCATCGTCGACGACCAGGCCATGGTGCGGGCCGGCTTCGCCGCGCTGCTGGCCGCCCAGAGCGACATCGACGTGGTGGGCGAGGCCCCCGACGGAGCGCAGGGTGTCGAGCTGAGCCGGCGCACCCATCCCGACGTCGTGCTGATGGACGTCCGCATGCCCGAGATGGACGGCCTCACGGCCGCACGCCACCTCCTCGCGCCCCCGCCGGGCGTGACACACCGGCCGCGCGTCCTGATGCTCACCACGTTCGACGTCGACGACTACGTCTACGAGGCGCTGCGCGCGGGCGCGAGCGGCTTCCTGCTGAAGGACGCGCCACCGGCCGACCTCATCGCGGCGGTACGCGTCGTGGCCTCGGGCGACGCGCTGCTCGCCCCCTCCGTGACGCGCCGCCTCATCGCGGACTTCGCCCAACAACGCCCCGCCGCCCGAGGCAAGCCAGCGGTCCGGCTCAAGGCCCTGACCGAACGCGAAACCGAAGTCCTCACCCTGGTGGCCCGCGGCCAGTCCAACGCGGAGATCGCGCAGACGCTGGTGCTGGCCGAACAGACGGTGAAGACACATGTGAGCCGCATCTTCACCAAACTCGACCTACGCGACCGCGCCCAGGCGGTGATCTTCGCCTACGAATCGGGCCTGGTCATCCCGGGCGAGTAGAAACCCGACGGCGGGGCTGTATCAATATGCGGCTCCGCCGCGTGGGCGCGACCAGCCACGACGGC
>NZ_JBIWKB010000022.1:0-89711 GCF_044765425.1 Streptomyces sp. NPDC102462 | reverse complement strand
CCGCTGCAGTCGACTGATGGCGGGGTCGTGCCCCCGAAGGGGCGCGGGGCTGTATCAATATGCGGCTCCGCCGCGCGGGCGCGACCAGCCACGCCGGCGCTGCAGTCGACTGATGGCGGGGTCGTGCCCCCGAAGGGGCGCGGGGCTGTATCAATATGCGGCTCCGCCGCGCGGGCGCGACCAGCCACGCCGCCGCTGCAGTCGACTGATGGCGGGGTCGTGCCCCCGAAGGGGCGCGGGGAACTGCGCGACCAGCCACAACGCTGCCGCAGACGCCCGACGGCGGGGTCGCGCCCCGAAGGGGCGCGGGGCTGTACCGATATGCGGCTCGCCGCGCGGGCGGCGCCCAGCCACAACGCCGCCGCACCCGCCGGAGGCCCCCGCACCCCCTACCGAGGTAGCACCTCCACATTGGCTCCCAGGCGTGACGCCCGGCGCGCAGCCGCCCCGCACACTCGATCCCGTCGGCACGAGACCTGCCGTCGCTGAACCTTTGAGCCCGCCCAACGGGCTCGCCCACGCCGGTCCGCCCCCAGAACCCCGGGTCCTCGGCTCTCACGCATGGCCAGTGCAACCACTCTTGAAAGGCAGGACGTCCATGAGCGTGACTCTGGCTCCCCCGGTCCGTATCGGGAGGGCCGCTGTAGGGGCCCTCGGCATGCTGGCGGTCGCCACCGGTGCCTTGGAGTCGGTGGTGACGCCGACGCTCCCGCTCCTGCAACGCGAGCTGGACATGAGCCCGGCCGAAGGGGCCTTACTCAGCGTCATGCTCCTGATCACCGGCGCGCTCATCACACCGGTCGCGGGCAAGTTCGGCGACCGCTACGGCGGAAAACGCGTCCTGATACGGCTGATGTCGGTGGTCTGTGCCGGCGGCCTGGTGTCCGCGCTGGCGCCGAACCTGCCCGTGCTGCTGCTCGGCCAGGTACTACAGGGAGCGATGGTGGGCGCGCTGCCCCTGTCGTTCATCCTGGTGCGCACACACCTTTCCGCGGGAGAGTCGAAGGTGGCCATCGGGGTGGTCAGCGGGCTGTTCGTGGGCGGTGGGATGGCGGGAACGCTGGCGGCCGGGCCCGTGGCGGAGGGGCTGTCCCGGCACTGGATGTTCGCGCTGCCGACGATCGCGGTCATCGGGGCCACGATGCTGGTGAACAGGCTGATGCCGCAGGATCCGCCGGGCCGTTCGGACGCCGCCGGGGTCGACTGGCCCGGCCTGCTCCTCTTGAGCGGGACGCTGGTCACGCTCATGCTCGTGCTCGCGCTGGCGCCCGACATCACCTCGCAGCCACTCGTGCTCGGCGCGCTCATCGTGGTGCTGGCCGTCTTCGTGACCGCATGGGTGGCCGTTGAGCGGCGTGCGGCCGCGCCGATGATCGATCTGCGGATGCTGGCACGGCCCGCGATATGGACGTCGTGTGTGCTGACGTTCGTGATCTGCGTCGGTACGTCGGTGGCGGTCTATCTCGTCCCGCAGCTGTTCGCGGTGCCCGCCGACGAGCACGGTTTTGGGGCCGGCGCCACCGAGATCGGCATCTTCCTGCTGCCCGGCGCCGTGGCCGCGTCGCTCGCCGGTCCGCTCGGGGGGATCGGAGCGCGGCGTTTCGGCTCGCGTGCCGTGGTCACCGCCGGGATCGTCATCATGGCCGCCGCCCTGACCGCCCTGGCAGCCGTACACACCGAGACCTGGCACCTCGTCATCGGCAAGGCGGCCATCGCGCTTGCCAACGGCCTGTGTGTCACGGCGATGGTGACCAGCACCGCCACATCAGTCGAGCAGGGCGACACCGGCATCGCCACCAGCCTCGTCCTGGTGACCCGTGTGGTCGGCTACGCCGTGGGTGCGCAGGTCAGCGGCGCGATCCTCACCGCCGGAACCCCCTCCGGATCGGATGTCCCGGCCGAATCGGCCTTCGTCACCGGCTTCGTCATGGCCGGCGCCGTCACGGCGCTGTCCCTGCTCGTCGTCCGAAGCATAAGCAAAGGAGTAAAGGAATGACCCGCACCGATCAGCTGACGGACATCCGTTCCGGGCCGAGGCGCACGGTTCTGATATCCGGGGCCGGCCTCGCGGGGTCCGCCCTCGCGTTCTGGCTGAACCGCTACGGATACGCGGTCACGGTGGTCGAGAAGGCGGCCACGCTGCGCAGGGGTGGCTACCCCATCGACGTGCGCGGCACCGCACTGGAGGTCGTCCGGAGGATGGGCATCCTGCCGCGGCTGCGGGACGCGCACATCGACCTGCGCCGGCTGACCTTCCTCGACGCCGACGGCAGCGTGGTGGCCTCGGTCGACCCGCACACCGTCACCGGCGGTGTCGCGGGACGGGACCTGGAGGTGCGGCGCGGTGATCTGACCGACGCTCTCTACGCGGCGGTCCGTGACGACGTGGAGTTCTTGTTCGACGACTCCATCGACACCCTCGACCAGTCCGGCCACGGGGTCGACGTCACCTTCCGCGGGGGCGGCAGGCGTACGTTCGACATGGTGCTCGGCGCGGACGGTCTGCACTCACACACCCGGGAGATGCTGTTCGGCCCCGAAGAGCAGTTCCACCGGTACCTCGGCTGCTGCTTCGCCGTGTTCACCATGCGCAACACCTTCGGGCTCTCCCACGAGACCGTGATGTGGAACACCCCGGGCCGGGCCGCGGCACTCTACGCCGTAGGAGACGACGACGAAGTGCACGCCTTTCTGAACTTCGCCCAGCCGGAACCGCCGTTCGACGCGTTCCGGAACCCGCAGGCCCAACGGGACCTGCTCGCCGCGGTGTTCGCCGACGCGGGATGGGAGGTACCGGGCATGCTGGCCGCCCTGCGCGACGCGGATGACCCGTTCTTCGACGGGGTCAGCCAGATCCGTATGCCCCGCTGGTCCAGCGGCAGGGTCGCGCTGGTGGGCGACGCCGCGTACGCTCCGTCGTTCCTCACCGGACAGGGCACCAGCCTCGCCCTCGTCGGCGCGTACATGCTCGCCGGTTCCCTGGCCGGCCGGGACCACGCCGCGGGCTTCTCCGCCTACGAACACGACACCCGTGCGTTCGTGACCGTGAACCAGGGGCTGGTCGGCGAGGGCGGCGCCACCCTCTTCCCGACCACCGCCCGGGCCCTGCGACAGCGCAACGACAGGCTGCGCAACCCCACCGCCATACCCTCCCCGGAGGGACGACCGGCCCATTCGGCCCTCACCCTGCCCGACTTCACCCCCCTGCGGTGAGCCCGCACACACACCGACAACGGACGCCACCGCCGTCCGGGACCCCGGCGTGAGCCACCAGCCGCGTACGACGACGTCACTCCCCGTCCATCCGGTCCGGCCGCGAGCCCGAGCAGCCGCCGGACCGGGGCGCGGCCCCGTCAACTGCCTTGCGCCGTAACGGCGTTCATGCCTGCGGGGGACTGGTGGGCTCAGCGGCCGGTTGAGCCGTCGATCAGTTCGCGGAGGATGTCGGCGTGGCCGGCGTGGCGGCCGGTCTCCTCGATCATGTGGGCCAGTGCCCAGCGGACGGAGGGCGCGGGCTTGCCCGGCTGGGAGCGGGGGAGCGGTGCGCCGGGGTCGGCGCATGTGTCGAGTACGTCGTTCGCCTCTGTGACCGCTTCCCGGTAGCGGGTGACGACGTCGGTCGCGCTGTCCGAGGGAGAGGCATGGAAGGTCGCCTGCCAGTGGGTGATCCGGGCTCCGAGGAACGTCGCTCGTTCGACGCAGGTGAGGTGGTTGAGCAGGCCGAGCAGATTCGTGCCCGACGGCACCGCGGCCGTGCGGATCTGGGGCTCGGGGGCGCCTTCGACCTTCGCGGCGATCGAGTCCCGCAGATAGTCGAGGAACCCGCGCAGAACCTCCATCTCGGTGTTCTGGGTGCGGGGCGGCGGGGTGTCGGAGCGGCGGTTGCGGCGGGAGGAGGTGGCCATGGTGCCTGCCTTCGAAAGAGCGCGCCGGTTCAGACGGTGCGGCGGACGATCAGGACATGGTCGGTGACCTCGGCGGTGCGGCCGTCAGGTCCGTTCGCGGTCCGCACCTGTGCGTCGGCCCGCTCGACCGCCCACGTCCCCGGGTCCAGCGCCAGGCCGGCGGCGACCTCCTGCGGGCTCGGGTACCGGACATCCGGGTCCTGGTTCCACGACCACGGCGCAGTCGAGCCGTGGTCGACGACCAGCAACCGGCCGCCCGGGCGCAGGGCATGCGCGGCGGCACGCAGCACGGCCGCCCTGTCCAGGTCGAGGGGCGTGTGCAGGTAGTGAGCGCACACGAGATCGAATGTGCCGTCCGGGAAGGACTCGCCCAGGTCGTGGCGCCGCGCCGCGATCCGGTCGGGCAGGCCCTGGGCGAGGGCGAGAGCGGTGAGCCGTTCGACCGCCACGGAGGAGACGTCGACGGCGGTGACCTGCCATCCCCGGCGGGCGAGCCACAGCGCATCGCCGCCGTCTCCGCATCCCAGGTCCAGCGCGTGGCCGGGCGGCAGGCCGGTGACCGCCGCCGTGAGGCAGACGTTGGGGCGGGGGTCGGCGGCCGCGGGTCGGGCCGCGTACACGCCGTCCCAGAACTGGACCGCGTCGCTGGTGCTCATCGAGGCTCCTTCTGCCATGAACGAACGCGTCCCAGTCTCACCAGGCTTGCCCAGGCCGGCACGTCATCTTGCGGTTCCGGCAAATAGACTCGACGCCGTCCCATCCCGGCTCCATGCGATGCGCCGCGAACACGCCATGACCCTCACCGCCCCCGCCTCCGGGAGACCGCCGAGTTCCACACGCCCCTGCCGCACTGGCCGGGAAGTGCCGACGGCAATGCGGTCCAACTCCTCAACGACCCGAATCCTCGAGAGCATCAACGCCGCGACGGCGCCCACCTGGTGACGGCGTTGGCGTCAAGCCGACAATGCCGGTGAGCGGGAACGACGAGAGGCGAGAACGCGTGGGACTCAAAGCGCTCATGACGGGCGTCCTGTTCGGCCTGCCCGTCGGAGTCATCTTCGGGCTCTCGGCTTTCGACAACCTGTCGGTCGGCCTCATCGCAGGAATCGGGGTGGGTGGTGTCGCCGGCGTCGCCTTCGGCTCCACCCACCAAAGCGGTGAGGACCGCCGGGACGGGAAGTGACGCCGCCGCACGGGGCGGTGAACCCGCAACCTGCACACGGCGCGGGGGAGGGGCAGTCGTTCATCGGTGGGGCCTCGCCCACGCGAGGCCCACGACGGCATCAGACGGTGAGGACGAGCTTGCCCCGGAGGTGACCGCCGTCGAGCAGGCGGTGCGCGTCGGCGACGCGCTCGAACGGGAACGTCTCCTGCACATGGACCCGGAGCCTGCCCTGTTCGACGAGTCGGACGAGACCGCGCAGGGCGACCGGATCGGGGTCGACCGCGATGCCGCTGAAGCGCATGCCGGCCGCCTCGTACCTGGCGACCAGCGCCGAATCCCCCTCGGCGACCGCCGTCACCAGGTGACCGCCTGGGCGGAGCACTTCGAGCGACCGCTCGACGCTGTCGCCGCCGATCGTGTCGAGCACGACGTCGATGTCGCGGACCGCCTCGGTGAAGTCGACCGCCGTGTAGTCGATCACCTCGTCGGCGCCGAACCCGTCGACGAACTTCCGCTTGCTCCCGCCGGCGGTCGCGATCACGTACGCTCCGAGCGCTTTCGCGATCTGGATCGCGACGTGGCCGACCCCGCCACCACCGCCGTGGACCAGGACGCGGTCGCCCTCGGTCACGCCGCCGAGGTCGACGAGGCCCTGCCACGCAGTCAGCCCGACGACCGGCAGCGCCGACGCCTCGACGTGCGAGAGCGACGCCGGCTTGCGTGCCAGGTGCAACGCCGGCGCCGACACGAACTCGGCGTACGCGCTTGCCGGCCGGGGGAACAGCGGCATCCCGAACACCTCGTCGCCGGGCCTGAACCGCCCCGTCTGCGCCTTTTCGACGACGCCGCTGATGTCCCAGCCGAGGATGAACGGCGGCCGGCCGAACAGCGGGAACTCGCCGGCGCGCAGGCGTGCCTCCAGCGGGTTCAGCCCGATCGCCTTGACGCGGACGAGAACTTCGGTCGGCAGGGGCTCGGGCTCGGGCGCGTCCACGACGGTGAGCACCTCGGGACCGCCGAGCGTCT
Organism: Streptomyces sp. NPDC102462; assembly: GCF_044765425.1. Classification (NCBI taxonomy): domain Bacteria; kingdom Bacillati; phylum Actinomycetota; class Actinomycetes; order Kitasatosporales; family Streptomycetaceae; genus Streptomyces; species Streptomyces sp. NPDC102462. The sequence continues at coordinate 83,615 of NZ_JBIWKB010000022.1, read as the reverse complement.
GCTGGGTGATGACTCGCATGACTCTCCTGGCTTTGAAAGGGGGGAGAGAACCCAGGCTAGGTTTCTGATAGGAACCCACAGGTACCTTTGGCGCCATGAGCGATTTCGGTCCCGGTGATCTCTTTCTCGCCGACTGCCCGGCGCGTATGGCGGTCGAGCTGATCGCCGACAAGTGGACGGTGGTCGTGCTCTACGGCCTCAGCAGGGGCCCGGTGCGCCATGGCGAGCTGATCGAGCTGATCGGCGGCATCTCCCGCAAGATGCTCACCCAGACGCTCCGACGGCTTGAGGCACACGGACTCATCCGCCGCCACGCCTACGCCGAGGTGCCGCCCCGCGTCGAGTACGAACTGACCCCGCTCGGGGCGACGCTGATCGATCCGATCCACATGCTGACCGAGTGGGCCAGGGAGAACGGCGACGCGGTCCTCGACGCGCTCGACGCCCATCCCGAGCCGGCCACCCCCGGCGACTGAGGGCCCCGCCAGGACAACCGGGCATCCCGGCCAGTGCGCGCTCATCCGCCGGTGATGTCCGAGGTCGTTGCGGCGGTGGTCTTCACCGCAGGTGAGAGCAGTCGGAATCAGGGTCTCGGGTGAGGGCGATCACGTCGTCGAGCCGGTCGCGCACAGCGAGCAGATCGGTGATCCGCTGGTCGATGCGGACCCGCTCGGCCGCCAGCTGGTCCAGGAGCGCCGGGGGCGCCTCCTTCTCACCCGAGTCCACGCAGGGCAGCACCTGGCGGACCACTCTGCTCGGGAGGCCCGCGGCATACAGCTGCTGGATCAGCCGGACCCGGCCGACGGCGGTGTCGCAGTAATGCCGGTGGCCGCCGGGGCTGCGGCACGCCTGGAGCAGGTCCTGTTCCTCGTAGTAGCGCAGCGCCCGGACGCTCACTCCTGCCTTCTCGGCGACCTCACCGATGCGCACAGGTCCTCCTCCGCTCGGGCGGCCGCCCGACTTGCAACTGACGCCAACGTCAGCTTTTAGCGTAGTGGGCGTCGGCGCTCGCCGAACATGCACCCACTGATCTCACGTACGGCCGGTTCGGGCCGTGTGGAAAGGCAGAACGTCATGCGCGCAGTCCGGTATCACCAGTACGGCGGTGTGGAGACACTTGTGGTCGAGCAGGTGCCGGACCCGGATCCCGGGCCCGGCGAGATCCGCGTCCGCGTCGCGGCGGCCGGCGTCAATCCCGTGGACTGGAAGGTGCGTTCCGGTGCGGTGCGCGAGGTGCTTCCCGTGGACCTGCCCGCGATTCCCGGGCGTGAGGCCGTCGGCGTGGTCGACGAGACCGGTGAGGGCGTGCGGGGGGTGAGCATCGGTGACCGTGTCTTCGGGCTGGGCGGCGTCACCGGCGCGACAGCGGAACTGGCCGTGCTGTCGGCCTGGGCCCACGCGCCTGCCACGTGGACCGACGAGGAGGCCGCCGGCGCCGGTCTGGCATCCGTGACCGCGATGGGCGGGCTGAAGGCACTCGGTCCCCTGCGGGGGCGCACCCTTCTCATCGAGGGTGCCGCCGGAGGCGTGGGCAGTGCCGCGGTCGAGATCGCGGTGGCTCAGGGCGCCACCGTGATCGGGACGGCAAGCGAGCGCAACCACGAGTTCCTCACCTCTCTGGGTGCCGTTCCCACCACCTACGGCACCGGCCTCGCGGAGCGCCTTGCCACCCTGGCTCCGGACGGTGTCGACATCGCGCTCGACACCGCGGCCTCCGGGTCCCTGGCCGATCTCGTCGCGATCGTGGGCGACCCTGCTCGTGTGGCGACGATCGCCGACTACTCCAACGCGCACCGCCTGGGTGTGCGTCTGGCCAACGCGGAGAACGACTCCACGCTCCTCGCCGAGGCGGGCGAACTCGGCCGGCAAGGCCACTACACACCGCGCATCGAGCGGACCTACCCGCTCGAACAGACCGCGCAAGCGCACGCATACGCCGAGCGCGGACACACACGGGGAAAGATCGTGGTCCGCATCTGAGCCTGTCCCACCCACCGTTCAGGGCGTCCCCCGGCTTCGGCCGTCGTCGGTGCAAGGGACGTGATTACCTGACCACACGTCAGGTACAGCCTGCTGTACCGGGAGTTGGGGTGCGCACCGCAATGATCTCTGGGCGCCGCACTGATGAGCTGAGCACATCACGTCAGCCCCTTCGAAAGGCACCGCGGTGAGCTCCTACGTTCCCGTCACCCCCGGCATCACACCGACCCCGCCGGCCCCGCCCCAGCAGGACACGGGTCTGCGCGGCAGCCTCCGCCGCCGCCCGCTGATCTGGTTCTTCGCGCTGGCCTACGGGCTGAGCTGGGTGGCCTGGACCCCCTACATCCTCTCCCGCAACGGCACCGGCGTCTGGCACTTCACCTTCCCGGGCGGCGCGGCCGGCTCCCAGGTCCTCGGTGTCCTGCCCGGCGCCTACCTCGGGCCGATCACAGCGGCCCTCCTGATCACCGGCGTCACCGAAGGACGTGCGGGGCTGCGGACCTGGCGGGCCCGTATGACCAAGTTCAAGGTCGGCTGGCGCTGGTATCTGGTGGTCCTCCTCGCGGTGCCGGGCGCGCTGGTGCTCGGCTCGGCCGCGCTGTCCGGCCGCGCGCCCGAACTGCCCCCCGCCGCGGTCCTCGTCGCCTACCTGCCCGCACTGGTCATGCAGATGCTCACGACCGGCCTCGCCGAGGAGCCAGGCTGGCGCGAGTTCGCCATGCCCCGCATGCAGAACCGCTACGGCGCCCTGACCGCCACCGCCGTCATCGGCGTCCTGTGGGGCATCTGGCACCTGCCGCTGTTCCTCACCGAATGGGGCGGCGGACCGGATGTGGCGCTGATCGAGCCTGTGGAGTTCATCGCCACGACCATCGCCTTCAGCGCCGTGATGACCTGGGTGTTCAACAAGTCCGGCGAGAGCATGCCGCTCGTGATGCTGCTGCACTGCGGCGTCAACAACTACACCTCCATGGCATGGTCGGACATGTTCCCCGACCAGGTGCGCAGCGACGCGTCCCACGCCTTCCTGCTCGCCTCGGCCACGGCGGCCCTGATCCTGCTGATCGCGACACGAGGACGGCTGGGCCAGCCCAGGACCACGCCGGCCGGCCCCGGGCTCTCGCCGGCCGGCTGACCGGGAGCGCCCACCACACGATCCGCGCGAAGCCCGGACCCGGCCCCCTCCCACAGACCGGCCGGGCTGCCGCGCCGCATGCGGTACGCCGTCGGGTCAGGCGGCCTTCTGCTGCCGTTCGAGTGCGTCGGCGGCCCTGCGGCGCTCGGTGTCGGTCACGTCCACCGGTGATCCGGCGCCGAGTCCAGGCTCGTCGGTCCAGTTCCGCAGCTTGGTCACAAGGGCCGTCAGCCGCCGGTCGCCCGGTGGTACGTCGATGGAGAACAGGGCCTCGTACGGGCGCTCGTCGCCGCCGCCCCACCGCACCACGCCGTCGCACTCGGCGAGGATGTCGCGGATCACCGTCAACTCGTGCGCGAAGAAGCCTCCCCTGGCTCCGGGCGGGTAGGAGCCGGGCCGGATCGCCACGGCGGTGCCGGAGGCCTGATTGCCCTCGGCCTGTTCGAGCCGCACCCGGGAGGGCGCGCGCCAGCCGGTGACGTCTCCTTCGCGGAGTTCGTCGATCTCGTAGTGGAAGCGGCGGACGAGGTAGACGAGCACGGTCTCCACGTCGCCGATGCGCACGTCCACGCCGAAGCCGGTGCCGGGCACCGGCCGCCTCCACACCGTGGAGACGTCATTGGCCTTCTCCTGGAGCGCCCATCCGTTGGGTGACGCCGGCCGTCCCCGGGCCTCGCCCGATCCGGGTCTGCCGGCGGCCGCCGCCACTGCGGGCACGGACAGCAGGGAGCCTCCCGTTCGAAGGGCGTGGTCTGCTCCTGCTCCCCTCCTTCTTCTGCTGGGGTGCCCCGATCACCCTGCGCGACGCGGGCCCCTCGCCCGTCATCGTCTACCCCATAGCGCACGACCTCGGCTGGTCCAGGGCGGATGCCAGGCCCGACCGGGAGGCGCTGCGCGCGCTGCTCGGGCGGACCCGTGCCGATCTGCTCGCAGCCATCGCCGATGGGGGCGGATCCACCACTGAGCTGGCGCGGCGACTTGTCGTCTCGCCGGCCGCCGTGTCCCAGCACGCCACCGCCCTGCGCGACGCGGGCCTGATCGTCACCCGGCGCCGCGGGCAGGGCGTGCACCACTGCGCGACCCCGCTCGGCAACGCGCTGCTGAACGGAAACCGTCGCATCCCGCCGGCACACGTGGTGCGTTCCGCGCCGGGACCGCGCGCGGCTCGGCTGCCGTCATAGCCGTCCAGGGGCCCGGGCCTGGGCGTCACGAGCGCCCGCGGTACCAGTCGGCGACAGCGGTGAACGCGGCTTTGGGCTCCCACGGCATGCCGGGGTAGGTCGCCCCCAGGCGGTCCTCAAGGGCCTTGACGACGCCGTAGCTGGCGAGGTCCAGATCGTCGCGGGGGTCGCCGCCGGTGCGGTGCGGATAGTCGTGAGATCACCGACGAGGTGTACCTGCCCCTGCTGCACGGCCGGGGCAGGTACACCGGCATCATGAGACCCCGCGCCAGGGTTCCTCTCACGCCGGTGCGGTGCTGGTGCCCGGCGGGCGGCGGAGCAGGTGCAGGCAGATGACCGAGGCGACGACGGTCCGGCGTTCGGAGACGTCGAGGCGAGGGTCCATTTCGACGACGTACTGCTGCAATCCGAGCCACCTGTCGACGGTGCTCACCGTGACCCGGCCGAGCATGTTCGGAGCCGGGTCCCCTTCCGGATCGGTCTCCGTGAGCTGCCATGCGCTCTCCAGGAGACCCGGCCGGGTGAGCAGGAGCCGGCGTCCCCGCTCGGTGCGGAGGCTCAGCTGCCGGGCCTTGACGAGTCCAGGGGCACCGGCGGTGCCGACCTCCCGGTCCGCGGCGTCGGTGAAGCGGAACTCCACCGGCCCGAACTGCTCGATGCCGACGATGAACTCGCCGGACGTCTGTCTGAGGACGCAGTGCGTGTCGTCGGTGTGTGTGACCCGGGCGAGCGGGGTTCCCTGCACGGTGGACACGGCCAGGGCGGGGCCCGTGTATCCGCGCCACCGTGAACGCTTCGGCTGTGCCACCACGACGGCTTCCCGCTCGAACAGACCGGGTTCCGTCATCGGTCTTCCTTCCTGCGGCAACGTACCGTGTGGTGCCTGCGGTCAGCGGCGGTTCAAAAGGGCTCGGGCCACTTCGATGTCGGTGATGAGGATGTTGATCCAGCCGCCGCGAACGGCTCCTCGGATGGCGGCCAGTTTCGACATGCCGCCGGCGACGCCGATGCGACGGTCCACGGTCCGCAGTTGTTCCGGAGCGATACCGATGATCCGGTCGTTGAAAGGAGCGTCCACCGCACGGCCCTCCGCGTCGAAATACCGCGTACAAACGTCGCCGACCGCCCCCAGTTCCTCGAGTTGGTGTTGTTCCTGCGCGGCAATCGCGTTACCGGAACGCCGCAGCAGCGGAGAGGGTTCCAGCGTTCCGATGCCGACCAGGGCAAGGGTGAGACGGGACCACGCTTTCATCACGCCGACCACAGCCGGTTCCTGCGACAGCAGATCGCGCAATTCACGGCTTCCCACCAAGGCGGCCGAAGGAGCGAATACGGGCCGGGCCCCGGTGAGTTCGGCAAGCCGGCTGGTGAGCCGGGTGGCGTGCAGCTGGACTTCGGGGCTCCCGGACCCTCCGACTATCTGAACCACGTCCTCGGCCACGGGCGGGTTCTTGGCGTGCATGACGTTGACCGCCTCGAGCAACGTCGCGCTCCACGACGAGATACCGATGACGTCACCGCCTTTGAGGGTGGCGTCCAGATAGGTGGCCGTCGCCGCGGCAAGAGCGGGAATCACGTCCGGTCCTGTGCCTTCGGTGTCCACGACGACGGCGTCACGCAGCTCGTACTGTTCGACCAGTGCTTCTTCGATTTCGGCGTGAACACCGTCGGGAGAGACGACGACCGTGCGCACTATGTTCCGGTCGGCGGCCTCTTTCAGGAGACGTGAGACCCGCGGCTGGGACATATGCAGATGTGAGGCGATCTCGGGCTGCCGCAGCCCCCGCTCGTGGTACATGCGAGCCACTTTGACCAGCAGTCGCAGGTGATCCTGGCTCGGCGTGGAAGCGATCGCCACCGGTGAGTCCTGTCTCCTCTGGCGTGCAAAGGGTTGATCGAAGTGTCTGATCATACATGTTAGGGCTGAATGGCACGGGGCGAAGCCGATTCCGCCGTTTTCGCCCCGTGCCATTGAGCGGCTTTCTACTTTCTGGCGAAGACGCCGAATTCGTCAGCGTTTGCCTTGGTGACCAGCTCACAGTCGATGGACTGCTTCTCCGGCTGCCCGGTCTTGCCGGTCTTGATGAACTTGTCCGCCTGCTCCACGGCCTGCTGAGCGCCAAGGGCCGCCGGCTGCAGCGCCGTGGCCAGCATCGCGCCGGACTTGATCTGCGCGATGGCGTCGGGGCTCCCGTCGAAGCCGACCACGACCACGTCGGTCTTCTTCGCGGCCTTCAGCGCGGCGAGCGCTCCGAGGGCCATGGTGTCGTTGCCGGCGATGACACCCTGGATGTCCGGGTTGCGCTGGAGGATGGTCTCCATCTTGGAGAACGCCTCCTGCTGGTCCCAGTTGGCGGACTGCTGCGCGACCTTCTTCAGGCCCGGGTACTGGGAGATGACGTCGTTGTAGCCCTTGGAGCGGACACCGGCGTTGGTGTCGGAGGCCCTGCCGGTGAACTCGACGTAGTTGCCCTTCTCCTTCATGCCCTTGACGAACTCCTGGGCGGCGATCTGGGCGCCCTGGGAGTTGTTGGACACGATCTGGGCCTTGGCGACGCCGGTCTTGTTGATCTCCCGGTCGATGAGGAAGACGGGGATACCCGCGTTCGCGGCCTTCTGCACGGGGCCGATCGACGCGTCAGCTCCGGCGTTGTCGAGGACGATCGCCGCGGCATGGCGGGAGATGGCGGCGTCGATCAGCTCACTCTGCTTGTTCGGGTCGTCGTCGTGCGAGGCCACGGAGGTCTTGTAGCCCATGCTCTCGGCCTTGGCCTTGGCCGCGTCCCCTTCCGCCTTGAAGAAGGGGTTGTCAGGCGACGGGATGATGATCGCTATCAGGTTGCTCTTGCTCGACGACTTCGAGGTCTTGGTGCCCTGCGCGTCGTTGCCGGAGTCGTCCGACGAACCGCATGCGCTGAGAGTGAGGAGCAGCCCGGTGGTGACGGCGGCAGTGGCCGTGGTGAGCAGGTGACGTCGAGAGTGGGACATGGTGGCCTCCTGGGTATGCGTCGACGCTGACGCCGGTGGGAGAGGACAGCAGGAAAGAGGCGTGGGGGAAACTGGTGGGGTGTGAGGTACGTCAGCGGGAATCGCCAGGGGACGTACGGGAATCGCCGGGGGGCGCGCCGGTGGCACGTGTTTCTGCCGGCGATGTGTCGGGCTGCGCGGTGGCGACGGCGACTGCCGAGGCGGCGGCACCTCGTCGCTGGAACCGCTGCTGGCTCTGGTCGAGGATGACCGCGACGATGATGACGGCGCCCTTGATGAACGTCTGCCAGAACGTGGAGACACCGAGGATGACGAGACCGTCGGCCAGGAAGCCGATCACGAAGGCGCCGACCATGGTGCCGCGCACCGTGCCGCGCCCTCCGGACAGGGCTGCGCCACCGATGACGACCGCCGCGATGGCGTTGAGTTCGTAGCTGTCGCCGGCCTGCGGGGCCGCCGAGGTCAGCTCGGAGGCGATGATGACTCCGGACAGGGCGGCGCAGGCACCCGAGATGACGTACACGACCATCTTGACCCGCTTGACGGGGACACCGGTGAGTTCGGTGGCGCGCTCGTTGCCGCCGGTCGCGTACAGCCAGCGCCCGAAGGCGGTGGAGCGCAGCAGCACGGTGACGACGACGGCCAGCGCGATCATCAGCCAGATCGCCACCGGCAGGCCCAGCGGGCGGCCGGAACCTATCCAGCCGAATCCCGTGTTGTGGGTGCTGGGGTGGCCGCCCAGATCGGGGTAGGTGGTGCCACCGGAGATCAGCAGGGCCGCGCCGCGCGCCACGTAGAGCATGCCCAGTGTGGCGATGAAGGGGGCGACGTTGAGGCGGGTGACGAGGATGCCGTTGATGGTGCCGACGACGGCGCCCGTCATCAGGCACAGGACGACCACGGCCCATACGGGCGGGTAGGCGACGACGTCCAGGATGCTGATGTGCAGCCCTTTGAGCGCTTCACCGGCGATCACTCCGGAAAGGCCGACCGTGGAGCCGACCGACAGATCGATGCCGCCTTTGAGGATGACCAGCAGCATGCCCAGCGCGAGCACCGCGTTGATCGCGACGTGCTTGGTCATGGTGATGACGTTGTCGACCGTCAGGAAGGAGTCGGAGAGGAGGCTGAAGACGACGATCAGGACGCCGAGTGCGATGAACGCCCGGAGTTCGAAGATCGAGTTGAGGGTCTTCAGCCGGCGGGCGTCCGCCGCGGCCTGCTGGCGTTGCCGCAGGGCAGAGGCGCTTTCAGTGGTCAGGGTGTCGGTCATTGCAGGCCCTCTTCGGTGGTGTCTGCTCCGTCGGCCAGGCTCATCAGCCGGTCTCGCGTGATCTTGCTGGGCGGTAGGTCCGCGACCAGGCGTCCGCGGACCAGGACGAGCAGGCGGTCGGGGATGTGGAGCGCTTCTTCGGCCTCGGACGTCGTGAACAGCACGGCCAGCCCGCGTTCTGCCTGCTGGGCCATGACGTCGAAGACATCCGCCTTGGCCGCGACGTCCACACCGCGTGAGGGCTCGTCGAGCAGCAGCACCCGGGGGCCGGTCATCAGAGCCTTGCCGATCACGACCTTCTGCTGGTTGCCGCCGCTGAGCGAGCCGATGGGCGCGGTCGGCCCTGCGGCCTTCACGGTGACGTCGCTGATCATCGACTCCACGGCGGAGCGTTCCCGGCTCCGGCTGACGATGAACCGGCGGACGAAACTGGTGAGCGCGGCCAGGGACAGGTTCTCGCCGACGCTCATCGTCTGCACCAGACCGTCGCGTTGGCGGTCCTCCGGGACCAGGGCGACCCCGGCCTGGATGCGCCGGCGGACGGGGCCGGTCAGCGGTTCGCCGTGCAGGCGTACCTCCCCGGAGGCGACGGGCAGCCGCCCGGCCAGGCACTCCAGGAGTTCGGTCCGTCCGCTGCCCATGAGCCCGTAGATGCCGACCGTCTCGCCGGCGCGTATCCGCAGGGAGACGCCGTCGACGGCGAGCCGGTCGGGGTTGGCGGGATCGGCGACGGACAGGTCTGTGGTCTCCACCGCGACCGGGCCGAGCGTGGGCTCACGGTCGGGGAAGAGGCTGTCCTGCTCACGTCCGACCATCGTCCGGACGACCCAGGCGAGATCGACGTCGTCGGCCGCCGCGGTCGCGACCATCGAGCCGTCCCGCAGCACCGCCACGTCGTCGGCGATGTCCAGGGCTTCTTCGAGATGGTGGGATATGTAGATCACCGCCACGCCTTCGGCGGTGAGTTCACGGATGACCTGGAACAGGACGTTCACCTCGGGGGCGCTGAGCGCCGACGTCGGCTCGTCCATGATCAGTACTCGTGCCCGCTGGAGCAGGGCACGGGCGATCTCCACCAGTTGCTGCTGCCCGAGGCGCAGATCACTGACCAGGCCGTCGGGGTCGAGGCTTTCGTCCAGGCGGCGCAGCACCGCCTTCGCCTGCTCGCGCTGCACGGCGCGGCTGAGCAGGCCGCGCCTGGTCTGCTCGCGTCCCAGAAACAGGTTGTCCTGGATGCTCAGGTTGGGGCACAGGCTCAGTTCTTGGTGAATGATGGAGATTCCCCGGTCGGCCGCGTCGCGTGCGCTGCCGAACTGCACGGTCTCGCCGTCGAGTTCGACATGCCCGGTGGTGGGGGACTCCACGGCGCTGAGGATCTTCATCAGGGTGGACTTGCCCGCGCCGTTCTCTCCGAAGAGCACCATGACACGTCCGGGCGCGATGTCGAGGGAGACGCCCTTGAGTGCCTGGGTTCCGCCGTAGACCTTGGTGACGTCGACGGCTTGCAGGATCGGGGTGCGTGCGGCGGTGGTCGGCCGCGTGGTCGTGGCCGTCACGGCGCCGGCTCGATCGAGATCGGCGTGATGGTGAGCAGGTCGGCGCTCAGCGGGCTCGTCGCACCGACGACGGTGACCTTCTTGCCCTGCAGCGCGGCGACGTCCAGGTCGGCGAGGACCGTGGCCTTCATCTGGTTGTTCAGCGCGGTGCCGGCGTCGGCGTAGTCGACCTGGTTGACGAACTGGCCGAACTTGATGAAACCGGCCGCGTCACGCAGCGCGGTGCCGTTGACGGCCGGGCCGATCTGGACCGACACACGGGCCTTGCCCGTACCCGGTACGGTGATGGGCAGAAGGCCGCTGGTGGCCTTGCCGGCGGTCCCGGTGAGGGTGACGGCGAAGCTGTAGAGACCGGTACCGTCGCGGTGGCCGTACTTCTTGCCGGCCGCGGCGCTGTCCGCGGTGAGCGCCTTGAGCAGGGTGACGATGTCGACGGCGTTCTTCCGGATCGCCGGCACGACCTTCGACTTGTAGGTGTCGGCCCCGTACTGGGCGGCGTCGAACCGGGCGGCCTGGCCGGGCGCGGCCTGGCTGTCCGAGCGGTAGGTCGTGGTGGCCAGCATCGCGGCGACGACGACCACGAGCGCGATCAGGCTGCCGCGGCCGAGGGTGATCGGACCGGTCCTGCGGGCATTTCCCGCCGGGGGCCGGGCTGGTGGCTCTGCTGTCATGATGTCCTCTCGTTTCCGCGTGCGCCCAGTTCGCGGGCGGCCAGTAGGCGCTCGTGCCAGCGCGCGGCGGCGGCCTTTCGCCGGTCCTCGCTCCATGCCGGAGTGAACACTTCGAGGCCGCGGTCGGCTCGCTCTTCCAGGTCGGAGGTGGTCCACAGGCCAAGGACCAGCCCGGCGAGATCCGCGACACCCGCGGCCGAGAGGTCCGGATGGCGGGTCCTGGCCACGTCCACACCGCTGAGGTCTGCCTGGAGTTGCATGAGTGCCGTACTGCGGGTCAGCCCTCCGTCGGCCATCACCCGCTCTATCCCGGACATGACGCCCAGGACGTCGTCGACCTGGTGGGCGACCGACTCCAGCGCGGCCCGGGCGAGTTGTCCGCGGCCGGTGCCGAGACTGAAGCCGGCGAGCAGGGGCTGGGCCCGGGGGTCCCACCACGGGGCTCCGACGCCGCCGAAGGCGGGTACGAGCGTCACGCCGTCGGCGCTGGAGCCGGCCGCGAGTTCGACGATCTGCTCGACCGGAGCCTGGAGAAGGTCGGCCAGCCAGGTCAACGTCCGGCCGCTGGAACGGATGTTGGCTTCCTGCGCGTAGGACGTCCGGCCCGTGGACCAGGCGATGGTGTCGCAGATGGCTCCCGCGGCGCCGGGTGACGCGGCGAGGGTCATCACGGAGGAACCGGTTCCGTACGTCGCCTTCGTCACCCCGGGCCGCCAGCCGGCGTGGGCGAACAGCGCGGCGTGCGAGTCCCCGAGCACCGCGACGACGGGGATCCCGTCGGGGAGGTGGGCGAAACCCTGGGTCTGCCCGAAGGGGCCGGTCGAGGCGACCACGTCCGCCAGGGCCCGCCGGGGTATCCCGAACGCCTCCAGCAGCTCGTCGTCGAACGCGCCGGTGTTGAGGTCGAGCAGCTGGGTGCGTGACGCGTTGCCGATCTCCGTGACGAAGGCCCCGGTCATGGCGCCGACCAGCCAGCTGTCCACCGTGCCCAGGCGCAGTTCGCCGCGGCCCGCGCGTTGCCGGGCCGGATCGTGCTCGTCGAGCAGGGCGGCCATGCGCAGCGCGGAGAACATCGGGTCCAGTGGAAGTCCGGTGCGCCGGCGGACCAGGTCGGCGAACGGTGTTCCCGCGAGCCGGGCGGCCCGCTCGGTTCCCCGCCGGTCCTGCCAGCTCACCAACGGAGCGACGGGCCGGCCCGTCGCCGTCTCCCACAGGACCACGGACTCACGCTGGGTACTCAGCCCGATGCCCGCGACGGATCGGGGATCGGTTCCTTCCAGGCAGGCGGCGACCGCCGCGCGCACACTGTCCAGCAGCGCAAGCGCGTCCTGCTCCACCAGACCGGGCGCCGGATGGCTCTGGGACAGCGGCGCTTCGCCGCGCGCGACGATCCGGCCGGTGGAGTCGACCAGCAGTGCCTTGGTCGAGCTGGTGCCTTGGTCAACGGCGAGGACGGGCCTTTCCATCAGCCCTGCCCCAGAGCCTCACGCGCCGCGCCGGCGATGCCCGCGGCGTTCAGACCGAAGTGCTCCAGCAGGAAGGAGGTGCTGCCGGTCGGAGCGAACGTCGGCACACCGAGCATCCGGATCGGGACCGGCCGGGTTTCCGCGACCACTCGCGCCACCGCGGCTCCCATGCCGCCCGAGACCAGGCCCTCTTCGGCGGTGACGATGGCGCCGGTGTCCTCCGCGGCGGCAAGGACCTCGGGGACGTCGAGCGGTTCGACGAAGGTCATGTTCACCACGCGCGCCGAGATGCCCTGCTCCTTGAGGAGGCCGGATGCCTCCAGAGCGCGGGAGACCATGGTGCCGACGGCTATCAGGGTCACATCGGTGCCCTCCGCCAGCCTGACGGCCCGTCCCCGCTCGAAGGGGGCGTCGGGCGGTGTGACCGCGGGGACCTTGAAGCGCGGGATGCGCAGGTAGGAGGGGCGGCCGGACGCGGCGGCCCAGCGCACCGCGCTGCGGGTCTGCGCGGGGTCGGCCGGCACCACGATCTGCAGACCGGGAACGGCCCGCATCCAGGACAGGTCCTCGATCGAATGATGGGTCGGCCCGAGTTCGCCGTAGGCCATGCCGGGGCTCTGGCCGCACAGGACCACATGGCGATCGCTGTAGGCGACATCCGCCTTGATCTGTTCCAGGGCGCGGCCGGTGAGGAACGGTGCCGCGGCGGACACGAAGGGGATGTAACCGGCGTTGGCCAGACCGGCCGAGACACCGACGAGATCCTGCTCGGCGATGCCGACGTTGATCAGACGGTCGGGGAACTCCTCACGGAAGGCGACCAGGTTGCTGGAGCCGACCGAGTCGTTGCACACCGCGACGATCCGTTCGTCGGCGCGGGCGAGCGCGATCAGTTCGTCCGCGAAGTCGGCGCGGCAGTCGTAGGTGAGGGCGGGCGCGCCGAGCGCGGTCATCGGCTCAGCTCCTCAAGGGCGAGACGTACCTGCTCGTCGGTGGGCACCTTGTGGTGCCACTCGACCCGGTCTTCCATGAACGAAATCCCCTTACCCTTGACCGTGTTGGCGATCACAGCGACCGGGCGGCCCGTGGTCGAGGGCCCGAGCGCTTCCTTGATCGCCCGGTGGTCGTGGCCGTCGATCACCCGGACCTCCCACCCGAAACTGGCCCACTTCTGGTCCAGGGGTTCGAGCCCCTTGGTCTCCTCGGTGCGTGCCCCCTGCTGCAACCGGTTGCGGTCCACCACGGCCGTGAGGTTCTCCAGGCGGTAGTGCGCGGCCGTCATGGCCGCCTCCCAGTTGCTGCCTTCCTGGATCTCGCCGTCGCCGAGCACGACGACGGTCCGCCAGGACTCCCCGCTCAGCTTCGCGCCGAGCGCGCAGCCGGTGGCGACCGGGAAACCGTGTCCGAGCGGGCCGGTGTTGGTCTCCACCCCAGGCACCTTCACCCGGTTCGGGTGGCCGTTCAGCGGCGACAAGGGGCCCATGAAATCCGTCAGCCGGTGCTGCGGGAAGAAACCGCAGGACGCCAGCGTGGAATACAGGGCGGCGGCGCAGTGGCCCTTGCTCAGCACGAACCGGTCCCGATGTGGGTCGTCCGGCTGGAAGGGGTTCAGCCGCAGCGATCCCCAGATGGCGGTGACCATCAGGTCGGTCACGGACATGTCCCCGCCGACGTGCCCCATGCCGGCGGCCTGAATGGTGGTCAGGATGTCCCGGCGGATCCGGGTGGAGATCCGGGCCAGCTCGGGGGCCGCCTCGGCCGGGGACGCCGCACGAAGCCGCGCGCTCAGTTCGACGTAGACGCGGGCGGCGGACTCGTCCGATTCGAGCGGGCCGGGCGCGGTCTCGACGGTGGTCACAGTGTCTCGCTCTCCGCAAGGGCGCGGTACAGCGCCCGCTTGGCGATCCGCTGGGCGCCGAGGGCGTCCTGTGCGGACTGGGCCGCCGCGAGGGCTTCCCGGTCGAGGTGGTTCAGCGCGTGGTGGAAGGCACGCATCGTACGGATGCCCGCGCGTGCCGCTTCGACCGAGTCCTCCCGGAAGGGGAACTGGTCGAGCTGCCAGACGCCCTCCCAGCCGGCATCGCGCAGGGCGAAGAAGAACTCGAACGTCTCCAGCAGGTGCACCGAGCCGACGACCATGTCGTCGTCCCAGCCGCGGAAGTTGTCGTTGACGTCGATCGCGAACAGCTTGTTCCGGGCGATCGCCATCCGGGCCGCCTCGGCCGGTGTCTCCCCGCCGTAGAGCGAATGGCCGAAGTCGAGCAGAACGCCGACGTTGTCGACGCCCATGTCCTCGATCGCGAGCAGGGTCCGTGCCACGGAGGAGAACACCATGCGGTTGCGCGGTTCACGCGGCTTGTATTCGATCGCGAACTTCAAGTCGGGGAAGGTCTGCGCCAGTTCGCGCACCGCGCCGACGGACTTGTCCCACAGGTCGTTGTAGTCGGCCTGGAACGGGTAGTCGTACCCGTCCTGGCCGGGCCACAGCTTGATGTAGTCGACGCCGAGTTCGCGTCCGACCTCGGCCGCCGCGGCGACCAGCTCGATGGCCCGCCGGCGCACCGCGGGGTCGGGGTTGGTGAACCCGCCCTTGGCGAAGGCGCCGGTGTAGAACTCCGGTGTCACGGCGATGGCGCGCAGCCCCTCGGCGGCAAGGGCGTCCTTCACCTCGGCGGTGCTGATGTCGCCGGGCGGGAAAGGCCAGTTCAGGTCGACGACGGACAGGTCGCCGACGGCACCGGCCAGCTTGATGGCGTCGAGGACGGTGCTGGGGTCGCCGTAGCCGTCGGTTGCGTAACGGTCGACGTACGTGGCGAAGTGCCAGATGCCGGCACCGTAGGTCGGCTCCTTGTGCATTTTTATGCGGTCCCGATCAGACATGCCGAGCAAGCTACGGGAGGCCCACTTACGTGTCAAGAAGGTTTCCATTACTGGTCCGCAGAGATACGTGCGACGCCTTCCGGCCCGAACGCTCCGAGGGTGCTCGACCCAAGACGGCCGCGGATTGCCCGTGTTCGATCCATTGACAGGGCTGTGACTCACTCACAGAATCCTTGCCTGTCGACTCAAGCATGAATAGACATACATCGCGGGCCGTCCGAGAAGACGCAGCGACGGTAAGGCGCCGCCACAGACGTCACCGCCCGCTGATCGCGTGCCCACGAATCCGGGGCCTCACGAGGAGGCGCATATGCACACCCACGGCCCGATACGTCGCCTACGGCGTCACCTCTCGACGGCGATCCTGGTCGCCCTCACGGCGGCCGCCCTGCCGACCGTGGCCCAGGCAACGCCCGCCACGTCCGCCGGCGTCCATGTCACACCCGTCGCGCAGCAGCACCACAAGCCGCGGGTCATCCTCACGACCGACGGCGAAGTCGACGACATGGACTCCTTCATCCGGTACCTCTACTACGCCAACGAGTTCGACACCGCCGGCATCGTCCTCACCAGCTCGCGGTTCCACTGGGCGGGCAACGGGGACACGGTGGCGCCGTACCGCTGGACCGGGACCCAGTGGGTCGACGACTACCTCGACCGATACGCCGAGATCTATCCCAACCTGCGCAAGCACGCGGACGGTTACCCCACCCCCGCCCGTCTCCGCTCGCTGTACAGGATCGGCAACGTCGAGAACGTCAGCGACACGTCCCACCCCACCGACGGATCCGAACTGATCAAGAAGACGATCCTCGACGACAAGCCGGGACCGCTCTACATACAGGCATGGGGCGGGCTCAACACCGTGGCTCGCGCGCTCATGTCGATCCAGGAGCAGTACCAGGGCACCGAGAAGTGGCCCGCCGTCCAGCGCAAGGTCAGCAACAAGCTGGTGCTCTACAACATCCTCGAACAGGACGCGCCCCTCAAGGACTACATCAAACCCAACTGGCCCGACGTCAAGGTCATCGACAACCAGTCCCAGTTCTGGAGCTTCGCCTACCTGTGGAAGCGGACCGTCCCCGAACCCTTCCAGTACACACTCCGCGCCCGGTACATGGAGGACAACTTCCTCAACGGACACGGACCCCTGCTGGAGCAGTACCGCACCTACCGGGACGGCAACCCGACCCCCGGCGACGACGAGAACAACCGCTGGCGCCCGGAATCCAGCTCCGCGAACCAGAACGCGGGCTACGACGTCCACGACTTCATCTCCGAAGGGGACTCACCCGCGTTCCTGCATCTGCTGGACTTCAACGGGCTGCGATCCTCCGAGGACCCGGCATACGGAGGATGGGGCGGACGCTTCACACCCAACGCCTCAGGGTGGATCGACACCTCCGACGCCAACCCGTACACGCAGAACGCGGCGGACCGCAACTACCCCCAGACCCGCTGGGTCGAGGACATCCAGAACGACTTCGCGGCCCGCGCCGCGTGGGGAAGCACGCGTTCCTACCGCGACGCCAACCACAACCCCACGGCCTCGGTGAGGCCCGGCACCGACCTCACCGCACGGCCCGGAGCCACGATCACCTTGAGGGGCAGCGCCACGGACCCCGACGGTGACCGTGTGTCGTACAAGTGGTGGCAGTACACCGACGCCGGCACCTACCCCGGGAAAGTCGCCCTGACCGGCGCGGACACGCGCAACGTGTCCTTCACCGTGCCGGCCGACGCCGCACCCGGATCCACCCTCCACATCATCCTGGAGGCGAAGGACAACGGCACTCCCGCGCTCAAGCACTACCAGCGCGTGGTCGTCACCGTCTCCAAGAAGTAGCCGCCGGCCGTGCGTCCGGCTCGGCAGAGACCGGACACACACGGCTGCGGTGGGCCCGGCCGAACCCGGTCGTGGGAGATTCGTCAGAAGGGAGCAAGGATGTTCAGACGCACTTCGTCCAACCGCCGACCCCTGCGTCTTGCGAGCGCGCTCGGCGTCGTGGTCTTGATGGCCACACTCTTCGGAGCCGGCACCGCGTCGCCCGCAGCGGCGCGAGGCGACGGTTCCGGTGAGGGGAAGCAGGAAAAACCCCGCATCGTCCTGATGAACGATCCAGAACTCGACGACCAGAACACCGTCATTCGGTATCTGCTGTACAGCAACGAGTTCGACACGGAGGGTCTGGTATACGCGAGCAGCGGAGTCCACTGGGCGGGCGACGGCAAGGGGACGAAGTGGTCGGTGCCCGGACGCGAGTACACGCGCTTCGGACTGAACCTCTGCCCGTGTGAATCATGGCGCTGGAAGCCCGGGGAGCGGTTCATCAACGATGCCGTCGACATCTACGCGAAGGTCTACCCCAACCTGAAGAAGCACGCCGACGGGTATCCCGCACCGAAGGACCTGCGCTCGAAGGTCCTCAACGGGAACATCGAGTTCGACGGCGACATCTCGAAGGACTCCGACGGGTCGAACCTCATCCGGCGCCTCCTCCTGGACAAGTCCAGCAAGCCCGTCTATCTGCTGACCGGCGCCGGGCAGTCGACGATCGCGCGTGCGCTGAAGTCCATCAAGGACGAGTACGCCGGGACGCCCGCATGGCCGGACGTGTACCGCAAGGTGTCCCACAAGGCCATCATCCAGTCGTTCGGTGACCAGGACGACATGTACGCCAAGTACATTCAGCCCAACTGGCCCGACGTGAGGTTCCGCCAGATGTCCACCAGCATCTGGGGCTACGGAGCGCGCTCTGCCGTCCTGCCGGGCGACGCGAAATACCTGTCCGCCGAATGGACCAAGGCCCATGTGTCCGACGTCGGCCCGCTCGGGGAGTTCTACCGGGTGTGGGGCGACGGACGTCAGATGGTGTCAGGTGACATCTTCGACTACTTCGGGTTCTCCGGCCTCACCACCGAACAGTTGAAGGCCATGGGCTATATCGTCTGGACACCCCCGCAGGCGAAGGGATCGTGGATCTCCGAAGGAGACACCTCCATCTACATGAATCTGATCCAGAACGGTCTCCGGGCAGACACCGACCCGAGTTGGGGCGGATGGGGCGGCCGGGCCGGTACGGACATCGGAGCGAACGGCAAGCCGTCGGCCGACTACGCGAGCGCCCGATGGTTCGGGGCGGCCCAGGAGGACTTCGCCGCACGCCTGAAGTGGACCGTCACGGACAAGTACCGCAACGCCAACCACGAGCCGACCGTCAACGTCCAGGGCAAGCTCGACCGTACGGCGAAGCCGGGGCAGAAGATCTCGCTGACCGCGAAGATCAGCGACCCCGACAAGAACAAGCTCACGGCCAAGTGGTGGCGGTACGCCGATGCCGACACCTATGACGGTTCGACGCCCGTGCGCATGACCGAGGCGCGCCACGGCGCCTTCTCCTCGGCGAACGTCACCGTTCCGGCGGACGCTCGGGCCGGTGAGAACCTGCACGTCATCCTGTCGGTGACCGATGACGGCGGCCTGACGTCCTATCAGCGAGTGGTCATCACCGTCGTGTGACCGCCCCCGAGGTACCGATTCCTTGTTGAGGAGGCCGGGACCCGCACCCATGGTTCGGGTCCTCCTTCTCAGCGCAGTTGCTCGGCCGGTCCGACGACGATGCCCTCCGGGCCGCGGACATAGCAGAGCAGATAGCTGTCCTCGAACCGGGCGATCTCGGCCGTCAGAACTGGGTTTCGCCGCCGTCGACGTACAGGTTGGCTCCGAGGATGAAGCTGCTCTGGTCGGAGGCGAGGAAGGCCACCACGTTGGCGACCTCGTCCGGGTGCCCGATGCGGCCGAGCGGGACGGCCGCGGCGAACTGTGACTTGGTGGCGGGCGTGTCCCCCGTGCTCACGACAGCGTCGAGCCCAGGAGTGTCGATGGTGCCGGGGGAGATCGCGTTGACCCGGATGTTCCGGTCCTTGAGCTCGTTGGCCCAGGTCCGGGCGAAGGACCGGATGGCCGCCTTGGACGCCGCATACGTGCCGAACGCCGCGACACCGTCACCGGCGCGGACCGAGGAGTTCAGGATCACCGATGCGCCGTCGTTGAGCAGTGGCAGCGCCTTCTGCACGGTGAACAGCGTGCCGCGTACGTTGACATCGAAGGTCTGGTCGAAGTGCTGCTCGGTGACCTGCTCCAGTGTCGCGAACGATGCGCTCGCCGCGTTCGCGAACACCACGTCCAGGCCCTGGCCCCGGGCGCGGACCGCGTCGTAGAGGCGATCCAGGTCGGTCAGGTTGGAGATGTCACCCACCACAGCGGTGGCCCTCGCCGGGCCGATGCGCTCCACGGCCGCGTCCAGCGCGGCCCTGCGCCGGCCGGTGATGAACACGTGCGCGCCCTCCGCTGCCAGCCGGACGGCGGTCGCCAGGCCGATCCCGGTGCTGCCGCCGGTGATGACGGCGGTCTTGCCTTCGAGCTGTTCCATGATGAATGGCCTCCTCACATTTCAGTACCGATCGGTACCGAAAAGGACCGTAGCACATCTGCACCGACCGGTGCGGAAGAGGTATGATCGGCGGCATGGAGACATCGCGGAAGGCACCGATCGGCCGGCCCAGAGGCTTCGACGCCGACGAGGCCCTTGA
Source organism: Streptomyces sp. NPDC102462 (assembly GCF_044765425.1). Taxonomy (NCBI): domain Bacteria; kingdom Bacillati; phylum Actinomycetota; class Actinomycetes; order Kitasatosporales; family Streptomycetaceae; genus Streptomyces; species Streptomyces sp. NPDC102462. The sequence continues at coordinate 63,892 of NZ_JBIWKB010000022.1, read as the reverse complement.
ACGTGCCATGCGGGTCTTCTGGGAACAGGGCTATGAAGGCGCCAGCCTCACCGACCTGACCAGGGCCATGGGCATCACCCGCACCAGCATGTACGCGGCCTTCGGCAACAAGGAGGACCTGTTCCGCAAGGCCCTGGAGCGTTACACGGAGGGCCCCGCCTCGTACGGGGCCCGAGCCGTCCAGGAACCGACCGCCCGGCAGGTGGCCACCGCGTTCCTGGCCGGCTCCGTCCGGGCCACCACGCACCCCGGCTGCCCCACCGGGTGTCTGGGCGTCCAGGGCTCCCTCGCCGCCGGCGACCAGGGACGCAGCGCCCGCGACGCCCTCATCGTCTGGCGCAACGACGCCATTTCCCTTCTCCATGACCGGTTCCAGCAAGCCGTCGACGAAGGAGACCTGCCTCCCGGCACCGATCCCGGACTGCTCGCCCGCTACGTCATGACCGTGGCCAACGGCATCGCCGTCCAGGCCGCCAGCGGCGCCACACGTGACGACTTGCAGCAGGTGGCCGACATGGCCCTGCAGGGCTGGCCGCCCTCCTGACGGCCCGGCCCCGCTCGGTCCTTGTGTCCTCACCCCGCCACTGCGGACCGGTCGGCTGATCGGCGGGGTTGCGGACCGTCGAGCAGTGGCGGTCCTTCCTGGACGAGGAGGCGGAGGTCGCGGACGAGAAACGGATCACGGCTCTCGAAGAACGGCTCGGCACCCGGCTCCCGCCGAGCTACCGCGCGTTCCTGAGCGCATCGGACGGCTGGCTGATCATCGGTACGTTCGAGTACGACATGGGTACGACCGGCACCGTCGGCCGGCTCCACGAAAACGATCCCGCCCTGTGGGACATCATCAGGGACACCGAGTACCCGGGGAACGGCGACTTCTGGGGCCGCCTCCTGCTCGTGTCAGCCGAAGGCGATGCCCAGAACTGGCTGCTCGACTCCGGGGGCGTCGCGCAGGACGGCGAATGGGCCGCGTACCGCTGGACCAGCTCGTACCCGGGTCTGGTCGAGCGGTATGCGTCCTTCGCTGAACTCGTCGAGGCGGAACGCGAATCCTGCGAGGAACTTGAGGCCGACGAAGCCCGCGTCGTGCATCCCGAGGACGCCGAGTAACGTGTCGCCGAAGGCCGCGCCCATGCGTCGAGTCACGGATGGAACCGCCACCGGCCTTCGGAGATGACATCCACCTTGCCGTCCCTGACGCGAACGGCCGTCTCGTCGTCGATGAAGTAGATCGGGAAGTCCGCCCGCGCGGCGATGCGATCAGCCCAGGCGTCGTCCCGCTCGGGGAAATCCGGCGAGTACAGGTGGGGCTTGAGATACCAGTCGAAGAGGCCGAACGGCGGCTCCACGGTCGTCGCGCCGAGCACGTGGAGGTCCGCGGTGTCCCCGATGACGTCGGCGGAGTGTCCGGTGAGATGACGGCTGAAGATCATTGATCCGGCGCTGACCCCCACATAGACCCGGCTCTCCAGCGCCTCCAGGAAGCCGTCGGCCAGGCCGTTGCCGGTGATGCTGCGCGCGAGGTGGTAGTGGCTGCCGCCCTCGACATGGATGACGTCGGCGTGGAGCAGCCGGTCGAGCACCATCTGCCGGGGCAGGCCGTTCAGCTCCAGGACGTCGAACTCACGCCAGCCGAGGCCGTGCAGCCGGTTCATGTCCGCCACGAACCACCCGTGGTCCCCGGGCTCGGCGACTGACGCCGTGGGAACGTACACGACGTTCGCCGATCCGAACGGCTTCCCCAGCATGTCCCGCAGCGCGGCCCGCAGTGTCTCGTTGCGCAGACCGCTCGCAGTCAACAGAAAGTTCATCGGGCGAGCCAAACACAGCTGACGGACACGCGCAACGAACCCGGGACCCACCAGTACCCCCACGGCAGGGCCGCATCGGGAACAGGCGCTCGCACGCCGGTCCACGGCTGCCCCGCATGCCGCGCACCCGGTCGCCCGGGGGATGATGGCGACCGGGCGCGGTGGTGCGCCGCGCCGCACTCCGTCCGTGCCGCCGCCGGCGCGGCCGGCAGGGCGGCGGTGCGGTCGGGGAGGAAGCGTCGGAGGGGGTACCGCTGGTCATGCGGGTACGGAGGAGTGTTGTCAGCGCTGTCGCCTGTGTCCTGCTCGCCGGGGCCTCGATGTCCTGCACCGGTGGCTCCGCGCCCGCACCGGGACCGGTGGCGGACCTGCTCGACGGCCGGGACTGGGCCCACTTCGCCGGGGCGGAGCCGACGCGGTCAGGAGTGCGCATCACACGTCTCGACCGGCGCATCACCCGGCAGGACGGCAGCGGTGGGCAGCCGAATCCGCCGGTGAACCTGCGCGGTCCGCACCTTGTGTTCCAGGGCGGCGTCCGGGTCGAGGCGCGGCTGATACGGACCGACGGCACGGATGCCTACCTGCATCTGTACGGCGAGACTCCCGTGGTCTACGACGAGTGGCGTCACGAGCGGCGCGGTGTGCGGATCGGTGTGGTCGGCGGCCGGCTCCGGTTCGACCGCTGGGACGGAGACTCGGACCGGCCCGCCGTGACCCGTACCTTCGGCAGAGGTTTCGGGGACGACGTCCGCCTCGCCGTCGACGTACGGGGGGACAGGCTGGTGCTGGAGGCCGACGGGAACGTCGTGGGGACCGTCCCGGCCCGTGACGTCTTCCGTCATCGCCGTATCTGGTTCGGCGCGGATGCGGGCGACGGCGGCAGGGGCTGGACGCTCGGCGAGCTGCGCGCGATGCCGCTGGGCCGGGGACGGGTGTCCGTTCGGGACGCGCCCGCTCTGAAAGTACCCCGGTCCACCGATGCGTTGCGTGACCTGGCGGCGGGCCTCCGGCGTCCGATCCGCATGGGGACCGCCCTGGCCGCGGGCCCTTTGCTGACCGACGGCGCCTACCGCAGGACGGCGGGTGAGGAGTTCTCCATGCTCACGCCGGAGAACGATTTCAAGGCGCAGTTCGTCCAGCCGCGGCGAGGTGTGTTCGCCTTCGAGGAAGGCGACACCCTGGTGGACTTCGCCGACGCCAACGGGATGCGGGTGCACGCGCACACTCTCGTCTGGTTCGAGGCGCTGCCCTCGTGGATGCGCGCAGAGATGACGCACGAGGACCGCAGACGTGTCATGACGGAGCACATCCGGGCGGTCGCGGGCCACTTCCGGGGGAAGGTGGCGGAATGGGACGTGGTGAACGAGCCCATGTCCGACGAGGACGAGGACTACACCAACGGCAACCGCGGCGTGCGGCCGCACCTGTGGTTCGAGGCGATGGGCGAGCAGTACATGGACATCGCCTTCCGTACGGCCAAGGAGGCCGACCCGCACGCGGTGCTCTACCTCAACGAGTACGGGGTGGAGGAGGACGGGCCGCGCTGGGACGCCCTGTACGCGCTGCTGGTCCGGCTCAAGCAACGCGGCGTTCCGATCGACGGCGTCGGTTTCCAGAACCACGAGTACGCCGCCGAGGACCGTACCGACCCCGAAGTCTTCCGGCGCAAGGTCCGGGCGCTGGCCGGTCTCGGCCTGAAGGCCCGGGTCTCGGAGATGGACGTCCTCGTCGGCGAGGGCGAGGAGGACGTCCAGGCCCGCCAGTTCGCGGGGAAACTCGCCGTCTGCGCGGAGGAACCCAACTGCACCTCCTTCTCCACCTGGGGCTTCACCGACGGCTACGGTTCCACGGCCGACATACGGCACTATCCCCCGTCTCCGGGAGACGCCCTTCCCTGGGACGCGGCGTACGAGGCGAAATCCACGTACTGGGCCCTGCGCGACGTCCTCGGCCGCACTCGCCGCCGCCCGCCTCAAGCGCCTGACGGGCAAGGCGCTGTCGGCTGACCTGCTCGACCGTCCTGGCGGGGACGGCGACCGGGTCGATACCCGTGATCCTGGCCAGGGCGCTGCTGCCCGCCTGAAGGCGGACGCCGCGGCGTTGCGGCCGGCGCTCGCTCGTGCGGTGGGTCGGTCACGCGCGCAGCGCGTCGATCGCGGTGTCGATCGCGGCCAGGGCCGCGTCCTTGTCGATGCCCGCCCTGGATACGAGTGAGAGGCCCTGGACGACGAGAAGCAGCAGCTTGGCCTGGGCCTCGGGCTGGGCGTTGTCGGTGACTTCCCCAGCGGCCTGTCCACGACGGAGTGCATCGGTGACTATCTCGGTGAATCGACGGTACGACTGGGAGACGAGTTCCGTGGCTTCGCTGTCGCGGGGCACCAGCTCGACCGTTGTGTTGCCGACCAGGCAACCGTGTGGCGCGCCCACGTCAGAGGTCGCCTCGCCCGTGCCCAAGGGCAGCGTCAGGATCTCGCGAAGCGCCGGCAGGACCGGGCCGGTGCCGAGCGTGGCGAGCAGGCGCTGCTCGTACACCTCCCAGTAGAGCCTGACGGCCTCAAGGTAGAAGCGGCGCTTGTCCCCGAAGGTTCCGTAGAGGCTGCCGCGTTCCACGTTGAGGACGTCGACCATGTCCTGGATCGATGTCGCCCCGTACCCCTGGGACCAGAACAGCTCAAGTGCGCGCGCCAGCGTCTGGTCCTTGTCGAACTCGCGGGGGCGTCCGGTTCGTGCCACCCACGGGACGATACGACCTCTTGACCAGGCAATCAAGGCGGCGTACGTTCACACGTGCTACTTTTTGAACGCTCGCACAGAAGTCAGCGGCCAGCTATGTGACCGGAGCGACGGTGGCCGCATGAGCGAAGGCCGGCTGTCAGCCGCAGGTGCCCCGTGCTGACGGGGCCGGCCGGGAATGTCGCACCACATGCCGTGGCACCGGGTAAAGAGAGTGAGTTCATGGGACGCCTTGAAGGAAAGCACGCACTGATCACGGGCGGGACGAGCGGCATCGGTCTTGAGACTGCCCGTCAGTTCCTCGCCGAGGGGGCGAGTGTCGCGATCACCGGTCGCTCGCAGGAGCGGTTGGACGAAGCCGCCCGACAACTGGAGGGCCCGTTGCTGACGATCGCCAGCGACGCAGGCGACGTACCGGGCCAAGCAGTGCTCGCGTCGCGGCTGCAGGAGCAGTGGCCAAAGCTCGACATCCTGATGAGCAACGCCGCCGACGTCACCCATCTCCCGATCGAGGCATGGACCGAAGAGGCATTCGACAGACTCGTCGCCACCAACCTCAAAGCACCGTTCTTCCTGATCAAAGCCCTGCTGCCGCTGTTCTCGCAGCACACGTCGATCATCCTGGTGGGCTCGGTCTCCGCTTTCATCGGACACGAGAACGCGACGGTCTACGGTGCCGCCAAGGCGGGTCTGCTGTCCTATGCCCGCGGGCTGACCTATGAGTTGAAGGACCGGGGTATCAGGATCAACGGGCTGAGCCCGGGCCCCACCGTCACCAATGCGCTCAAGCCGCTGGGTGCCGAGCGTCAAGCCGCCGTCTACGAGGAGATTCGGCAGACCGTGCCCCTCCATCGTTTGGGGACCGCCACCGAGCTGGCAAAGGCAGCCGTCTATCTCGCCTCGGACGAGTCCGCCTTCACCGTCGGCACCGTGCTGCGTGTCGATGGCGGAATCGGGGAACTCGCCTACTGAGTCCAGCTTTCGTGGGGCCCGTCAGCGGGCTACGGGCACCACGAAAGCAGGTGCAGGCGCCCGATCCGGCTACGGGTGCTGGGGGCCGTGCCGCGGCTGTGTCATCCGCCGCACGGCTCGTGGTAGGAGTGGATCCGGCCCACCGCCTGTTGCCATCGGGTCCGGCTGAGCGGTTGCGGGCTGAGGGAACACAGATAGCGGTAGGCGTCCTTGGCGTTGTACTCGGTGAGCGTGACGCCGGGTCCACCACCGGGCATGGAGTCTCGCGTCATGGCGAGGGTGTGGCCGTCGGGGCTGAACTCACCCGCGTGTGCATAGGGATCCGGCAGCGTGCCCTTGTCCGAGGGATGCGTGGGGTCTTTGACGTCCCAGAGGTGTTCCTGCCCGCCGAAGAGCGTCTGGTCGGCCAGGGTGTGACGGTCAGGGCTGAGGGAGAAGCCCGCCATCTCACCGTCTGCGTTGGTGACCACTCCGACCCGCTCCGGGTTCGTGCCGGTCTCGCCGATGTCCCACAAGGTGATCCTGGAGTCGTTCTGGGTTGCCACGGCGAGGGTGTGCTCGTCGATGAAGCCCGCGCTCTGCACCTTGGCCGCGATTCCGCCGGCGCCGATTCTCCTTATGTGCCGGGGATCTTTGAGGTTCCACATGGTCAGAGGGCCCTCGAAGTCCCACATCACCAGCAGATGCGTCGCGTTGTTGTGTGCGAGGCCGGCGATGTAGTGCGGCTGGTCGAAGCGGTACAGGCGCTTCGGATCGGCGCCGCCCCCGACCTGCCACAAGCCGGCCCCGAAGTTGTCCCAGACCAGCAGTGTCGTGTCGTTCAGCAGGTGCGAGAGGACCTCGGAATAGGGGCCCTTGCTGTGCACCGGGACCTTTCCGATGGGCCGGGGCCGAGCTGGATCGCCGATGTCGAAGACGGATACGGTCGGCTGGCCGGTGGCGCTCACCGCCAGCATCCGTCCGTCGTTGGAGACCGTTGCCATGCCGGTCGCCGTGAGGTCCGACAGGTGCCTGGGGTGTCGGGGGTTCCGCATGTCCCACAGGGCGATCTTGGTTGGGCTCTGGGTGATCACACTTCTTCCGTCGCCGATGAAGTCGACCTTGTCCCATTGCCGGGGGAAGGTGTAGGCGATCGTGGGGTGGTGCGGGTCCGTGACGTCCCATACACGTGCCGGCTCCTGTTGCTCGCTGTCCGCGGAGAGGGCGAGCAACCGGCCGTCGTCGCTGAACCCGCTGCCGGGCACATTCGTGCCGTCGGCCGCGAGGGATCCGTGCAGTACGGGGCTCGCCGAACTCCACACGCCCAGTGAGCCCTTCTCGCCTCCGCTGGCGAAGGTGGAACCGTCCGGACCGCAGGCGACCGCGTAGACCGGCTGTGTTGTGGGGTAACTGTTGAAGACATGGATACTCAGGGTGTCCGGGGGACCGGTGTCCCTCTTCGCCTCCCACTGCTGGATCGTCCCGGTCGCGTCGGCGGCAAGGAACGTTCTGCCGTCCGGCTTGAAGCAGATCGACAGGATGTCGCTGTGGCCGCCCTCCGAGGACTGATCCACGTCCTCGGCGACGGGGTGGTCGATCGCGGTGGTGTCCCACACCGTCATGGCGCCCAGCGATCCGCCTGCGGCGAGCTGTGTGCCCTGCGGGTTGAAGGCCAGACTCCAGACGGAGTCGGCCTTCAGGGCGGCAGCGGGTTTCTCGGCAGCCCGGCCGTGGTCGTCGATGTTCCACAGCGTGACCCTGCCGGTGCCCCGGCCGGCACCGGTCGCCGCCGTGCCGACGGCCAGGGTGCTGCCGTCGGGCGCGAAGGCCACGGCATGCACGTCCGGGGCACCGACCGTGAGGTGCGGGAGCGGTGCCAGGTGGCCGACTGAGCGTGTGTTCCACAGGTGGACGACTCCGTGCGCGTCGGCCACGGCGAGCACCGAGCCCTCCGGGTTGAAGGCGATGTCCGGGGGGAGTGCCGCGGGGCTCGACCGGTGCGCTCTGGAGACGGGATGGGCGGGATCGGCCACGTCCCACAGGGTCAGGGACCGCTCCGTCTGCACGGCGAGCATGTGTCCGCCGGGCTGGTAGGCGATGGCCGCGAGCCCGTCGGTGGGCAGGACGCCGCGGGCGACCGGCCGGTCGGGGTGGGAGACGTCCCACAGCCGTACCGTCCGGTCCTTGGCGGAGGCGGCGAGGGTGCGGCCGTCACCGCTGTAGGCGATGTTGAACACCCGGTCGGTGGGACCGGTCAGAAGGACGGGGGCCGTGGTCACATACGAGTGCAGCACGCTGGCGCCGGCCTCGGCGGTGGGAGAGATGTCGTAGGCGGCCAGGCTCAGCCCGAGTGCCGTCGCCGGTTCGCCGTCGCGCAGTGAGTCGGCGAGCAGAGCGAGTTGCCGGGAGGCGATGGTGTCCGCCCGGTCGGCCGCCAGTCTGCTCTGCCGCACCGCGATCAGGCCGCTGAGCAGCGCGGCCACCAGTACCCCGACACTGACCACGGCCGAGGACCGCCGCAGCCGGTGACTGCGCACACTCCGCTTCAAAAAGCGCTGTTCGGCGGGGGTGAGCACGGCGCGGTGGCCGGCGTCGGCGAACCACTCGCGGGCCGTGGCCAGGCGTGCGCCGCTGTACAGGACCCCACGGTCATGGGTGCTGTGCCACTCGCGAGCCGCGTCGGCGAGCTGACGGTGGATCCGCAACCCGTCCCGGTCCTCGTCGATCCACTTCCGCAGGCGAGGCCACCAGCGCAACAGGGCCTCGTGAGCGATCTGGGCGGTGTGCCGGTCGAGGGTGATCAGCCGGGCGTCCGCCAGCGCGTCAAGAGCTGTAGAGACATGGGCCGCCTCGGCATCGGTGCGTCCCTCGGTGAGCTCGGCCAGGTCGACTCGCCGCCGGGTGTCCTCGAATTCCTCACTGACGTGCACCATGCGCAGGATCAGCTGCCGTGCCGCCTCGCGCGCACCGGGATCGAGCCCTTCGTAGACGTCGTCGGCCTTGTTGGTGACCGCGTGCCACACGCCGCCGCTGTCTTCGTACTGCTGGATGAGCAGATCGCGCCCCTCGCTGTGTGCCCAGGTCTGCTGCAGGGCGTACGAGAGCAGAGGCAGGAAGCCGGACTCGGTGGACTCCTCCTGCTGCTTCGCGCCGACGCGCAGGTCACGCAGTACGAGACCGCTCAGGCCCTCCTCCATGCGACAGCCGGCCACGGCCGCGGGCAGCTCGATGGCATGCCGCAGTTGTTCAGGGGTCATCGGCGCCACCGGCACCTGATACTCACGGAAGGTCGGGACCAGTTCCGGATAGGCCAGGCAGCGGCTGTAGAAGTCGGCCCGGACGGCGACCACGACCAGCGCCGCCGCGGGCCAGGGCCCGTCCCGTCTGCCGATCGAGCACAGTGCCTCGACGAAGGCGCGTCGTTCGGTTTCGTCGGTGCACTGGGTGAACAGCTCCTCGAACTGGTCGACCAGGACCAGAAGCCGTCCCTCGTCCGCGTCTTTGCGGCCGAGTGCCTGCCTGATCACAGCGGACAGCCGTCCCGGGGATGCGCGCAGCTCCGCGGTGAGCGCCTTGTCGGACGTCCCGGCGCTCTGCGCGAACCGTCTGCCCAAGGTGTCCAGCGGACGGTCCCCGGGCGTCAGCGACAGACACGGCCAGGTCTTCGATCCGCGCACCCGCAGCTCTCCGCGCCCGATCGCCGGCAGGAGCCCGGCGTGCAGCAGCGAGGACTTGCCTGAGCCGGACGGTCCGACGACCGCGACCGGTCCTCCCTTGTCGGACCACTCCGACATTTTCCGCAGCACGTCGCCGACCAGGTGCTCGCGACCGAAGTAGTACGCGGCGTCGTCGGCACCGAACGAGCGCAGACCCAGGTACGGGCACGGCGGTTCGGGCCCCTCCTGCCTCGTTTCCGGCGCCCGCCGCACCCGGGCCGGGCCTGCCGCGGGATTGTCCGCCAGCACCAGCTCGCCCCCGCGGTCGCTGAGGTGCTGGTGCGGCTCCGGCAGTCCTTGCGCCGGCAGGGCGCGCCGCAGATGCCGGTACGCGTCCTCGACGGTCAGATCCGGCGGTCCGACGGGGTCGCCCTCACGCAGAAAGGACAGCAACGCGCCGGTGAAGGCCGTGTACCGCGCGCCGGCCGGGGCCAGCGCCTGCTCATCGGCGGACGCCGAGGTCAGTACGTACGTCCCGCCCAGGGAGGCGAGTTCGAAGGCGTGGGCGGCCGCGGTGCCGAACGCGCCCTTGGCGCGCCCGGCGAAGCAGCAGTCGAGCACCACCACGACCGAGGGGGCCCGGCAGTCGCTCAGGGCCTCGCGCACCGCCTGGTACGGCAGGGCGTTGAACGTCAGCCCGGCCACCGGATCGTCGGTCGCCCGCGTGGCCAGGTACAGCTCGTTACCGGAGCTGACGAGACCGTGGCCCACGTAGTACACGAGCAGCACGTCGGCCGCCTCCGCGGCGACGTCCCGCAACGCGGTGCCCACGACGCGCGGATCCTCGGGGTCGGTGAGGGACCGCAGGTGTTCCGGCCGCAGACCGCACCGTTCCACCAGGATCCGGCTCAGCTCGCGCACCGTCTCCTCGACGGCCGGCACGTCGGGAAGCGTCGAACCCGGCAGATGACGGCCCGAGCCCACGATCAGCGCCCGTGATCCCTGCGAACTCAGCGCCGTGGGCCGGTGCGGGAGACCGGACGGCGTCATCAGCCATCCGCCTCGCCGGGGCGAGCGGCGAGATCCCGCGCCAGGCGGTCAGCAGTCTCCCGCAGTTCCTGCGCCGTCTGGGGCAGGACCAGGGTCGAACTGACCACCACCGTGGAACCGTCCGCCCTGGTGATCTTCACTTCCATCGGACCCGCTCGCCGCTTCAGCCATGTCACCGCGACCGTCGCGAACCCCGTGAAGGCACCTACGTTGCCGAGGGCGACCATCAGGACGTCCAGACCGGCGCCCAGCGTGCCCTCCGGCGGTGGGCCGGACACCAGCCGTACCCGCCCCCGCAGTGATTCCTCGGCCACGAGCCACTGCCGCAACGAACGCAGCTCGTCGGCGGAACGCTCTCCCGTGACTTCCACCCGTACGTCCACACGCACATGGTTGCAGCAACTCCGTGGCCGGTAAAAGGACTTAGCACGGTCTTTGACCTTGCGGGTCATGCGCCGGGCCGACCCGGGGATGCTCCGCAGGGCGCGGCCTCAGCCCTGGCGGCCGGCGGCGGTGAGGGTGCCTTCGACGAGGTCGCGCAGTTGGGCGCGGGAGGTGATGCCCAGCCTGGGGAAGCTGCGGTAGAGGTGGGAGCTGACCGTGCGCGGGGAGAGGAACAGCCTCTCGCCGATCTCACGGTTGGTCAGGCCGCGGGCGGCGAGCAGGATGATCTGCTGTTGCTGCGGGGAGAGTTCGGCGAGCGCGTCGGGGGTGGAGTCCGTGACGTCGAGGCCGGCGGCGCGTGCTTCGGCCCGGGCGCGCTCGATCCACGGGCGGGCGGCCAGCCGCCGGAAGGTCTCAAGGGCCTCGGTGAGCGGCGCCCGCGCCTCGGCGATGCGGCGCCGGCGCCGCAGCCACTCGGCGAGGTCCAGCAGAGTCTGGGCGCGTTCGAAGGGCCAGTGCGCAAGCACGGGGTCGGCCAGGGCCGCCCGGAAGTGCGGCTCGGCGTCCTCGGGGTCGGCCAGCAGGCCGCGGGCGCGTCCGATCAACGCGCGCAGGCGGGGCGAGGCGCCCGAGGCGAGGTTCCGTGCGCAACGCTCGACGATCACGGCGGCGTCCTCGCGGCGCCCGCAGCGCACCGCGGCGGCGGCCAGATCCGCGAGGGCCGGATACGAGGCGTGGTAGTGCACGGGCGCGCCGTCCGGCGTGAAGACCGCGCGGAGTTGGTCGTACGACGCCTCGTGCGCGCCTTCCGCGAGGGCGGCGGCGCCGAGCGCACGACGGGCGTAGACGGCTACCGATCGGCTCTCCAGCGGGTCGATCAGGGCGAGCGCGTCCGCGGCCCGGGCGCGGGCCGTGGTCGCGTCCCCCTGGTAGGCGAGCACGGTGGCGTCCACCGCGGCCGCACAGGCCACGGCGTGGTCGAGGCCGGCCGTGGATCCGAGCGCGCTGCTGCGGGCGCAGGCTTCCCGGGCGCGCCCCCAACGTCCTTGTTCCACATAGCTCCAGGCGGCCGCGCCGCCGAATCCGTCCGGCAGCGGCCCGCGCATGCCCCAGCGGTCGAAGGCCTCGTCGAAGGCGCGGACGGCCTGCGGGGTCTCGTCCAGCAGCCAGGCCATGACCGCGAACGCGGTGAGCCGTTCGGGGCGTCGGCGCGCTTCGGCGGCGACCTGCGGGAGCAGGCGGAGAAGTCCGCTCCTGTCGTCGAACGGGTCGGACACGGCCCGCACCCAGGTGCGCAGCCATGCGTCGGACGCGTCGTCGGGAAGGCGTTGCAGGGCTCTGTGGATGCGGTGCCGTTGGGCGGCATCTCCGCAGTAGAAGCGGACGACGGCGGCGCCGGCCAGGAGGTCCATCGCGGTGTCGGGCCGCGCGGGCGTCAACTCCTCGGCGGCGTCGGCCAGTCGGGAGAAGACCACGGTGTGCCGCACGGTCAGTGCCGCCAGTCGTCCGACCTGGGCCCGGGCATCGGCCAGGAGCGAGGCGTCGTCGGTACGCGCGCCTGCCGCGGCGGCCAGTTCCTCGACCCAGGCGAGGTCACCGGTGAGTGCGGCCTGCGCGGCGGCGTCGACCAGCAGCCGGGCACTGTCCTCGGAGCGCGGTGCCAGGTCCGCGGCGCGTTGCAGGGCCCTCGCCGCCGCCGCGTGGCCGCCGCGGCGCCGGGCCCGGCCGGCGGTCAGCTCCAGCTCCGCCGCCACGGCCGGATCCGGGCGCGTGGCCGCCGCGGCGATGTGCCAGGCCCGCCGGTCCGGCTCGTCGCGCAACAGCCCGGCGAGCGCGAGGTGCGCCTCGCGCCGGGCGTCGGCGGGCGCGGCGTGATACACGGCGGACCGCACCAGCGGATGGCTGAACCGTAGGCCCTGCCCGGTCCGCCGGATGAGCCCGGCCCGCTCGGCCGGCGGCCACGCCTCGTTCTCGGCGTTCGGCAGCACGGCCGGCACGGCGATCGTGGAGTCGGCGGTGCCCATGGCGGCGAGCAGCAGCAGGGCCCGCGTGGTCGAGGCCGGCAGGCGGTCCAGGCGGGCCGCGAAGATCTGCTCCAGGTGATCGGTGAGGGGCAGCGGCCCCGCGGACGGCTGCCCCGTGGCCGCCTCGCGGCCGGTGGCCGCCCTGGTCAGTTCGGTCAGCGCCAGCGGGTTGCCGGCGGCCTCGTCGAGGATCCGTATCCTCGTCCGGCCGGTCGGCTGCTGTGGCAGCAGGTCCAGCAGCCGGCCGGCCGCCGCGTCGCCGAGCGGTTCCAGGGTGAGCGTCGGCACCTGCCGGCCGAACCCCGGCAGATGATCGCCGGCGCGGGCCGCGATCAGCATGGTGACCGGCTCACCCGCCAACCGCCGGGCGGCGAAGGACAGCGCGTCCAGGGACGCACGGTCGAACCACTGCGCGTCGTCCAGCACCACGACCACAGCTCCTCGGTCCCCGAGGGCCGAGAGCACACTCAGCACGGCGACACCGATCAGCATGAGGTCGGCTTCCGCCGGAACCGGCCCCGCACCGAAGGCACCGAGCAGCGCCGCGCGTTGTCGCTCGGGCAGCCCCTCCACCTCGGCCGACACCGGCCGCAGCACCTGGTGCAGGGCGGAGAACGCCAGGCTCGACTCCGACTCACTGCCCTCGGCGCGCAGCACGCGCGCGCCGCTCGCCTCGGCCCGCCGCACCGCCCGGTCCAGCAGCGCGCTCTTTCCCATGCCCACATCGCCGACAAGCAGCAGAACCCGGTCGGGCAACGCCCCGTCCACCGTCTGAAAGAGACGTGCCAGTTCCGCGTCCCGGCCGACGACCGGCCTTTCACCGTCCGGCTCCGGTCCCGTGACCGCACGGGGCTCGCCTGCGTGCTCGTCCACGGAGTCTCCAGGAATCGTGGCTCGCCGAGCGGAGCCGCCTTGCCTTGCCGTCCCCAGGCTACAAGCGGCCGCACCCCACGCCCGGGCGGTGCGCCCAGGTGCAGTCACGTTACGGATACCCCGCGCACGGGGGCCGCTCCTAGCGTTTCAGGACAGCCTCCGAATTCCTGAGGAATCCCATGGAACAGATCACACTCGGCAATGTCACCATCACCCGGGTCCGGGAATATTACGGTGCTGTCGACATGACGCCCGACACCTTCTTCCCGGAAAGCTCTCAGGAAATCTGGGAAGCAGGCGCTCCCTGGCTGACCCCGCATTTCCTGGATGTCGAGAGCAATATCGTGAATTCCGCGATCCAGACCTGGCTGCTGCGCAGCGAGGGCAGGAACATCCTCGTCGACACCGGTGTCGGCAATCACAAGGAGGGCCCTTACGCGCCGGTCTGGAGCCATCTGGAAACGGACTTCCTGGCCAATCTCGCGCGGGCCGGCGTGCGGCCCGAGGACGTGGACCTCGTGATCAACACGCATCTCCACGTCGATCACGTCGGATGGAACACGTATCTCGACGGGCGGCACTGGGTTCCCACGTTTCCCAACGCCACGTATCTGATGCCGAAGGACGACTTCGACTTCTGGAACCCGGCCAACGGTCACGAGCCGCTGCTCGGCCGCGGCAACCAGAACGTCTTCGAGGACAGCGTGGCCCCGGTGCACCAGGCCGGCCTGACCCTGCTGTGGGAGAACAGCCACCAGATCGACGCCGACCTGCGTCTGGAGGCGGCTCCGGGACACACTCCCGGCTCCTCCGTGCTGACCCTCACCTCCGGGACGGACCGCGCGGTGTTCGTCGGCGACATGCTGCACAGCCCGGTGCAGATCCTCGAACCGGACGCCAACAGCTGCTTCTGCGAGGACCCCGCGGGCGCCCGCGCCACCCGCCGCAGGGTGCTGGGCTGGGCGGCCGACAACAAGGCACTCGTGATGCCCGCGCACCTGGGCGGCCACGGCGCCGCCGAAGTCGTACGCGAGGGCGACGGCTTCGCCATCAAGGGCTGGGCCCCCTTCACCCCGTACACCGAGCAGGGCTGACGCCCGCGGAAAGGCAGCACCGTGAACCACCACCCCGAGCCCGTCGTGACCACCGCGCAGGGCACCGTCCGCGGCCTGCGCCAGGACGACGGCACCGCCGCCTACTTGAACATTCCCTACGCCGCCCCGCCCCGCGGCGCCGGCCGGTTCGCCGCGCCCCGGCCGCACGAGGCCTGGGACGGCGTACGGGACGCCACCGCACCGGGCCCCACCGCACCCCAGTCCGAACGCCAGCTCGGCAGCGTGGACATGTCCCCCTACTTCGGCACCGGCTGGAGCCGCGGGGAGGACTACCTCACCGTCAACGTCTTCACGCCCGCGGACGCGAACGGCAACCTGCCCGTCATGGTGTTCGTCCACGGCGGCGGATTCGTCGCCGGATCGACACGCTCCGCCCTCTACGACGGCTCCGCCTTCGCCCGCGACGGCGTCGTCCTCGTCACCCTCAACTACCGGCTCGGCATCGCCGGGTTCCTCGACCTTCCCGGAGCACCCGCCAACCGTGGCCTGCTCGACGTCGTCGCCGCCCTGCGCTGGGTCCGCGAGAACATCGCGGCCTTCGGCGGCTCCCCGCACAACGTCACCCTGTTCGGCCAGTCGGCCGGGGCGACCATCGTCGGCGGCGTCCTCGCCACCCCCGAAGCCACCGGCCTCTTCCGCCGGGCGATCGTCCAAAGCGGCAGCGGGCTGGGGGCGTTCACGACCGGACAGGCCGCCCGCGTCACCCAGGCCGCCGCCGACGTGCTGGGCGTCGAGCCCCATGCCGACGCCTTCGCGGACATCCCCGACGAGCGCCTGGTCGAGGCCGCCGCGCAGCTCGCGGGCATCGACCTGCGGACCGCGACACACCACGACCCGCTGCTCGCTCTCAGCCCCTTCTGCCTGGTCCTGGACACCCAGCCCGCCGACTCCGTCGCGGCCGGCTCCGGCGCCGGCATCGACCTGCTCATCGGCACCAACACGGAGGAGGGAAACCTCTACCTGGTCCCCGTGGACCAGTACGCCAACTCGACCGCCGCGGACGTCGACGACACGGCGGCTCGCTCACACCCGGACCCGGCGCGGCTCGTCGAGACGTACCGCAAGAGCCGCCCGGAGGCGTCCTACGGCGAGCTGCGCTCCGCCATCCTGGGCGATGCGCTGTTCGGCGCGGGCAGCCGGGCCCTGGCCGGCGCGCACGCCGCCCACACCCAATCCGCCACCTTCGCCTACGAGTTCGCCTGGCGCTCGACGGCGCTGAACGGAGAACTCGGCGCCACCCACGCAGTGGAACTCCCGTTCGTCTTCGACCTCGCGCAGCTTCCCGAGTTGCGGGGTGCCGGCGCCCTGCTCGGCCCCGACAAGCCGCCCGCCCAGCTCGCGACCCGCATGCACGAGACCTGGATCCGCTTCGCCACCACCGGCAACCCCGGCTGGGACCCGTACAACACCGAGCGCCGCGCCACGATGCGCATCGACACCGAGTGGACACAGGTCGACGACCCCCGACGCCAGGAACGACAGTCCTGGATGTGACCGATGCACACGCTCCGCACACCTTCTTGGAGGACACACCGTGACCAGAACCGTCATCACCACCGAGCACGCACCCGCCCTGCCGGCCCCGCTGTCCCAAGGCATCCGCAAGGGCCCCGTCCTACAGGTCTCCGGGCAGCTCCCGCTCGACCCGGACACCGGCGACGTCGTCGGCACCACGGTCGCCGAGCAGACCACACAGACCCTGCGCAACGTCACCGCCGGACTCAAGGCGGGCGGCGCGGGCCCGGCGGACGTCGTGATGCTCCGCGTCCACCTCACCGATCCCGCCCACCTGGCCGCGGCACCGCCCTGACCCGTGACGATCTCGCGTGGGGTGCTGCCGCCGTCGTGGTGCAGGGGCGTCCGGTGCGGTCGGACGCCCTGGACGACCTCGCCGCGCAGACCCTCGCGGACGAGATCGCCGAACGGACCCCCTGCCGGTGGGGCCGGTCCCACGCCGACGCGGTACGCGCCGCGCTGTACCGGACCCTGGCCGACCTCGCCGACGCCCTCCTGGAGGTGTCGGAGTCGACCCCGACACCTCTCGACTGGAGGACCGCCGACGACGGCGGAGGACGCGCCTCAGCCATGATCGGGGGAGTGGTCCACGGCGTCCTGGTCCACAGAGCGCAGGCGCACCCGGCCGCGCAGCCCGTCTGGCACCACCCGTCGATCCCAGCCGCGCCCACGGCCTGGCAGTGGCGGATCGTGAGCGGACCGGCCGGCCGTGACTGCCATGGCCGTAGCCCCTTCCCCTCCGCGCTCGCGGCACGGCACGCGGCCGAATGCGCCATCACCGCACTCGCCGCCGGGAGATGCGGCGACCGTGACATTCCCGACAGGCCACGGCGTGAGTGAATAGGGGGCATGCTCTTCGACTTCACGTTCGATCACGACGGTGAACGGCTCAGCGGTGTGTACGGCGGTGATCCCTCCCGGGGCACCGCCGTGGTGCTGCACGGCGCGGGCAACAGCAGCAGGCAGAGGCTGCTACCGCTGGTGCGGGAGTTCGAGGCACACGGCGGCCGCGACCTCGCCGACGACCCCGACCACCTGTACTGGCGGCTGCTCGACGCCCTCGCCTACTCCCCGCACGCGGCGAAGCTCGCCGGACCATGGCGGGAACTGGGCCGGGACGATCTCACACCCGAGACGCTGGGAGACCGGCTGGAAACGTACGTGGACCAACTGCTGCAGCGATACGGCTGACCGGTCCCGGACCACTCGTCCGACAACGACACCACGGCGGTCGGTCACAAGGCTCATGGGGCCGGGTGTCGGAAAACCTCTGGAAGTGCCGCCGCGATGTCGGTTTTCCGGGCTCGGGGCGCTGTGGCTGGACCCGGGACGGAAACCGGCCGGAAGGTGATCGCCGTGCCGGCGAGGTGCCGCACCGAAGAGGAGGATGTGTGAACGTCGGAACAACGGCGACCGGGCCACGGCCAAGTCCGAAAGCCACGATCGTCATGGCCTGCGCCGGGGTGTTCGTCGCCTATCTGCCGGTCACCAGCGTCTCGGTGAGCCTTCCGGCCATCCAACGGGCCCTGCACGCATCGACCTCTCAACTGTCCTGGATCTCCGACGCGTTCGTCCTGCCCATGGCTGCCCTCATCCTGACCGCCGGCGTCTTCGGAGACGTACACGGCCGCAAGAAGGTCTTCCAGGCAGGGCTGCTGTTCGCCGCCGTCGGGGCCGCCGTCGCCCTGAGCGCGCAGTCGGTTCAGGTGCTGTGGGCCGGGCAGGCGCTGGCCGGTCTCGGCGCGGCCGCGCTGCTGCCCACGACACTGGCGCTGATCAGCCACGCCGTACCCGACCCGTACCGGCGCGCCAAGTTCGTCGGACTGTGGGCCGCGGCCCTGATGACGGCGCTGGCCGTCGGCCCGCTGCTGGCCGGGGTCATCCTCGACCACGCCGCCTGGCGCTGGATCTACGTCCCCGCCATACCGGTGGCCGTCCTCACCATGGCCGTGGCGGCCCCACTGGTCGAAGACTCCCATGCCCCCGGCTCGCGCCGGCTGGACTGGCCCGGGCAGATCACCGCCGCCCTGGCGATCACCTCGCTCGTGTACGGAGTGATCGAGGGCGGTGCCGGCTCCTTCACGGAGGCCCGGGTGATCGCGGCCCTGGTTCTGGCGGTGGCCAGTGCCTGCGCCTTCGTCCTGGCCGAACGGCGCAGCGCGAGCCCGATGCTGGACCTGGCGCTCTTTCGCAGCCCGGCGTTCAGTGCCACGACACTGATCGCGATGATCAGCTTCCTGGGTCTGATCGGATTCTTCTTCGTCCTCAGCCTCTACTTCGGCATGGTGCAGCGGCTCGACACCCTCGACGCGGGCTACCGGCTGCTGGCGGTGACGGCGGTGTGTCTGCTCGTCGGGGTGGTCGTCGGGCCGTTGATGCGCCGGGTCTCCGCACGCGTCCTGATCACCACCGGCCTGCTGATCACCACCGGCGCGCTGATGTCCCTGACCGCGCTGGACGCGCACACCCCGTTCGGTGCGCTGGCCTGGCGGCTGGCCCTGCTCGGCCTCGGCCTGGGCCTGGTCGTCACCCCCATGACCGCCACCGCCGTCGCCTCCGTGCCGCACCACCTGGCCGGCATGGCGGCAGCGGGCAACAACGCCTTCCGGCAGGTCGGCGGCGCCCTCGGCCCGGCCGTCCTGGGCGTGCTGCTCACCACCAGGACCACCGACACCCTGCCCGGCCATCTCGCCGACACCGGTGTGGACGTCGCGACGGCGCAGCGGATCACCGCCGCGGTGGACGCCGGTGGGCTGGGAGCGGTGGCCCGGATGGACCTGGGAGCGGACACCGGCCGCGCGCTGGGCGCTCTGTCCGCGGCGTTCCTCGACGGCCTGCACCTGTGCCTGATCGTGGCTGCCGTCCTCGCGCTGGTCGCCGCCGCCGTCGCAGCGGTGCTGCTGCGCACCCCCGGGGCCCCGGCCCGGGCGACGCCCGAGGATGCGACATCCTCGCCCGAACGGGAGCGTGAGCGGGAGCTGGCCGGCGTAGGCGGTGCGCACGGTCTGGCGCGTGCCACGTTCCCGCGGCCGGCCGAGCACGGCTCCGCAGGCGGCGCTCCACTCCCAGCGGGCTCGGGGGCGACTCTCCGCGGCCGGGTCAGCGATCCCGACGGCGACAGTCTGGAGGGCGCCACGCTCACCCTCGTCTCACCGGCCGGGCGACAGGTCGGCCGGGCGGTGGCCCGCGGCGCCGGCCACTACGAGCTGACCGCCCCGGCAGCCGGTCCGTATGTGCTGATCGCCGCGGCGGACGGCCATCAGCCCCAGGCGACCACACTCGTGCTCGGCGAGGAACCGCTGTCCCACGACGTGGCGTTGACCGGCGTCAGCACCCTCGCCGGCATCGTCGTGTCGGCCGGTGACGGGGCGCCGGTGCAGGGCGCCACGGTCATGGTCACAGATCCGCGCGGCGACGTGCTGGCCGACGGCCGAAGCGATGACCGCGGTGGCTTCGGCTTCACCGAACTGCCGGCCGGCGACCTCACGGTCACGGTGGACGCCGACGGGTTCCGGCCTGCCGCGCTCCCGGTCCAGGTGCCCCGCGCGGCACCATCCGAGCTGGAAGTGGCCCTGCGATCCGCCGCCCGGCTGCGGGGTGTCGTGCGGGCGGGCGCCGGCCACCGGGCCCTGGCCGATGCGCGGGTGACGCTGGTGGACGCGGCCGGGAACGTGGTGGCCACCACGACCACCGGCTACGACGGCGCCTACGCGTTCACCGACCTGGACGCGGGAAGCTACTCGGTGATCGCCGCCGGGTATCCGCCCGTGACCACCACGATCACCGTGGACGGTCGAGGACCGGGCGACGTCCACGTGGAACTGGCACACCCGGGCAGCTGAACCGCGGTGTCGCCGGCCGCTCGGACACATACCGGATCCGGTCACACCACGGCACGGTGACTGCCGGATCCGGTCACACCGCCGCACATGACTGCCGGATCCGGCACCGGGCGCCACCCGCGGGACGGGAACGCGCCCGGGTGAGGCCCGGGCCCCTCCGGGTCGGGCCTCACCCGCATGACCCGGACAGTCGCGGCGAAGGGGGGATCGTCCGCATCCCGTGGTGGGATCGGTTCACAGACATCCGCCTCGAACCCAAGGAGACGACCAGTGCCGCACTGGGCGCCCGATCCACTCGATCTGAAGCTGCTGCAGGCACTGCAGCTGGACGGCCGGGCGCCGTTCAACCGGATCGCCGACGTCCTCGGGGTGTCCGATCAGACCGTCGCCCGCCGTTTCCGCCGGTTGCGCACCACGGTCCAGCTCCGTGTGCTCGGCATCACCGACGAAAGCCGGCTCGGCCGCAGCACCTGGCTCCTGCGCCTGCGCTGCACACCCGACGCCGCCGAACAACTGGCGGGCGCGCTCGCCCGGCGCCCGGACACCGCGTACGTCAGCGTGATCTCGGGCGGCACCGAAGTGATGTGCGCGATGAAGCCGCGCAACCGGCAGACCAGGGACGAGCTCCTTCTCGACCGCCTCCAACGCACCCCGCGCGTCACCTCGGTCAGCGCTCACTGCCTGCTGCATCACTTCTACGGCGGCCCGCTCGGCTGGCTCAGCAAGATCAACGCCCTCAGCCCCGACGAACAGGACGCCCTCAGCCCGCCACCCGTCGAACCGGCCACCGCACCCGTCGTCCTGGACGACGCCGACGAGGCACTGCTCGCCGTCCTCAGCCGCGACGGACGCGCCCCGCTCACCGCTCTGCAGGCACACACCAGCCTGCCGGAATCCGCGGTCAAACGACGTCTGGACCGCCTGCGCTCCACCGGAATCCTCTACCTGGACGTGCAGTTCGACCACGGGCATCTCGGCCACGACGTCGTCGCCATGCTCTGGCTCACCGTCGCTCCGGCCTCCCTCGCCGACGTCGGCCGTGCCCTCGCCGGCCACCCCGAGGTGCGCTTCGCCGCGGCCACCACCGGCCAGGCCAATATCGTCGCCGCGACCCTCCACCCGAGCACCGGCGACCTGTACACCTACCTCAGCGACAAGATCGGAGCCCTGGACGGAGTCCGCTCCATCGAAACCGCGCTCACCCTGCGCGAGATCAAGCAACTCACCTACGAACCCGCCCGCTGACGCGGGACCGACGCTCGCCGACCAGAAGAGGCGACCATCACCGGCGAGCCACCTGAGGCGCCGGTATGTTTCGAAGGCCGGCTTGGGGGTTTCGAGGACCGCGGTGACCGCTTCCGCCAACTGGTCGGCGGGGACGGGACGGAACACGTCCGGGAAGAAGTCCAGGCCGACGTAGTCCAGGCTCTGCCGGAAGCGGTCGTCGGCCAGGGCGCCCAGCTCGGACCAGAAGGTGTCGGCCGGGTCGAAGGTCGGCACGGCGTTGAAGCCGACCGCCACGTCGCGGGATCGGCGGGCGTGGTCGGTTCCGCAGGAGTGAGAGGGCGCATGAGTACGCGTACTCAGCTGTCACCGTGTCCCGGCACGCGGCGTCCGGTTCTGGGGGCGGTCTCGCGTCGGCTGGTCGCGTCGGCACCCGGCTTGACGGCATTTTCGGGGTGGGGGCCGGCCGGCGGGTCGCGCTGGGGGTGGTGTCGGCATCACCCCCGGTTCGGGGTCTGGGGCGACTGTTTCACGGGCGAGCGAGGAGGAGGGTTGCTCGTGTCACCGTGAGTCCGGCCGACGTAGCCGGGTGTCGATGAGGGAGCGGGGAAAGTATGATGGCCAGTCACACGCGGCGGAGACTCCTCAAGGGGGCAGCGGTTGCGGCAGCGGGCAGTGTGGTCGGGAGCGGTCTCGGGCCCGGCTTCTTCACGGCTGCGGCACAGGCGAGCGGTCGAGCAGGGAAGAGCGGCGTGAGCGGGGCGACCCCGTTCCTGGAAGGGGCGTTCGCGCCGGTCACCGAGGAGCTGACCGCCTTCGACCTCAAGGTGACCGGACGTGTTCCACATGACCTGGACGGCCGTTACCTGCGCAACGGTCCGAACGCGCTGGGCCTTGAGGACGTCCGTGCTCACCACTGGATGCTCGGCGACGGAATGGTGCACGGGGTCCGGCTGCGCGGCGGGCGCGCGGAGTGGTACCGCAACCGTTGGGTGCGGTCCTGGCAGGTGACGGCGAAGCTGGGGGAGACGTACCCCGGTCAGGTCCCGCCGGACGACTTCGCATGCAACACACATGTGATCCCGTACAAGGGCCGCATCCTCGCGATGCAGGAAGGCGGGCCGCTGCCGTACGAGCTGGACGGCGAGCTCAACACCGTGCGCCCGTACGACTTCCGCTCCACGCTCCAGGGCGCGTTCACCGCACACACCAAGTACGACGCGGCGGCCGACGAGCTGCACGCGATCGCGTACTACCCCACCTGGGACCATGTGCGGCACATCATGATCGACCGGACCGGCCGGGTGGCGCGAACCACACGGATCGCCGTCGCGGACGCACCGATGATGCACGACTTCGCGCTCACCGAGAAGTACGTGGTGATCGTGGACGTGCCGATCACCTTCGATGGTGCCGCCGCGGAGGCGGGCGCGATCGTGCCGTACGTGTGGAACGACGAACATCCCATGCGCATCGGGCTGCTGCCGCGCACCGGCGGCAGCACACGCTGGTTCGAGACCGACCCGGTGTACTACTCGCACACCCTCAACGCCTACGACGAGGGTGACACGGTCGTGATGGAGTACACCGGGTTCCCCGCGCCGTTCTACGCCGCCGGCCGGGGTACGGGCGGTCCTTCCGCGACGGGCGCCCCGACGCTCGACCGCTGGACGATCGATCTGCGCGCGGGCCGGGTCCGCGGCAGCCGCCTGGACGACCGTCCGCAGGAGTTCCCCCGCATCAATGAATCCCTGGTCGCACGCCGGCACCGCTACGCCTACACCGCGAGCGCGGCCGAGATGTGGCGCGCGTACGAGACCGTCGACGGCGTACCGTCGGACGAGAAGTTCACCAACTGCCTGATGAAGCACGACATGCTGCGCGGCAGCAGGCAGATCCACCGCTTTCCCGGGGGCGCGGCGGTCAGCGAGCCGGTGTTCGTGCCACGGCGCGGGGCACGGGACGAGGACGACGGTTACGTCCTGTCGTACGTGAACGACCCCGACCGCGGCGCGACCGACCTGGTGATCCTCTCGGCCCAGGACTTCGGCGGCCACCCGCTGGCCCTGGTCCACCTGCCCGGCCGGGTACCGCTGGGATTCCACGGCAGCTGGATCGCGGACGCCGGGTAGTACGTGGCAGGTTGACATCGATTCCGGCATGCCGCGATGACGGGCGCCGGTCCGGAGTGCGAGGACGGCCGGTCCGGAGAAGACGCGGCCGAGCCGTCGCCCGCCACTGCCACCACCGCAAACGCAACTACCACCACACGTCGGCGAGTTCGGGATGGCGCGCCGCTCACCTGTGCCGGGCTCCGCGGCGAGGTTCAGCGGTTGCCCGGCTTCAGGGGCCGTGCCAAAGAAGCTTCGAGGCCGTCGATCGACGCTGGGGGCGGGGTGCCCGGCCGCCATGGCTGGCCGGGTCCGCGGTCGGCGGGGGTGGGCACCCGCAGCGCCTTCTTCAGGCGGGGCACCTGGGTGAAGCGGCGGGTGTGGTAGGCGGTTCTGAGAACCGATCCGGCATCAGCGAGGGTTCGGCGGACCGTTTTCGATCTTGCTCGTGCAAAGGATCGTTTGTGAGAATCTGCGTGAGGTTCGACTGCCAGGTGGCGTGCGTCCTGTGCCGCACACCACCTGGTTCCGCGGTCAGGGCTTGACGAGGACCTTGAGGCTCTTGCGGTCGGCCATGTCCTGGTAGCCGGCCGGGACGCCGTCGAGGTTCGTGGCGGTGTCGAAGACCTTTCCGGGCTCGATGGTGCCGTCGAGGATGGCGGGCATCAGTTCCTCGATGTAGGCGCGGACCGGTGCGGGGCCGCCGGCCAGGCGGATGTTATGGCGGAACAGGCTACCGAAGCCGATCGGTGCCTCCTCGTACTGCGGGACGCCGACGCGGCTGATCACGCCGCCGGGGCGGACGATCCCGGTGGCCTGCTCGTAGGCGGGCATGTTACCGACGCACTCCAGGACCACGTGCGTGCCGTGCCCGCCGGTCAGCTCCCGCACCGCCTCGATGCCTTCCTCGCCGCGGGCGGAGACGACATCGGTGGCGCCGAACTCGCGGCCGAGGTCAGTGCGCGCCTGGTGGCGGCCCATCAGGATGATCTGCTCGGCGCCCAGGCGCTTGGCGGACAGGACTCCCAGCAGGCCGACCGCGCCGTCACCGATCACGGTCACGCGGGTGCGCTCGTTGACACCGCCCGCCACGGCGGCGTGGTAGCCGGTGCCGAAGACGTCGGAGAGGGGCAGCAGGGACGGGATGAGCGCGGAGTCCGCGGCGACGGGCAGCTTGACGAGGGTGCCGTCTGCCAGCGGCACACGGACCGCTTCGGCCTGGCCGCCTTCCTCCGCCTCGCCGTCCCAGAATCCGGCGTGCGGGTGGGAGCAGGAGGTGTGCAGGCCCTCGCGGCAGAACTCGCAGGTGTTGTCGGAGATCGCGAACGGGGCGACGACCAGGTCGCCGCGCTTGACGGTGGTCACCTCGGAGCCGGTGTCCTCGACGATGCCGATGAACTCGTGGCCCATCCGGGCCGGGCCGTCCGCGGGCTTCATCGAAGCGTACGGCCACAGGTCGCTGCCGCACACGCAGGAGGCGGTGATGCGAACCAGGGCGTCGGTGGGGTGCTTGATGACGGGGTCGGGGACGTTCTCGACGCGGACGTCGCCGGCGCCGTACATGAGGGTGGCGCGCATGAGTGGTGCTCCATTTCCAGGTGGTACGTGGTTCGGGTGGTGGTATGGGTCAGGTGCCCGTGGAGAGGAGGACCTTGCCGATGGTCTGGCGGTCTTCCAGCAGCCGGTGGGCCTCGGCGGCATCGGCCAGGGGAAGGACGCGGGAGATGCGGGGCGTCAGCCAGCCGTTCTCGATGCCGTCCATCACCGCGCCGGCGCGGTGGAGCATCTCCTCGCGGGTTTCCATGAAGTGCCACAGGTCGTCGCCGGACAGCGACAGCGAGCGTTCCATGAGCACGTTGGGCGAGATGGGTTCGGCGGGTCCGCTGGCCGCCCCGAAGATCACGATGTGTCCGCGCAGCGCGGCGGCCTTGAGGTTTCCAGCGAAGGTGCTCGCAGCGACGCCGTCGATGATGAGGTCGGCGCCGTGCCCGTCGGTCAGGCGCAGGGTTTCCTCGGCGAAATCCTGTTCGGTGTAGAGGATGACGTCGTGGGCGCCCGCCTGGCGGACCGCTTCCGCCTTCTCCTGGGTGGACACGGTTCCGATGACGCGGGCGCCGAGGTGTCGGGCCCACTGCACCAGGAACAGGCCCACGCCTCCGGCTGCGGCGTGGACGAGGACCACGTCGCCTTCGGACGGCTTGCGGAACTCGTGGATCAGGTAGTGGGCGGTCATGCCCTGCAGGGGGAACGCGGCGCCCTGCTCGAAGGACACGTCGTCGGGCAGGGGGATCAGGCTGTCGGCCGGGACGAGGGTGGCCTCGGCGTAGGCGCCGATCTGCTGGGCGTAGGCGACGCGGTCACCTGGCTGGACGTTGCTCACGCCGGCGCCGATGGCCTCCACCAGGCCGGCTCCTTCCAGGCCGGGCGTGAAGGGCAGCGGCACCGGCTTCAGGCCGCGGCGCATGTAGATGTCCACGAAGTTGACGCCCGCCGCGGCCAGGCGGACCAGGACCTCGCCGGGGCCGGGAGCCTTCAGATGGACTTCCTGAGCGGTGAGGGCGTCCGGGCCGCCGTGGTTGTTGACGACCATCGCGCGGATGTCTGTCGTGCGGGGAGAGTCAGCCATTGCAGCTTCCTCCTTTCGGAATCGTTCAGTGCGGGACCGGCCGGTGCGGCCTGGGTCACCAGGCGGTCCATCCGGCTTCGACCGGGACGACGGCGCCGGTCATGAAGGAGGCTTCCTTGCTGATCAGGAAGACGATGACCTCGGCGATCTCCTGCGGCTGTGCGTACCGCTTGAGCATCTGCCGGCCGGCGAGCGCGTCGATGGCCTCCTGGGGGCTGGAGAAGCTCTTCTGGTGCTCGGCCGCCATCTGGGTGTCGACCAGGCCCGGGCACAGGATCTTCGCCCGGACGTTGTGGGGCGCGTACTCCATCGCGAGCGAGCGGGTCAGGCCGAGGACGGCGGCCTTGGACGCGCAGTAGATGCCGATGTTGGGCAGCGCGGCGAGGGCGCCGATGGAGGAGACGTTGACGACGGAGCCGCCGCCGGCCTTGACCATCTCCGGGACGACGCGCTTGGCGGTGACCAGGCAGGACAGGGTGTTGATGTGCATCACCTTGTCGAAGTCCTCGACGGTGTGCTCCAGCAGCGGCTTGGAGAAGACGATGCCGGCGTTGTTCACCAGGCCGTCCACCGTGCCGTAGGCGTCCAAGAGTTGGGCAGTCAGGTCATCAATGGTCTGCTCGTCGACGATGTCTCCGGCCACCGCGCTCCTCGCGCACGACCCCGCCCAGCGGGATCTTCTCCGCCTCGTCGAAGAACGCGCCCTCCTTGGCGATGGGCTGGTCCAGATACCGCTTGAGCAGGTCGATGGCGTCCATCACCGGCCGGTAGGCGGTGTTGTTGCACCTCAGGTCCAGGGCGTTCAGCAGCGGCGAGAGCATCCGCCGCCAGTGGTTGGAGTACGACGAGCGCAGCACCGTGCGCACCCGGGCCCGGTAGCGGGCCCCTGCCCGGAATGGACGAGCGCTGGGGCAAATCGGTTTTCCACTGTCCGTTCTGCCACGGCTGGGAGGTCAGGAACCGCCCCATGGGCGTTCTCGCCGGCGGCGCGGTCGGTGTGCACGGCGCACTGAACCTCCGTGCATGGAGCGACCGGATCACGCTGCTGACGAACGGAACCGAGTTGACCGACCAGCAGCGTGAGCAGTTGGCCGCCGGCGGGGTGGGCCTGGACGAGCGAATGATCAGTGGCTTCGAGGGGCCGGGTGACGAGTTGCGGGCTGCGGCGTTCGCCGACGGCGGCGAACTCTCCATCGGTGCCCTGCTGGTCAAGACGACTCTCCGTCAGCGTTCCTCGCTGGCCCATGACCTAGGAGCGAGCCTGACCGAACCGGACGAGATGCTCAGCGTCGAGGCGATCAAGGTCGACGCGATGTGCCGAACCGGGGTTCTTGGACTGTACGCGGCCGGAGACGCGGCCACGTCCGTCCCGCCGTCCATGGTGGCGGCAACGGCAACGGGCTACCTGGCCGCCGCGGTACAACTCACCGCTGGCTACTGACCTGGGAGGCGGGCGCGAACGGCCCGCTGACGAATGGTGCCGGCCGGATCGGCCGGGCCGGCGACACCGCTCGTCCGGTACGGGCCTGAGCGACACGGTCGCCACCCCAGGTGATGGGACTCTTGTCCCATCACTCCGCTACAGTGATGGGACAAGAGTCCCATCACTTGCGGGAGTACTTCCATGCACGTCTTCGTCACCGGCGGCACCGGCCTGATCGGATCCGCCGTCGTCGCCGAACTCCTCGGCCACGGCCACACCGTCCTCGCGCTCGCCCGCTCCGACGCCTCCGCGCAGGCCGCCGAGGCAGCCGGCGCCGAACCGCTCCGGGGCGCCCTCACCGACCTCGACGTCCTCCGCGCCGGCGTCGCCCGGACCGACGGGGTGATCCATCTCGCCTTCGGCAACGACTTCAGCAGCCCCGACGCCCTCGCCAGGGCGGTCGCCGAGGAAAGCGCCGCCCTCGCGGCCCTCGGCGAGGAGCTTGTCGGCAGCGACCGCCCCTTCGTCACCGTCTCGGGTACGCCCTGGGTGCCGGGCCGCGCCTCCACCGAGGCCGACCCGCTGCCGACCGACGGGCCGGTCGGAGGCCGCGGCCGCGCGGTCACGGCGGTCCTGGGCCTGGCCTCGCGCGGGGTCCGCAGCACGGCCGTACGCATGCCCCGCACCGTGCACCACCGGGGCACGGGCGGGTTCGCCGGACTGCTGACCGGCATCGCACGCCGGACCGGAGTGTCCGGCTACCCGGGCGACGGCACACAGCGCTGGCCGGCCGTGCACGCACTCGACGCGGCAGTCCTCTTCCGGCTCGCCCTGGAACAGGCCGAACCCGGTACCTCCTGGCACGCCGTGGCCGACGAAGGAGACCAGGTACGGGACATCGCCGCGGTCATCGGCCGACGCCTCGGCCTGCCCGTCGAGTCGGTCCCGGTCGACACCTACGGCCCCCTCGGCCCGATCTTCGCGACCGACCAGCCCGCCTCCAGCACCCACACCCGCCAGGCACTCGGCTGGCAGCCCAGGCACCCCAGCCTTCTGCACGACCTGGCGAACATCCAGCCCTAATGGGAGCTGCCGGGTCAGAGAGACTCGGTGCCGTAGCCGCCAGCAGGTGAGCACTCACCAGCCCGGAAGCATCCGACTTCTGTGGTCAGACCGTGCCCCCGCTGGTCGTCCGGAAGGCCAGACCGCTGATGGGGTGGCGTGCCCGCCGAGCAGAGCGTGAGCACTGGATCCATTAGGGAGCGTGCCGCGTCTTCCGCAGGTTGCATGAGAGGTCAACTACCTGACTGGGGAGGCAAGTTGCTACTGATCGGCGACGACTGGGCCGAGGACCACCACGATGTCGAGGTCCAGGACGCGGCCGGCCGCAAGCTGGCCACCGCAAGACTGCCCGAGGGCGTGGAGGGCATCACCAAGCTCCACGAACTCGTCGCGAAGCACGGCGGCGACGAGCTCGGCCCCGGCGACGTGATCGTCGGCATCGAGACCGACCGCGGCCCGTGGGTTCAGGCCCTGCTCGCCTCCGGCTACCAGGTGTACGCGATCAACCCGCGGCAGGCCGCGCGGTTCAAGGAGCGGTACGGCACCTCCGGTGCCAAGAGCGACAAGGGTGATGCCCACGCGCTGGCCGACATGGTCCGCATCGACCGCGACCAGCTGCGGCCCGTCGCCGGCGACAGCGGACAGGCCCAGGCTGTCAAGGTCGTCGCTCGTGCTCACCAGACCCTCGTCTGGGAACGCACCCGTACCTTCCAGCGGCTGCGCAACACGCTGCGCGAGTACTTCCCCGCAGCCCTGAACGCCTACGCAGACCTGGAACTGACCAGCACGGACGCGCTGGAACTGCTGCTCAAGGCGCCCACACCCGCCACAGCGGCGAGACTGACCCGACCCCAGATCACAGCCGTCCTGGCCCGGCACCGCAGGCACCACCGGAGCGCGAAGGCCGCCACGATCCAGACCGCGCTGCGCGAACAGCACCTTGGCCTGCCCGAACCCGTCACCGCCGCCTACGCGGCCGCCACCACCGCCCACGCGAGGCTGGTGATCGCCCTGAACGAGCAGATAGCCGACCTGGAAGCCCAGGTGAAGATACATTTTCTCGCGCACCCGGACGCTGAGATCTACCTCTCGATGCCCGGCATCGGGGTGATCACCGGCGCCCGGGTGCTCGCCGAGTGACGCCCTGCAACGCCAGGCGTTCTCCGCCCTGAACGCCTCACCCGGCGCCCGCCGCTACTACGACAAGCAGCGCGCCCGCGAGGCCGGCTACAACCCCGCCCTCCGACAGGTCGGCAACCGCCTCGTCGGCATCCTCCACGGCTGCCTCAAGACCCGAACCCCCTACGACGAAGCGACCGCCTGGTCACACCACGCACACCCCGCACCCCATGCAGCTTGACACCAAACGACATGGGGTGTCTGACCAGCGCGGAAGGCAGGCAGACCCGCTGCCGGCGCCCCCACCGGCAGCGCAGCAGCACCCTCTCGTACGCCACTCCGGATCGACCCGCTCGATCCCCACATGATCACATCCACAACCAACAGGAGGTCCCGTCATGGTGGTAGTTGTCTTCGGCGCTCGCGGCAACGTGGGCCGTCACGTGGCTGACGGCCTGCTGGCCGCCGGCGAACAGGTCAGAGCGGTCAGCAGAACCCCAGCCGCAGGCCGGACGCCCGAACTGGAAGCCGTCGCCGCCGACCTGGAACGTCCCGAGACGCTGCCCGCAACGCTTGAGGGCGCCGACAAGATGTTCCTCTACGGCATGCTCGACCCCCAAAAGCCCTACGACATCGAGAAGGTAGTCGCCACGGCCACCGCCGCGGGGATCCGGCAGGTGGTTCTCCTCTCGTCGGTGTCGGTCCTGGACCCCGATGCCGGCCACCACCCGGTCCCCCGCCTGAACCGCACGATCGAGCAGGCCGTCCAACGGTCCGGTATGGACTGGACGTTCCTCAGGCCGGGGACTTTCGCCACCAACACCCGCACCTGGTGGGCGGAATCGATCCGGAACGACAACGTCGTCCGCCTTCCCTATCCGCTGGCACAGTCGGCACCGGTGCACGAGAAGGACATCGCGGCGCTCGCGGTGACCGCCCTGACCGAACCGGGTCACTCGCACCAGACCTACACCATCTACGGGGCCGAGTCCCTGACCCTGCAACGCCAGGTCGAGCACATCGGCAAGGCCATCGACCGGCCCATCCGGATCGAGCACATCTCCGACGAGCAGGCCCGCGCGGAAGTCGCCAGAACAATGCATCCGGTCGTGGCCGAGGCGATCGTGAGCCAGTGGGCCGCCGCCAACGGCGTCCCGGCCCTGACCTCCGTCATCGCCGAGAAAATCACCGGCCGGCCGGCGCACACCTACGCCCAGTGGGCCGTCGACCATGCCGACGACTTCCGCCAGCCCGTCGACCGGCCCGGCAACGTCACGACATCGAGCGATGACAAAGACCCCCGATAGACGGGACGACCAACGAGAACCTGGTCCGGGCGACGACGGATGCCAACGTCTCGCCGTCTTCGCCCAGCCGTTCTTCCTCTCGCCCCCTGTGGGCGGGCACCGGCGCCGACACGTCCCCGGACTTCCTCGTGCCGCGTGAGAAGGACATGCCGCTGGTTGTGCACGTCAAGCCGCGCCACGTGCTCACGCGGCCGAAGGTGAACTTCGCATCACAGCACCCTCAGCAACACCAAACGGCGCGCGCCGGTCACCCCGGACGGACGGTCCCGGCATACGTGGCGACGGCCGCCGCCTGGAACGTCCCGGGCAAGACGACTGCCGTCCCCAGCGCGGGCGTTCGATCGTAGGCACTGCGGACAGCAACGTCGTGGGGCGTGCCGAGGACCACAGCGGTGACCAGGACTGAAGGACCTCGCAATTCGTCGGGAGTTCCAAACAACGGCCTGCACAACGCTCGCACGGTACCGGCCCGTACCCGCGAAGATCCGAGCGACACCGCTCGGCCCGCCCGCAGGCCGTCGAGTCTGCGGGGCCCGATAGGGTCCCGGCCATCGCGTTACGGCTGTTGTGGACAAAGGTGAGGCGTCTCATGGGGCGAATGATGTGGCTGGGGGATTCGGGCGAGCGGCCCCCGGCGACGGAGGCCGCCCTGACCCAGCCCGGGCACACGGCGGACAAGGACCAGGACCAGGACCAGGGGAGCGAGCCGCAGAACGGCGCCTTGTCCTGCGAGATACGGATGTGGGAGGCCAGCCGGGCGCCCGATGGGACCGACCTCGTACGGACCGTCGCCCACCTGGAGCGGCCGCTGCCCCCGGGCGGGCTGGACGAGTACCGGAAGGTACGTAAGCAGGGCAGCCGCTCCATCGTCCTGTGGGCCGACCCTCACCGGGAGCGGAAGCTGGCGACGGTGGTCACCAGGACGGCGTCCAAGGGCCGCCCGGCGACTTACGACGTGGTGGACGAGTCCGAGGCGCCGCTCGGCTCGATCGTCCGCGAACCGGCCGCGAGGGGCGGGCGGGCCAGGACTCGCTGGACCGTACAGCAGACCGGCCGCCCAGCCGCCGTGGGCCACAAGGGGCATCCCTTCTGGTGGGTCGTGTGGTGGCTGATCTGGCCCGTGCAGCTGATCCTCGCCTTCCTGAGCATCGTCGGGGGTGGCGCCGCGGCGCGGACACCGCGGCGCACGAAGTGGCGGATCGACGGCGAGATCGTCCTTGACTGGCACGACGGCGGCTACGAGTTCCAGCTCTCCCTCCTAGCGGACTGGTGGGACGAGCGGCTGATGGCCGCCCTGGTCGCGCTGGAGGAAAGCCACGAGAGCTGGCTGGGCGACGCGTGGGACAACGTCTCGCACTAGGTGGTTTCGTCGCTCGTCACAGCGCCATGGGCGCCGGCGAGCCACGAGGAACGCATGGACCAGGGCGAGCGTCCCGGACCTCACGCGCACCAGACCCGTGACCCGCAACGTCACGACGCACAGGCTCAGGGCACTTCGCGGACGACGGGCACGGTCGCGCCGTGGGCGAGGACCGGCGCTGTCTCGCACCGGTGGCACGCGCCGCGGCGATTCCCATGAGGTCTCACTCGCCACGTGCTCCGCGGCGTCGCGCCTGTTACTCGCAGGGGCAGGCTAGACGGAGAGAGCCTGTCCATACTCGGTCGCATGGACGAGACAACGCACGGCAAATCCCTCCTCGGCGAGTTCCTGTCCCGGCGCCGGGCACAGTTGAAGCCGGCAGACGTGGGGTTGCCGGACTACGGCGACCGGCGGCGGGTGCCGGGGTTGCGGCGTGAGGAACTGGCCCAGCTGGCCGGTGTCAGCGCGGCAGCCGTTCCCCCGGACGACCTGCGGGCGTCGTGGCCGCGAAGTTCGACGGGTACCGCCGCTTCTTCCGGCCGAAGGCCGAGGACCGTCGGGGCCGTGACGTCCCATGACGTCCCGCTGCGGCGCACCCTGTACGCACCTTCGACTCCGGGGGACCCGACCTCCAAGAAGGCTTACGGTCGAGCCGGCGCAGGCCAGCCGGCGGGTTGGGGGCGATGCCGCGTCGGCGGTTGCCCGTCGCGGTGACCGGCCGTGCGACACCTCACCGACGACGCCCCCGCCGGAACACCAGCCGGCGGGGGCGTCGTCGTCAGCGTTCGTCGGCATCGTGAACGCCGCCTTCATCGGCATTGTCAAAACGGCCAGTGCCACAGGCGTATCCCGGGTGGGAGTGGTGTTCTGGGGGTGTCGGCCGGCATCGGCAGCGGACTGAAGAACACCGCGTACAGGGCGAGTTGCGCCGCCGAGGTCGTCTGTACGCAGGTACCGAGTCCGGCCGGGCCCCAGGTCACGTCGAGCAAGCTCGGGGTGGCTGCGGTTCACCCGGCCCCCGTCCATCCGTCACCCGCGTACGGCGGCTGGGAACACCGGACATGTCACGCTCCATCACAGTGGTCGGCCGCAGGGACCGGGCCGGAGCCGGTCAGGGCGTGCGACGGGCCGTGGTCGGCCCGGGACGGGGCGCGCGTCGGTACCACGCGCACTGCGGCGGCAGGGGAGCGCGCGGCGGTGCCAGGCATACGGCCCCTTTCGTGGAGGCAGACAGGGGTCGCCGACCCACACCGGATGCTGTCACCCTGTTGCAACGTTGTAGCAAGCGCTTTCTCGGGGCGTCAACCCTTCGGCGTCCAAGGCGTCGGGACGGGCGACCGTCTGCCTGATCAGTCCCGCCCGGTCCCAACTCCTCGCGTACGTCCGGGGCTTCACGGATCGCTCCTGGTGGCCGGGCATTCCTCCTCGCGGTCAGGGGGTCGGAACCGGCGGCGGGAGACAAGGGCCCACGCTTGGGCAACACAACGAATTGCTGCACGTGCCGTTGACTTGGCGGCGGTACGACGCCATGGTGGCCGCCGCGGTAAACGTTGTAACGACCGATGGAGGGGGTCCACTGCGATGACGCGGTATCAAATCGGGCGTAGACGCCTGCTGCAGGCCTCGGCTCTGGCGTTCGCCGCGGCGGCCGCCCCGTGGAGCACTGCTGCCGCCTCGGCCGCGCGGCTCGTCGACGAGGACGGCTACGAACTGTGGCTGCGCTACCCGCTCGTGGCCGATCCCGACCGCCTTGAGGAGTACCGGCGGAGTCTGACGAGCATCGCCCGTCACGGCGACGGTCCGGTGCTGGAGAACGCCGAGGGCGAACTGCGGCGGGCCGTCGAGGGACTCACCGGCAATCCGCTCGCCGATGCCCGCGCCTCGAAAGCGGCGATCATCGTCGGCCGGGTGCAGGACTCGTCGCTGCTGCGCTCCCACGTGGACCAGCAGCGGGACTTCCGGCTCCGTGAGCAGGGCTTCGTGATCAAGTCGGTGGGAGCACGCGACGGGCGTCGGCGGATCTTCATCATCGGTCACTCCGAACGCGCCGTTCTCAGCGGAGTGTTCCACTTCATCCGACTGTTACAGCTGCATACATCGCTGTCGAAGGTGTCGACCCGGCAGAACCCGTCCGTCGGGTTGCGGATGATGAACCACTGGGACAACCGGGACGGCACGATCGAGCGCGGATATGCCGGCACGACGATCTTCGGCTGGGACGATCTGCCGGTGATCTCCGCCCGGCACGTCGACTACGCGCGGGCAATGGCCTCCATCGGGATCAACGCCTCGGTGATCAACAACGTCAACGCCGACGCGGACTTCATCACCAGCGGCATGCTGGACAAACTGGCGCCGCTGGCAGCTCTCTTCCACTCGTGGGGCATCTCCCTGTGGATCTCGGTCGACTACGCAAGCCCACTCGTGCTGACGGCCGACGACGAGGATCCGATCAGGACGGCTGACCCCGCCGACCCTCGCGTGCGGCAATGGTGGAGCGCGAAGGCCGGCGAGATCTTCTCGAAGCTGGACGGGTTCGGCGGCTTTCTGGTCAAAGCGAACTCCGAAGGCCGGCCCGGTCCGCTCGACTACGGCCGTACCCATGCCGAGGGCGCCAACATGCTGGCCAGGGCGGTCCGCCCGCACGGCGGGAAGATCGTCTGGCGCAGCTTCGTGCACGAGGACTTCAGTGACTGGGCGGAGTACCAGTACCGGACCTTCGCGCCCTTGGACGGCGCCTTCGACGACAACGTCGTCCTGCAGACGAAGTACGGACCGATCGACTTCCAGGTCCGTGAGCCGGTGCACCCGCTGTTCGGCCGGATGCGCCGCACCCACCAGATGGTCGAGCTCCAACTGACCCAGGAGTACACCGGCCACGCGGTGCACACCTGCTATCTGGCGCCCATGTGGCGCGAGGTCCTGAGTTTCCCGACACAGGGACCGGACCGCGGGCCGACCGTGGCCGAGATCCTCGCGGAGGGTTCGCTGCGCCAGCCGTCCACCGGCATCGCCGGCGTCAGCAACTTCGGCGACGACCGCGACTGGACCGGCTATCAGCTGGGCGCGGCCAACACCTACGCCTTCGGCCGCATGTGCTGGGACACCGACGCCGACCCCCGGGAGCTCGCCGAGGAATGGGTGCGTATGACCTTCGGTACCGACGCGCAGGTCACCCGGGTCGTCGTCGGCATCCTGGCCGGTTCCCGGGAGACGTACGAGGCGTACTCCTCTCCGCTCGGAGTGGGGTACTTCACCAACCCCGGCGGCGACCACTTCGAGCCGAATCCGCGGGCGACGCTCTTCCAGTCGCACCACACCACCGCCGAGGGCACCGGTTTCGACCGCACCGCGGCCACCGGCAGCGGCTTCGCCGGGCAGTACCCGAAGCCCTGGCAGGACGTCTACGAATCCCTGGAGACATGCCCGGACGAGCTGCTGCTGTTCCTGAACTGGGTCCGCTACGACCACCGCCTTCGCTCCGGCTCAACCGTCATCCAGCACATCTACGACACCCACTTCCGAGGCGTTGATCAGGCCGAGCGGTTCCTGCTCGCCTGGCGCTCACTCGCCGGGCGGGTCGACGGGCAGCGCCACGACGACATCGAGGCAGCCTTCACAGCACAGCTGGAACACGCCCGACTGTGGCGGGACGTCGTCGTCGGCTTCTATTTCGACTACAGCCGGCGCGTCGACGAGCGGCGCACATGGTTTCAGGTCGCCCTCGGGCGACGGCGCGTGCTGCTCGGCGGCAGGGCGAACCTCCTGCCGGTCGACATCACCAACGCTTCCCAGGACACGCATCAACTGCGTGTGCGACTGCGCCCGCCGAACGGGCAGTGGACCTCCGCGGCCGCCATCGGCGAGGCCGCCGGCGCCCGAACCGCCGAACTCGAACTGCCGGTCGCCCCACCGCTGGTCGGCACCGTCGCACCGTCCGACTTCGAGGTGTCACCGAAGCTCACCCGCCTGGACGGGGCGATCCCGGACCTCGTGGTCGCCCCCGACGGTGCCCGCTGCCGACTGGCCCTGAACGCGGGACCGGACGGCGGTGCGTCGATGCCCGGTTACACCCCGCTGAAGCCGTCGTCCGCCTGGTCCCCGCAGGCCGGCTTCGGCTGGGTGGGGGACAGGCCCACCGGACGCGATCGCGGCGGTGAACCGCTGATCCGCGACATGCTCTACAACGACCGCTCCCGGGTGCTGCGCATCGCCGTACCGGCCGGCCGGCACACCGCGTACGCGCTCGTCGGCGACACCGATGCGACGGCCTCGCCGACCAGGATCGTGGTGGACGGCAGGACGGTCGCCACCAGCCCCAGGCAGCCCGGCGGCACCTTCACCTGGCTGGAGCTGCCGCTGGACGGCGGCGCTTCGGACCGGACCCAGGACCTGACCTTCACCGGCGAGGGAGGGCCCTGGCGACTGAACGCGCTGGCCCTTCCGGACGAGTCGCTGCCGAAGCCGTCCCTGCTGGTGATGAAGGCGACCACGGAACAGGTCTGGTGGACCGGACGGCCCAACGAGGTCACGCTGCTGGTGCGCAACACGGGCGGTACGGACCGCGAGGTCACCGCCGAACTCGCCGCCCCGGGCAGCTGGGAGACGACGTCGGGCACCGTCATCGTCAAGGCGGGCACGGACGCGGAGTTGACGGTCACCGCCACCCCGGACCCGAAGCCCGGCTTCGCCACCGTAGGCATCCGGGTCGACAGCGGCAACGAGGAGATCGAGCGCGGCCGGTCGGTGCCGGTGGTGACCGCCCCGCACGCCGACGACGTCGTGCTGGCGCTCGACGCGGGGCCGGACGGAAGCCCCCTGGTGCCCGGCTGGACCCGGCTCACTCCCGGCGACCGGTACGACGACGAGCGCGGCTTCGGCTGGACCAAGGGGCGCCCCGAGCCGCGCGACCGAGGCACCGGCGACGTGCTGCGGCGCGACTTCGTCACCCAGAAGATCAAGGACTGTGCGATCCGTCTGCGCGTGCCGGCAGGCAAGCACACCGTGTGGGTCCTGAGCGGGGACATGGCCGCCGAGTCCGCGATCACCACCGTCTCGGAGAACGGCACCGTCCTGGGCAGCTCCGGCGACGCCACCTTGCCGGCGCGCACCTTCGTCTGGTTCGCCTTCGAGCTGGACGGCGGGGCGTCCGGCCGCGCCGCCGAACTGGACATCACCGGCTCGAAGTTGAACGGCCTGTGGCGGATCGGCGCGCTGGTGGTCGACTGACCGCGTCTCACGACCGCACACGCGCGCACCAGCACACCCGGACACCCGCCCCACGCTCACCGCCGCACGGCTGCCGTGGGCGGCCCGACCCGGAGAAGGAGACCACGACACATGGCACGTTCCAAGACGACTACGCAGACCGGAACAGTACGCAGACGGGCCGTGCGGCTGGCTGCGACGGTCGTGGCGATCGGCGTGACCGGTTTCGGCGCGCTGCCGGCCACTGCCGACCCCGGGGACCGTCCCGGGACGTACACGAACCACATCATGGACGACATCGCCGACGCCTACTCCGACCCGTCGATCATCCGCGGGAAGGACGGCTACTGGTACGCCTACGCGACTCAAACGTTCATGACCAGGCAGAACGCCGGCGGACCGTGGGAGTCACAGCACTTCATGCCGATCACCCGCTCGTCCGACCTGGTCCACTGGACCTACATCGGGGACGTGTTCGGTCCGGACAACCACCCGCAGTGGCGCGACTTCGAAAGCACCTACTACTGGGCGCCCGACATACGGTACATCAACGGCAAGTACTACCTGTACTACTCGGTGGCCGGCAACGACGACAACACCATCGCCCTGGCCACCGCCGACCACCCCGCCGGACCGTGGACGGACATCGGCCGCCCGGTCCTGCCGTACGGCAAGAAGGTCAACCAGATCGACCCGGCGGTGTTCGTCGACACCGGCGGGGAGAAGTACCTCTACTACGGCTCGTTCCGCGACGGCGGCATCCAGGCCGTACGGCTCAACGCCGAGGGCACGGCGCCGGCCGGCGAACCGGTGCAGGTGGTCGGCGCACGTCGCGGCGAGGCGGCGTACGTGGCGAAGCGCGACGGCTGGTACTACCTGTTCTACTCCGGGCTCGGCTGCTGCGCCCGGGACAAGGGCGCGTACCCGGTGTACGTCGGCCGGTCGAAGAGTCCGATGGGGCCGTTCGTCGACGCCGAGGGCGTGGGCCTGGCCGACCTGCATCCGGGCGGGACGATCGTCAACTCGCCCAACGGCAACAGGTGGGTGGCCACCGGGCACTCGGCCGACGTGGTGGACAAGTCCGGTCAGGAATGGATACTCACCAACGGCTTCGATCGTTTCGAGAAGGACCCCGGCTGGGGCGGACGCCCCACGGTGATGGACCGCCTCGACTGGATCGACGGATGGCCGACCGTGCGCGCCGGTGCCTGGACCAGCGAGGGCACCCAGACCGCGCCGGTCGCGCAGTGGGACGCCGGCAGTGGCTTCGGGTCCGGACTCGGAGGCTTCCGGACCCTGGGAACCGGCGTCTGGAAGACAGGCGTCGACTCGGACTCGGGCCGCTACGCGCGAGCCGCCGGCGACGGCTCCGCCCCTCAGCTGCTGCTGCCGAACCATGCCCCGAAGGGCGACGTGCGGCT
This sequence comes from Streptomyces sp. NPDC102462, assembly GCF_044765425.1. Classification (NCBI taxonomy): domain Bacteria; kingdom Bacillati; phylum Actinomycetota; class Actinomycetes; order Kitasatosporales; family Streptomycetaceae; genus Streptomyces; species Streptomyces sp. NPDC102462. The sequence goes on along the minus strand of NZ_JBIWKB010000022.1, from coordinate 25,077 downwards.
GGAGAGCGACGTGCGGGTGCGTGACGACCGCGGGCGTGTCGGACTGGTCCTGGCCTCCCGGGGCGCCACCGACCACCTGATCGCCTGGGTCGGATCCGACAGGGCCCTGACGGTCGAGCTGACCCGGGGCGGCAAGGTGCGGAACACCTGGACGCGGCGACTGCACAACGATGCCGATATGAGGACCTGGCACTCGCTGAACGCCGAGATCCACGACGGCCGAGCGCGGGTGGAGATCAGCTCGGCGATGCTGAGGATGCCCCTCGCCGAGATCGATGTGGACGTCCCCGACACATGGGACAGGGGCGGCGCAGCGTCCAGCCACGGCTCGGGCGAGGTCGACAACGTCGGGGTCACCAGGCTCTTCACTCCGGTGACGAGGAAGAAGCCCGAGCCGAGGACCGGCAAGGAGCTGACGTCCCTCCGTGAGGACTTCACCGACGACAGCCTGGACGGCTGGGAGTGGTTCGGGCCGCCCGACGGAAAGGTGGCCGGCGGAAAGTATGTGTGGCCCACCCAGGACGCCGACTTCTCCGGCAGAGCAACGATGGCCTCCGCCCTGCTCCGTGCGGCTCCGAAGGGGACCTACACGGTGGAGACCAAGCTGCACCTGCCGATCACCGACGCCCCCGACGGCCGGAGCCAGGCCGGGATCATCGCCTTCCTCAGCCCGGAGGACTCCATCCACCTCGCACCGACCCGCACCGGACCGACTCGCCAGGTGTTCCTGTGGATCGGCCGCGACCGGGACTCGTGGCCCGAGATGCAGATCGGCCCCTCGGCCGACACCATGTGGCTGCGCATGCGACACACCGTCAACCCGAAGACAGGAGAGCACATGTATCAGGCGGCGACCAGCCGCGACGGGAAGAAGTACATCTGGGGCGGCGTCTGGCACCTGCCGGCCGGCGACGACCCGCGCATCGGCCTTGTCTCCCTGGCCGGCGAGGGGTTGACCGCCGAGTTCGACTACGTCCGCTTCTACCGCTGACCCGCCTGGGGCCCACGCGGCCGGGCAGGCCCGTTGCCGGTAGCCGCGGTCCATCCTCGCTGCCCTGACCGGCCTTCGGAAGCGTTCTCGCGGGTGGAGCTGACCGCGGACACCGAACAGAGCGCCCCCGACCTGTGGTTGCCCCAGGCCTGGCAAGCCCTGCTATGCGACACCCGGCACTGGCCTCACCCTCGCGAGACACCAAGTGCTGGCCGCCCCCCATCCGCGGAAAGCTCCTCAGTTCGGGTGGGGGAGGAGGAAACGTGTCGTGCCGTGGCCTCAGACGGTGTCGTAGAGGCGTATGTCGGGCTCTGCCCGCAGCAGGGGAGCGAGTTCTCCCACGACGTCCTTGGTGAACAGTTCGCTGTCCAGGTACGCCCGCGCGTCCGCCGCGGACCGGAAACCGTGGAGCACCTGCACGTCTTCGCCCCGGACGAGGAGTTCCTTACCGGTGGCACCGTCGACGGTGCCGAGGAACGGCTGCTTGTACTTTTCGTAGACGGCCGCCGCCGCGGGGCGGTCGGCCGGGTCCACGCGCAGGGTGATCTGGAGATAGACCATGGCTATGGGGGGTGCCGTTAACGAGCGCCGAACCAGGTGACAAGTAACCCGCCAGTAGGTTCCTGGGCGGGTTTTCACGTCTCTGGGCGGCCTGTCCGGTTGATGGGTGTGCTGCCGGTCCGGCGCCACGGCTTCTCGTACTTGCCGCCGCACGCACGGCACTGGGGCCGGAAGAGGGCGGCAGCGGGGCCCATCTGATCGCTGGGCTCGGCGGGGTACTCGGCGTTTTGGATTCTCGCGACGAGCTGCGGGGTGGTGCAGGTGCAGGTGGGCGGGCTCGACGAGATGCGCGGGCGGGATCTGGCGGGGCCGGAGGGCGGGGCGTCGACGAAGTCGGTCTGATAGCCGTCGATCGGCTTGTGCTTGGTGCGCTTCGTGGCTTTCTCGAAGCGCCGCCTGCTGGTCTGGCTGGGGAAGATCAGGAGGAGGCCGGCCAGGAGCCGGAAGGCGTGGCCGCGGACCCGCCCGGGGTCCGGGTCGAAGACGGCGGCCGTGACGCCGTTCTCGTCGACGAGGGGCACACCGCCGGCGTACCGGGGGTCGCCGGTGCTGAAGCCCACGGTCGCGGTGATGCCGTGCTCGTCGGCGAGTTTCGCCAGGGCCAGGTCGATGCCGGGGCGGAAGCGGATGGCGACCTCTCGCAGTCTCCCCGTCAGGGCGGCACGGGCGGCTTGCTCAGCTTCCGTGGCCTCGGCCAGGGCCTTCGCGCGGGAGACGGCGTTCTTGGCGCGGATCTCGTCCCGCTTCTTCTCCTGGGCCGCTCTTAGCGCGGCCATGCGGGTTTCGTATTCGCGCTGTCGGCGTTCTTCCTCGACGAGGTGGGTGTCCTCGGCGGCGATGTACTGCGGCGCGGTCCACACCGTGGCGAGCGCCCGCTGCGGGTAGTACATCGGACTCCGCGGTGTGTGTGCGTGACGATGCGGTGGGCGAATACCCAGGTGAGGAACTGGATGAGGGACGCCGGAACGACACTCCAGCCGCGGCCGGTGAACTTCACGAGCCCTTCGGCGACGGCCAGGTGTTTGGTCCCCTCGGGCCGCTCCAGGCGGACGGAGGGAACGGTGCCGAGCCAGGGCGGGCGGGGCCGGTCGCTGAACCAGATCGAGGTGACGCCGTCGGCGGTCATCTTTTCGGTGCGGGCGGTGATGTCGACGCTGGTGATCGGTGCGAGCTGGGCTTCGAGGGCCGTCTTCCAGGTTCCGGCGGGGTCGGTGGCCAGGACGTCGGCTCGCCAGGCGCCGTCGGGGCCGGGGGCTTCGAGTTCCGCGTGGGCGCCGGCGTCCCGGGCCGCGTTCGCCAGTTCCAGCTTCAGCAGGTGGTGGGCGACGGACTCCAGACCCAGCGCGCAGGTGGGGGCGCCGGGGGCGTGGGCGAAGAACCGTAAGCCGCTGCGGGAGGTCTTCGCGTGCATCGGATGTCGGCACTCGTCGCAGGTCAGCGGGGCGGGTGGCCGGGTTTTCCAGACCGCTTCCCAGCTGCGTCCGCATCCGAGGTCGGGCAGGTGTGCGAAGACGGTTCCCCACTCGGCGTGTACGGCCCTGAACGCCACGCTGGCCCCCTGCTGGTCGGCGAGGAGGCCAGTGTGGCGCGGGGCACTGACATCGCATCAGGCCGCGGCGGGCTCCGGCTCGGGGTCCGGCTCCTGGGGTACGGGGTGGGCGAGCTGGAGGCGGCTGCCCATGTTCAGCCGTACCTCGCCGTAGGGCTGGATGTGCATCCAGAACAGCGGGGTCAGGGCGCGTTTGTCCTCGTCGGTCAGGAGGTTCGCCCACTCGGGGTCGGTGAGCATGTCCTGGATCATCAGGGTGTTGACGAAGACGAGTGCGGTCTGGAGGAGATGGAGCGCGAGGACGGATAGTTCCTGCTGGTCACGGCGGTTGCTGCTGAGTTCGCCGCTCTTGCCGAAGAAGATGATGTCGTTGGCGCCGTTCCAGCCCTCGACGACGTTGAGGCCCTCCTGGATCTCGCGCTGGAGGTCGCGGTCGCGCAGGTAGCGGGCGACGAAGATGGTCTTCTGGGCGCGGCCGACTTCGAGCATGGCCTGGTAGACGGGGTGGGAGGCGGTGCGGGTGAAGCGGCGCAGGATGGCCTCGGTGGAGGCGGTGCCGGCCCGGATCGCGGTGGCGTACTTGATGAGCTGGTCGTAGTTGTTCTCGATGACGTCCCAGCGGATCGGGCGGGTCATCGCGTCGTCCAGGCGCTCGTAGCTGTCCTCGTCCTCCCAGCCGGGCCGGTACAGCTTGACCTTGTTGATCTGCTTGATGCGGGGCAGCAGGTCGTAGCCCAGGAGCCTGGTGAGTCCGAACCCGATTTCCGACTGGCCGTGCGAGTCGACGTAGTTGCCCTCGGCCTGCATCGTGGTGGCGTGCCGCATCATGCCCTCGATCGCGGCGGCGACCTCCGAGGCCGTGCAGTTCAGAAGCTGGCTGTGAATAGCCATCGACCCTTTTTCGATGTGCCAGTACACGAGCACGCCGCGGCCCCCGTACCGGGAGTGCCACTCGGTGAAGATGTTGCGGTCCCACGCTTTGAAGTGCGTGGAGTCCGAGGCGACGGTGGTGGTGCCCTGCCCCCAGACCGCCTCGGAGCGGGCGGCGAAGGTGGCGTTGGCGATCTCGACACCGGCGGCCTTGAGGCCGACGGCGGTCAGGTAGCGGCGCGCGGTGTAGCGCAGGTCTTCCTCGCTGTGCCCGTGGGCGCCGGCGGCGACCGAGCTGATCCCGGAGTTGGTGCCGTACGCGTACGCGATCAGGAGCAGGCGTTCCAGGAGCTTCGCCTCGTCGATCGACTCCCGGGTGCCGACCGGCGCGAGGGCCTTGAGCATCCCGGTGCGCAGGGCGGCCTCTTTGAGGATGTCGATGAGGGCGCCGGTGCCCCACTTCTTGCGGATCGCCCTTTTGAGCTTGCGCAGGTTCTTGGGCTCTTTTTGCGGCTCGGGCTCGGTGAACTTGATCGCGCCGTTGCGGTTCTTGCCGCTGATCGTGACCCATGGGAGCTTCGGGAGCTTGGTGTCCAGGGCGCCGAGCTCGGCGCGCATCTCGGCCTTCAGCTGGGCGGTGAAGACCTTGCCGTCGCGCGGCTTGTTGAGCTTGTCGTAGTACTCCGCGCGACGGGTCTCGAAGTCGTCGGGCAGGTCGTCGTCGGGGTTGCGCCACTTGTCGGCGCCGGTCACCCAGATCTCCTTGCAGCGCAGCCTCTCGCGCAGGGCCTGGAAGACGCACGCCTCGTAGACGGTGCGCATGACGCGCTTGGGCCCCTTGTCGGGGGTGAAGATCGCGAACTCCATCCAGTCCTTGCGTACGACGCCGTCGAGCGGGATGGTCTCGCCGAGCGGGAGGTAGGTGGTGGAGGAGTCCTTGTGCCGCTCGATCAGCTTCAGGGCGTCCATGACGGGCTTGTGCTGGTCGTTGGAGGAGCAGAAGTCCAGCACTTCGAGGAGCTTCATCAGGCCGCTGCGGTAGTGGTTGGAGTAGGAGGACTTGAACACCTCCCGCTTGTTGCGGGCGAACTCCGCGTTGGTGGCCTTCATCTCGGCGACGAGGTCCTTGAGGGTCTTCTCCCCGCCGGCCGCCGGGTAGACGACGGAGCGGACCGAGCCGTCGGGGGCGCCGAGGGATGCGGCGGCGATCTTCCCGAGGAGGCCGGACTTGCCGCGGACCTTGGTGAACTCGGCGACGAACGCCTCGGTCACCTTCTTCTCCGCCCGCGCGTTGATGCGGTGCACGGTGGAGTTGAGCAGCTCCACCAGGGTGTCGGTGATCTCCCGCTGGCGCTGGAACAGCAGCGCGGCCAGCAGGACGTGCCGTACGGGATCGTCGAAGCGCCGCAGGTGGCTCGGGGAGGCGGCCGACGCGCGGGCCCGCCAGGCGCCCACGACCTGCACGCCGATGCCGGTGAATGCCTTGGCCGGGACGCCGACGGCACGGACCTGCTTGAGCTTCTTGATCTCGTCCAGCAGTGAGTTGAGGCTGACGTTGCCCGGATGGGACTTGATGTCGGAGAGCACCGACTCCGTATCGTCTTCGTCCTCTTCTGGAGCCTCGCCGTCCGCCGCTGCCCCGTCGCCCTGTTCGGTGGCCTCGCCGGTCGGGTCGGTGAAGACCAGCGCGTCCAGCCGGCGGGGACAGTCCTCCACGCGCGCGAGCCGTGCGGCGACCTCGGCAACGGCCCGTTCGTCGGCCTGGTGCAGCGCGGACCGGATGATCGTGGTGATCTGGGCCGCGGTCGGCGGTTCGATCAGGTCCACGCGCATCTGTCGCAGCAGTTCGGCCCGCACCTGCTCCTCGCGGCGTTCGTCGTGCCAGATCACGTCCACCAGGTGCGAGACGAGCTTGACCAGGTCGGTCTTGGTGCACTCGTGCCAGCCGGTCAGATCCCGCAGCTCGCTGCGGTGCCGCTTCGCGGCGCGGGAGGCGAAGTCATAGAAACTCAGCTCGGACGCGGCGACGCCGACCTGCTTGGCGACGTGCTCGACCGCGTCGGGCGGGAGCTCCAGGCGCATCCTGGGGAACCGGCCGCGCCAGGTCAAAAACTTGAGCTGGACGGCGAAGCCCAGCCTCGTGGCGCCGGTCTTGTTCCATAACCAGCCCGTCTCGTCTTCGGACAGGGTGAAGTGGTCCACCACCCCGTCCAGACCCAGATCCCGCCCCACTGCTCAGCCCTTTCGCCCGCCCCCGTGATCACCTGTCGGGCTGGACGGTAGAGGCGCCGCTGTACGGCGGGCGCGGGTATCGGCGAAGTGCCCCGCGCGGCGGGCGGGCCTGGTAGAGGGGCGATTGGCCCGCCCGGGGCCGGGAGTGAGCGGGCCTTGGGCCATGGGCCGTGTCACCAGGACGGATGCGTTTCCGCCGTAGCGTCGTACGCGGTGTATGTGACGAACAGCCTTCGGGCGGGCATCCTGGGCGGCATGGACTTCCAGCCGGTTGAGCGCGCCTCGGAGGCGTTTCAGCAGTCACTAACCGCGGAGGAGATCGGGAAGGTCTGCCGACGGGCCTTCGGGGACGCCGCCACGCTCGTGTCCGCTGTCGAGCTGGGTACGGGGATGTACAACAATGTCTACCGCGTCGCCCTGGCCGACCAGGCCCGGCCGGTGATCCTGCGGGTCGCGCCGCCAGAGACCCGCCAGTTCCGCAGTGAGCGCCACCTGATGCGCAACGAGTTCGCGAGCGTGCCGTGGCTGGCGGTGATCGCGCCGCTGATGCCGCAGGTGCTGGCCGCAGACTGGTCGCACGAGGTGATCGGCCGGGACTGGATGATCCAGACCCACCTGGACGGCATCCCTGCACCGGAGCACCTGGGAACGTATCCGCGTGCCGCGTGGCCGGCGTTCTTCCGGCAGATGGGCGCCATCACCCGCTCCGTGCACGACGTGCGCGGCCCGCACTTCGGGCCCGTGGGCGGCCCGGGGTACGCCACGTGGGGCGAGGCGGTGATCGCGTCGCTGGAGGAGATCGCCGCCGACCTGGACGGCGCCGGCCTGGACGCGGCCGACGTGCGGAAGGTCGCCGCGGTGGCCGCGCACGAGAGCGCCGTGCTCGACGAGGTCACCGAACCCAGGCTGCTGACCGGGGACCTGTGGACCGTCAACGCCCTGATGGACCCGACGGCCCCCGAGCCGGTGATCACCGGCGTCCTGGACTTCGACCGCACATGGTTCGGTGACCCCGCCGCTGACTGGACCATCCGCATGGCAACGGCCAAGGCGGACGAGCGCGAAGCGTTCTGGGAGTCCTACGGCGCCCTGGACCGCTCGCCCGCCGCGGTGTGGCGGGCACAGGTCTACGAGGCCCGGCACCTGAGCGCGATCCGCCTTGAGCGCCACCGGCTGGCCAAGACGGACGCGGTCCGCGAGAGCTACGGCGCGATGGCCGAGGTACTTGCCGGCCTGACCTGACCGGGCCCGTTCGGGTACGGCTCGACGTGGATACGGGTCTGCCGCAGGAGCGCGTCGGCCCGCTCCTCGACCTCGACGGCGTCCGGGCCGGTGACCACGAACGACCCCAGCCGGTGGCCGTTGGCGTCCGGCGCGTGGACGGGGCCGCCGAGCGCCGCCCGCCAGCGGACGAACGGCACGCCCGGCCCCACCGTCGGGAGCCCGCAGAGCGACGTCAGCCGTCCGGCGCGCGGGCTGGTCACGAACCGCACGGTCGCGTATCCGCGGGCGGTGGGTGCGAGCCCGGCCGGGCGGCCGAGAGCGACGTCGAGCAGGGCCGCCCAGACGTCGATGCCCAGGGCGTGCTGGATCAGGACCCCGATCTGCCCGGCGGCAAGGCGGGCGCCGATCTCGATGATCGTGCACCGCCCGTCCGCAGCGACGATGACCTCGGTGTGCGAGGCCCCGTGCCGGATACCCACCGCGCCGATCGCCGCGCCCACTTGCCGGTACACGGCCGCCTCGATGGTCGGGGGCAGGCCGACGGGGAGGCTGTGCCCGGTCTCGACCCGGCTTGCGCCGCCGGTCACCTGCTTGCGGGTGACGGCGAGGTGCGTCGTGGTGCCGTCCTGGGTGAAGGACTCGACGCTGTACTCCGTCCCGGCGGCATACGCCTGGATCAAGACTCCTGGGTCGCCGCCGCTTCCGTACATGCCGGCCACCGCGCGGGCGGCGTCGGCGGCCACGGCGGCACCGGCCAGGCCGCTCACCACCGTGACGCCCGCGGAGCCCGCCCCTGACACCGGCTTGATGACACACGGGAAGCCCAACCGCGGGTCCGCCAGCGCGGCCCGCAGCCCGGCCGAGTCCCGGACGAGGACCGTGTACGGCGTGCGCACCCCGGCCGCCGCGAACGCCTCGGCCATGGCGGCCTTGTCCCGGGCCGCGTGTGCCCGGCCCGGATCGTTGCCGGGTACCCCCAGCTCGGCGCAGAGACGCGCAGCGAGCTCGGTCAGGTACTCGTTGACGGTCAGCACCGCGCCGACACCGCGGCGGCGGGCATACGCGGCGATCTCGTCGACAGCCCGGCCGGGCCGATCGAAATCGGTGACGACCCGCCCGGCCAGCAGGCCCTTCAGCTCCAGCCCGTAGCCCTCGTACGCCGCGGCGGTGGTCGCGGCGTGGACCTGGTGGCCGCGGGCGGCGGCCGCCGTGACGAGGGCGCCCGCTTCGGGGCCGGCCGCGTCCAGCAGCAGCACGCCCGGGAGGGTCACGACAGGTAGTCCTCGAAGCCGCCGGTGCGGTGCGTGTCCAGGGTGAAGCAGTGGAACCCGCCCCCGAACAACCTCCGGTGCCGGTGCCGTACGGACACCACGTCGAAGCCCTCGGCCTCCAGCAGCTTGGCCAGACCGGTGCACTCCTCGTTGACCAGCACCGTGTTCTCGTCGACGGAGAACACGTTGAGGTCGATGTAGGGGCTGGTGAGGACCAGGTCTTCGTAGTCGTCGTACACCGGGAACGCGCCCGCATCGGGCTCCGGCGGCACGACGAACTTCCACGAGCGCAGCGGCTCGGGCATCAGGTCCCGGATGCCGTCGTGCCGGGCCAGGAAGACCCCCGGCTTCAGGGCGAGGACCATCGAGTCGATGTGGTTGTCCGCCATCCGCCACACCCGGTGGACGCGGTACTGGTGGCCGAGGTGCCGCTGAAGCCACTCCGCGCCCCGGGTGTGGTTCTCCTGCGCGACGTTGACGACCAGGTCGCGGCCCAGCCGCAGCACCTGCGCGCCGTCCAGCATCATCTCCACACCGACGTCGTACGGGCTCGCCTGCGGGTCGTCGATGGCCTCGGTCGGCCCGCCCAGGGTGGTCGCGGTGTCCCGCGCGTACGACAGGTCGAAGCTGTTGTCGGTGAGGGTGGGACGAGGCATCGTCGTCCACCGCGCGCCGGCCTCCCAGTAGGCGGTGAAGACCGGGGCGAGCAGGCGGGTCTCCAGGTAGCGGGAGCGGATCGCGGGCGGCGTCTCAATGATCTCGTCGCCGAGGATCAGCGTGTTGTCGCGGACGTTCAGTGCCGGGGTCGGTGCCGCCTCCCAGCCCAGGCCCGCGATCGGAGTCGCGTCGGGCGGCAGCGGTAGCGGCCGGTGCACGGCGATGCCGAGCCCGGCGAGCGTGGTCGCGAGGGCCTCGACGTCCTCGTGCAGCTCCTCGGCGTACCGCGCCTTGATGGTCCAGCTCTCCCGGTGGCCGGCCGCCGCCCGGGTCAGGCGCGGGTAGGCCCAGTCCGACCGGAAGCCCTTCAGGTTCTCGTGGTGGAACAGCTCGAAGCTGACGTCACGGTCGTGTCCCACGTAGTTGGCGGCGGACCCGACGATGACCTCCTTGAGCGGGGTGAAGTCGTCGTGACTGTTCAGGCGGGGCATGGGCGTTCCTCTCGGATGCGCGGGGCGGTTAGGGGGTGCGGGGGGCTGCGGTCACGTGCCGGTCGGCGAGCGCGCGGCCCCGGCGGACCCGCAGGGTCAGGCCGCCGCCGTCGCTGTCCGGCTGGAGGGTGCGCTGCTCGCTCCAGCCGGAGAACCGGAACTCGGCGCCGCCGACCGCGACGAGCGCGAAAGTGCGCCCGGCGATCGTCAGGGCGAGGACGCCGTCCGCGTCCCGGTCGATGCGGGCGGGGATAAGGGAGCCGTCGAGCGGGGCGGCCGCGTCGAAGTCCGCGAACCCGGACGGCAGCAGTGACTCGTACGGCAGTCCGGCGGACCAGGCCGGGGCCGAAGCCGGGCCGGTGCGGTTGAACAGGACCTCGCCACGAGTCAGCAGTTGCTGCCAGGAGTCCGGGAACCAGGCGGCGAGGTCGGCGGTGAGCAGGGCGTCGATGACGACGTGGACCCGGGTCACCGTCTGGCTGGTGTTGCGTACCAGGTGCTCGCGGGAGAAGTCCCCGTACCAGAGGGTGCCCGGCTGCCAGCAGTGTTCGATGCCGTCCAGGACGAGCACGGCGCCCGGGTCGGTGACGACGGGGATGTGGAGGCGGACAATGCCCCGGTCCAGGCGGTACTTGGGGTCGCTGTGCGGGTTCGAGACGGCGCCGGGCCCCAGCGCCATCAGCCGCACCGCGTTCAGCGGGGCCGGGAGCGAGTCCAGGATCGACGCGAGGTAGGGCAGGCGGTCGAGCCAGCGCGTCGTCGCGAAGGGCTGGGGGCCGGGGCCGCCCGGGTCGGTTCGCTCCGGGTCGCCGCCGAGGCTGCGCAGGGGCAGGACGCGCCAGTCGATCGCGGCGGCCTGGCCGACCTGTCCGCCGTAGGTGTGGATGCGCTGCGGGTTCCAGGTGTGGGCGGTGACGGCCGCGAGTTCGGCGGCGAGCTTGTCCGCGTCGAAGACGGGGGAGAGTGGGGCGGCCTCGGCCGCGGCGGTGGGCGAGGTGGTCATGGTGAGGCTCCCGGGTCAGGAGGAGAAGGACACGGCGCCGGTGCCGATGTGCTGGCTGGCGTCGTAGGTGCCGGCGGGCACGGTCGCGAACCGCGCGTCGAGCTGGTCGAACACGTCCGCGTGGCCCTCGGCGGGGTCGTAGGCGATGCAGAACACGAACTGCGCCGGGGCACCCACTTCCAGGGGAATGGCGGGCATCGACACGATCACCCCCGTTCGGGTGGCCGGGTCGTACGTCAGGCCCAGTTCGTCGAGCGCGGCCAGGAACGCGGCGAAGCCGGGCACGGCCCAGGTGGGCGGGACGTGGTACTCGACCACCTGCCGCTGCGGTTCGGCGGCGACGTCGACGATGCCGTGGGCGATCGACTGGTAGATGTGCAGCGACCCGCTGACCTGGGCGTTGACCTCGGTGAACACCACCCGCCCGCCGGGCAGGACCAGGGCGTCCGCGCTCAGGTACCCGCGGTAGCCGAACGCCCGGTACGACTCGGCCAGGCGGGCGCCGCCGTCCAGCAGCGCGGCCCGTACCGGCTCGGTGACGCCGTCCAGGGGCACGACCTGGTGGCTCAGGCGGCGCCCGACGTAGAGCAGGCGGCCCGTCTCGGTGGCCCGGGTGCCCGCGTCTGAGACGTAGTGCTCGGAGTACACGGCATCGGCGCCGGGCGCGAACTCCTCGATGACGACCGGCCAGCGGCCTTCGCCGCTCGCCCACGGCCACCGCTCGGCCCAGTACGCGGCGATGCCGTCGACGCCCGGGGCCAGGTGGTGCAGGTGCCGGGCCCCGACGTGGTCCACGGCCATTTCCGGATCGCGCACGAGCAGTTGGTTGCCGACCCCGGCCCCGTTGTGGGCCTGCTTGACCACGACGGCCCCCGATGCGGAGCGCTCCAGCAGCGCGCCGGTCGCTTCCGTCGCTTCGGCGAGGCTGCGGCAGATGCGGCCCGGCAGGATCGGCACCCCGGCCGCCGCGGCCAGGGCCCGGAAGTTCGCCTTGTTGTTCCCGATCTCGCCGCCGCCCTGCCCGAAGAACGCCGCGCCCGGGAAGCGGTCGGCCACATCCAAGGCGTCGGCGAGCCGCGCCACGGCTGCCGACGGCCACAGCGCGAACACCTCCGTGACCGCGCCGGCCCCGGCCGGCGCGAGCGCGGCCCGCACCTGCTCCACGAACACGGCCTCGGTCAGCGAGGCGGGATCGAACAGCCTCTCGTCGTAGGCTCCGGCCGGTGCGACCAGGACGGTCAGCTCCTCGCGCTTCACGCCGGTGTGAGCCAGGGCGTAGTCGACGAACGCCGTGTCCGGCTCGCAGCACAGGATGAGCAGGTCACCGGGGCGGGCGAACCAGAACAGGCGCTGGGTCCAGGCGCGCATGTCGCCGCGCGCGCGGATCGAGGGATCGATGTGGTTGCCGATGAGGATGCGCACGGCGGACTCCTTCAAGACGTGGGCGGATACCCGGGCGGCCGGTGCCTCGCGGCACTGGGCAAAGGGGAAGAGATCAGGGATGAAGGAGGGTGGCGGGCAGCGTGTCGAAGGCCCGCATGGTCGCCGTGCGGCGCCGGACGCCGTCGTCGGCACCGGCCAGGTGCGCGGGGTGCTCGTTCAGGGCCGCGACCAGGGCGCGCAGTCCCGCCTGGGCGACGGTCGTACCGATGCAGGAGTGCGGCCCCCACCCGTACCCGAGATGCGGGTTCGGGGTGCGGTCCAGCACCAGCTCGTCCGCCCGCGTGAAGGCGGCGGGGTCGCGGTTGGCCGCCGCGAACAAGGTGACGACCTTCTGCCCGGCGGCGATCTCGACCGCGCCGATCCGGCACGCCCGTACCGCCGTGCGCGTGGTGCCCTGCACCGGCCCGTCGAAGCGCACCAGCTCGTCCACGCCCTTGGCCAGCAGTGCCCGGTCCCTCATCTGGTGCAGGGCCCCGGGGTGTGCGAGGAGGGTGTGCACGGCGTTGCCGACGGCGGCCGCCATCGTGCTGTAGCCGCCCTGGAACATCACCCGCGCGGTGTTCTTCACGTACAGCCGGGTGCGTTCGTCGGAGTCGGGGGCCGCGGCCTGCCGGACCCGGGCCAGCAGGCCGGGCCGGGCCGAGGCCGCGAACCAGGAGTCGACCAGGTCACTCAGCTGCTGGCGGGCGATACGGCCCGGCTCGACGAGCGCGGGGTTGAGGCCGCCGTCCATGCTCCGCATGATCGCGTCCGACACCGCGGCGAACTCCCCGTACGGCGGGGGCTCGACACCCAGCAGATCGGCCACGACCGCCACGGACAGCGGCACCGCGAACTCGGCCACCACATCGAACGGGCCGGTGCCGGCCAGCTGGTCGAGCCGGTCCAGCACCAGGCGGTGGGCGCGCTCCTCGATGCGGGTGAGGTCCTGGGCGCGCAGCGCGGTCATGAACAGGGAGCGCACCGCGCTCTGCTGCGGCGGGTCGAGCGTCTGCACGCTCAAGGACGACTCGGGCACCGTGCCCCCGGTTCGCCGCGGGTCGCGGGCGAACGTCTCGTGGTCGCGCAGCACCCGCACGCTGTCCGCGTACCGGGTCAGCGCCCACGAGTCCATGCCCTCATGCCAGAACACCGGCTCGCGCTCGCGCTGTTCGGCCAGCACCGGGTACGGGTCGCGCAGGATCTGCGTGTCCAAGGGGTCGTAGCGGTCGGTCACAGAGGGCATCGCGGTTCCTTCCAGAGCGGGGAGGGCGGGCCCGCCCCAGCGGACCCGCCCCGGATGCCTCGGGCTCAGTGGTCGTACGACATGGCAGTCCCCTTCCTCGGCGTTGACGGCGGCGGACGTCCCGCAGGGTGGCGAAGGCTCCGTTCGGCCCTCGCCCGACGGGCGGCCAGGTGCAGCCCGGCGGACGGGACAAAGGCCGTAGGGAACGGGTTCGTCACCGTGGTCCCGCCCGGCCGCGGGCGCCGGGCGAGACCACGACGAGTACAGCCCCCGGCCGGTCTCGGTGCCCAGACGCGCGCCCTATCCCCGCCCTATCCCCGGTCTGCCCGAACCGCTCCCCCTGGGGGCGGAGCGGGTGGTGCAATGGGCGGGTGGACGACGAAATCCGCCACCCCCTCGCGTACGCCAGGAACGAGCGCGGATGGTCGCAGGAGGAACTGGCCCGCCGTATCCGGCGGGCCGCCGAGCGCCGTGGCCTGCGCTCGGGCACCAGGGGGTCACGGATCTACAAGTGGGAGACCGGCCGGGCCACCCCCGACGAAGACGAATCCCAGCCGCTCATCGCCGAGGTCTTCGGCATCGACTACGCGGCCGTCGCCCATCTCGGCTGGCCCCACTGGCTCCCGAGCCAGGACAGACTGTTGCCGCTGGGCCCGCACAACGCCGTCCCCTCCCTCCGAGAGGCCCTGATGACCTCCCTGGACCGCCGTTCGTTCCTCGCCTACACCAGCGGCTCCCTGGCCTCTCTCGCCCACCAGTGGGCCATCACCGAGCCCGGCCGGTTCCCGCGCCTCACCGCGCGCGGCGAGGTCGATGCCGAGATGGTCACCTGGCTGGAGAACAGCGGCGCCGAACTGATCCGCCTCGCCACCGAGCGCCGACAGCACACCCACCGCCTGCTCGGCGCGCACCTGAGCGCCGTCACCCACCTCATCGGCGAGGGCCGCTACACCCGCCCCGCCGAACAACGGCTGCACACCCTGGCCGCCGCCCTCTCCCAGGCCATCGCCTGGCAGCACTTCGACGAACGCCGCCACGCCTCCGCCGGCCGCTTCTGGCACGCCGCACTCCACAACGCCCACGCCGCCAGCCAGCGCGACCTCGGCGCAGGCATCCTGTCCGACCTCGCATACCAACTGCTGTGGCTCCAGGACCCGCGTACGGCGGCCGACATCCTCGAATACGCCATCCCGCGCACCCGGCACCCCGCCGCGCGATCTCTCCTGCACCTGCGACAGGCCCGCGCCCTCGCCGTCCTCAACGAGGGCGGCCGGTGCCGCCGCGCCCTCACCGCCGCGGAGAAGGCCCTGGACACCCCGTCGTACGACCCTGCACCCGCCTGGTGTTCGTGGATGTCGCACGCCGACCTCGCGGCGGACGGCGGGCGCTGCCTCGCGGATCTCGGCCAGCGGCGCCAAGCCCACCAGCTGATGGACGAGGGCATCGCCCTGTTGCCCGCCACCCGCTCCAAGACTCGGTCCGTGTTCCTGACCTACCAGGCCGAGACCTACCTCCGGGACGGCGAACCGGAGATCGCCGCGGCGACCGCTACCCGTTCCCTGGACCTGGCCAGCCGGATCGACGCGCCCCGGTGCGTGACGATGGTGCACGACATCGAACCGGAGCTGTCGCGATACGCGCACACGGCCGGCGTCGGCGAACTCCTCGAACGACTCCGAGCCATTGGCTGAAGCTCTGTCACCGGCCGCCGACCCTCCTTGCGAAGCTCGAACGGATGGGCCACCAACGCGCCCGCCGCACATTGGCGATCTTCCCCGAAGGAGCAAGGGCCAGAGTTGCACGCGCGGTTACTCTCACAAACGGTCCTTTGCCCGAGCAAGATCGAATACAGGCCGTCGAAGATCGCCAAGACCTCGATCGGTTCGCAGAACCCGTTCTCACTCAAAAGCGGGACGGACCCCCTTCTGAGACTTGCATTGTGCGAAAATCCGGGCCCATGACGGACCCTCAGCAGCCTTCCCCGACCGACCGGTCGGACGCCGACGATGTCGAACAGCACTCCTGCCCGAAGTGTGACGCACAGCCCGGATCGCCGTGCCGCTCGCGCGGCGGCGCGGTCGCCTCCGCCTACCACACCCGCCGCTTCACCATGGTCCCCCGGCTGAAGAAGGCGCTGCGGGTGCCCACCCCCGCAGACCGCGGGCCGGGCCAGCCGTGGCGGCCCGGCACCCCGCCCCCGGCGCCCCTCGATCCGGACCTGCCGAGCGCGGACATCCGGATCGGGTACGCCCGCTGCTCGACCCTCGGCCAGGAACTCGACTCCCAGCTCGACGCGCTCACCCAGCACGGCATCCCCCGGGACAAGATCTTCAGCGAGAAGATCAGCACCCGCGTGCGGGTCCGCCCGCGGTTCGAGGAGGCGCTGCGGACGGCGCGGGAGGTCAAGTCGCACGCCCCGCACTGCCGGGTCATCTTCACCGTCTACGAGATGAAGCGGCTCGGCCGCGACGCCGCCGAGCTCACCGCGCTCGCCGACCACCTCACCGCCCACGGCCTGGTCCTGGAGATGCTCGCCGGGCCCCTGCCCGGCATCTACGACCCCACCGGCCCCGGCAAGCTGCTGTTCGCATTCTTCGCGGCCATGGCGGAGACCGAGCGGGAGAACATCCGCGAGTCCACGCTCGAAGGGCTCGACACCGCGGCCCGCAAGGGCAAGTACGGCGGCCGGCCGCCGGTCATCACCGACGACATGCTCCACACCGTGCTGCGACGCCGCGCGGGGGGCGAGTCCGTCGAGCAGATCCAACCCGACCTGATCATCCCCACCGGCAAGCGCAAGGGACAGAACCCCTCGGTGGCCAGTGTATACCGGGCCCTCGCCGAGCACGCCAAGCGCGAGGCGTACCCGGGGTCTGACCGAGATACGCGCCAAAGGGGCAACGAGATGATCTTGAAGCCTTGATCTGCTCAGATTTACGTGCGGCGGCGTGCAGCGGGGTCGCGTTCGGCGACGTGCCGGGCGACCGAGTCGACGCCGGGACGGGCGTACCGCTCCAGGGAGCGAACGGATGCGTGGCGGGAGCGGGCCAGCAGCATCGGGGTAGAGGTGCCGTCCTCCGCGTCGTATGTCAGGGCACTGTGACGTAGTCGGTGAAGCGTCCAGCCGTCCAGGTCCTCGATGTCGTCGGGTGAGGCGAGGGGGTTGGCCAGCAGCCGGGTGTTCTCCTCGAAGATCTCCTCAGCGCGGCGGTAGGAGAGCCGGGCCCGGCCGGTCTCCGGGCACACGTCGAGCGTCGGTGTTCCGGCCGGGGCCTTGCGGTCGGTGAGGAACAGCGGGCCGCGGGTACGGCGGGCGATGAGTCGGGGCAGTAGCTGGGCGGTGCCGGACTGCCAGTGAATCCACTCGGTCGCCCCGCCCTTGGCGGTGATCTTCCCGCGCTTGTCCTGCGGGTAGAGGTCTTCCACGTTGAGGCACAGCACCTCGTCGGCCCGGGCGGCGGACTCGTAGAGCATCTTCCACTGCGTCTTCTCCCGCAGTGCGACGTCGAGGCGCCACAGAGCGGTGATCTGGTTCTCCGCGAGAGCCTTGGTGCGGTCCGGCGGTGCTGGCCGCCGCTCGATGCCGATCGTCGGGTCTCCGTCGATCCAGCCCTGGCGTTGCCACCAGCCGATCGCCTTGCGTGCGATGGACAGTTCCCGGTTGACGGTGTCGGCGTCCATCTCGTCCGCCCGCGCTGCCGCCAGCTCCGCCAGGACCTCCGGCAGCGCCGGGTCGTCGATCGCGGCGACGGGGAAGACGGGCGGCTTCGCGCCCCGGCGGGCCGGACCGGTCGGCGCCGGTTCCCCGGCAAGCATCCACCCCCACGTCGTCAGCGAGATCCGGTAGATCCGGGCGGAGGACTTCGCGATGCCCGCGCCGGTGAGGTACCGCTCGACCGCCGCGGTGTACGACGACGGCGGGGCGGACAGGGGCATGACCCGAGCGTGCGGCAACCGAAGTGCGCCCCCGCTCCCGCGTTCGGTCGCCGGTTCGATCGTCACGCTGCCCCCGCCCTTCCGGCACTGCCGCAGTAAATGCGTACACCTCGCCCCGGCGGCTGGATTGGTCCGCCGCAGGTCGCGGTGATCACGGTAGGGGGTCTGTCGCAGTAAATCCGGCATTTACTGCGGCACCACTCTGGCAAGCCGTCAGGCGACAGAAGGCTGATAAGCCGACCCTGAAACGGAGCCCACCTCTACCGCCGCCCGCTACCCCTGTCGACCTTCATGGTGAACGCAGCCCCGATCATCACTCAGTGTTACACGCCCGTTCGCCTGGTAGCTGCATGAGAACGGGGCTATGCCGCCGTGCCGGTTGGCCTCTGCGCCGCCGGTCGGTGGGGCCACGGTGGTGTCGAGAAAATATGAAGGCCAGGTTTGCAAGGCTGACCTGCAAAGGGTAAGTTTAAGATATGAGTGAAGCTGAGAGCCGACCGGCCGAGGTGCCAGGTGTCCGTGAGACGGCCAATCGGCTGCGGATGGCCATCGGTGCGTTCAAGCGCCGTATCCAGGAGGTGACGACCGTTGATGAGCTCACCAACCCGCAGCTCACCGCTCTGTCCCGGCTCGACCGGCTCGGCCCGATGACGATCTCCGACCTGGCCAGGCGCGAGCAGATCACCCCGCAGGCGATGGGGGCGACCATCGCGAGCCTGGAGGAACTCGGCCTGGTCTCGCGCAGCCCGGACGCGACGGACAGGCGCCGTTCGACTCTGAGCCTTACCCCGGACGGTGAGGTGGCCGTCCACTCGGGACGCAACGCCGTGGTCGACAAGGTCACAGCGGTCCTCCAGGACTCCTTCGCCGACGCGGACATCGAAACCCTCTCCGCTGCGGCGCCCCTGATCGAGCGGCTCGCGGAACTCCTCTAGCACCAACTTCCCCGCACCACCGGGAGCCTTCATGCCCGCACCATCCGGGGCCCGCCCCTCCGTCGCGAACCGCGACACCGCGATCCCGCAGGAGCGCGCGTTCTCGTGGCGGTTCACCACACCGCTGTTCATCGGCTCGGCCCTCAACCCCATCAACAGCTCCCTGATCGCCACCGCCCTACTGCCGATCGCGCACGGCATCGGCGTGCCGATCGGCCAGACCGCGGCGCTGGTCACCGCCCTCTACCTGGCCAGCGCGATCGCGCAGCCCACCGCAGGCAAGGCCGCCGAGGTCCTCGGACCGCGCCGGGTGTTCCTGGCCGGGACCATCCTGGTCACCGCCGGCGGACTGCTCGGCGCACTCGCCCAGAACCTGATCACCCTTCTGATCAGCCGCGTCCTGATCGGACTGGGCACCTCCTGCGCCTATCCGACCGCCATGCTCCTCATTCGGCGCCGGGCGCACGATGCCGGACTGGACAAGCCACCGGGCGGCGTACTCGGCGGTCTGCAGATCGCCGGCATCGCCACCGCTTCCCTCGGCCTCCCGCTCGGCGGCGTCCTGGTCGGCGTGCTCGGCTGGCGCTCGGTCTTCCTCATCAATGTGCCGGTCGGGCTGATAGCCCTCGCCGCGACCCTCGTCTGGGTCACGCCCGATGGGCCGCTCAAGCACCCGCTCCGACTGCGCGAGGTGGCCGTCCGCCTGGACGTCGCCGGCATCACCGGGTTCGCCGCCGCGATGATCGCCCTGCTGCTGTTCCTGTTCTTCCTCCCCACCGCGCACTGGTACCTGCTGGGCATCTCCATCGTGCTGTGGATCGCCCTTGTGCTGTGGGAACTGCGCGCCACCGCCCCCTTCCTCGACGTGCGGATGCTCAGCTCCAACAAACCGCTCTCCAGCACCTACCTGCGCTTCGGCCTGGCCCTGCTGTGCCAGTACGTGGTGCTGTACGGCATCACCCAGTGGGTCGAGGGCGTGCGGGGCCTGAGCGAAACGCAGGCCGGCCTGCTGCTGCTCCCGATGACGCTGGTCTCCGGCCTGATCATCTCGCCCGTCGCGCGACGCAACCTGGTCCGCGGACCCGTCATCGCCGCCGCGATCGCCTGCGTGATCGGCTCGGCCGGGGTGCTCGTGCTCAGCGCATCCGCCTGGATCGGCTGGGTCGTGATCATCACTCTCTTCTTCGGCCTCGTGGTGGGTTTCGCCGCCGCGGGCAACCAGACCGCCCTGTACGCCCAGGCGCCGCCGGACCAACTCGGCACCGCCTCCGGACTGCTGCGCACCTTCGGCTACGTGGGCTCTATCGCCTCCTCAGCCATCACCGGACTCGTCTTCCACACCAGCGTCAGCGACCCCGGCGTCCACCTGATCGCCTGGATCATGATCGGCGTCAGCCTGGTCCTGCTCCTGGTCTCCGTCCTCGACCGCACCCTCCCGAGCAGGACCGCCGCGTAGAACCCCTCCACAGGGACCTGCACAGCGAATCGCCCGGTCGGCCAAGCCCAATCAACAATCAGCTCAGCAGAGAGAGAACGCACCCATGACTGACCCCCTCACCCCCATCGACACGGCCCGTACCGCTCTGGTGCTGATGGACTTCCAGCCCGGCGGCCTGGGGATGTTCCCGCACTCCGAGACACTGCTGGCCCGCGTCGGCGACGCGCTCGCCTGGGCCCGCAAGACACAGGTCCAGGTCTGCTTCGTGCGCGTCGCCTTCACCGAGCAGGACCACCAGGCAATCCCCCCGCACAACAAGACCTTCGCCTCCGTGGGACAGCACAAGCTCTTCGGCGCCGACACCCCCGAGACGCAGGTCCACCCCTCGCTGGACATCCGAGAGGAGGACCTGGTGGTACGCAAGACGCGCGTCGGCGCGTTCAGCACCACCGACCTCCACACCCGCCTGCACGCGCGGGGCATCGACACGCTGATCCTCGCCGGTATCGCCACCTCCGGCGCCGTGCTCTCCACCCTGCGGCACGCCGCCGACGCGGATTACCGCACCTTCGTGCTCGCAGACGCCACCGCCGACCCTGACGCCGAGATCCACCGGGTCCTGACCGAGAAGATCTTCCCGACCCAGGCCGACGTCATCACCACCCCCGACCTGCCCGCTCTGGCGGTCTAGCCAGGAGGTGTCACCCACATTTCTCGGGTGGTGGATCACAGGATGCGTCACCTCGCCATGAGCTTGTCTGACCCCGACGGCTTGTGCGGAGTTGTGATCAATACTGTGCTCCGAGGTGTCGCGGTCTCGCCCCTGGCCTTCGGCCTCATGATTGCCGCCCGGCGCTGCATCGCCCCCACCCGCACCTGACAGCGCACCACGAAAAGCGGCGCCCGAAGCCATAAGAGGTGGCTTCGGGCGCCGCTTCGACTGTACGGCCCGTGCTCGCGTGGGGAGGCGCGGTCGGGATCAAGCGGCCTGGCCGAGTCCATCTGCGGTGAGGTCCTGCTCGCGCAGCGGGGTGAAGTCGACGTCGAGTTTCGGGTCGTACGCGTCGGGCTGGATGCCGAGTTCGTGGGTGGAGTACTCGCCGAACCGGTTGATGTGTTCGGTCAGGTACGGCGAGATGTGGGCCAGGTCCTCCGGGTCGATCTCCCATCCCTCTTCCAGCAGTTGCCGCACGATCTCCGCGATGTCCAGGGCGTTGTGGAAGATCACCGCGTTCGTGAGCAGCGCGTTGAACTTCATCGCCTTCTCCTGCTCGATGGGGTCGTTGTCGGCGATGACGCCGCGGTTGCCGAAGCCGATCCACTGGGAGAACCGGTTGAACGACTCGACCTTGTTCGTTGCCGCCGTCACGCGCTGGCGCAGCGGCGCGTCCGACAGGTAGCGCAGGAGCTGGACGGTGCGGATGACGCGGCCGACCTCGCGGAAGGCGGCGTAGGTGGCGTTCTTCCTCGACCCCGACCGCAGCCGCTTGAGCAGCGTGGAGGAGGAGATGGTGCCCTCGCGGACGGAGACGGCCACCCGCATCAGGTGGCGGAACTGGGACTCGATCAGGTCGAAGTCGATGACGTTCTTGCCCGGCTCGCCGAACAGGGCGTCGATGTGTACGTACTCGCTGTGCTTGGAGGGCCGGTAGAAGGTCAGTTCTTTCCAGTTCCTGATCCTGGGCATCAGGTCGAAGCCCAGCAGGTGGGCGAGCGCAAAGACCGGGAAGCTCTGGCCCTGCGTATCCGCGTGCACCGTGGTCGGCTGCACCTCGGACGTGTTCTTCAGCAGGCCCTCGATGATGTAGACGGCCTCCCACACCCCGCACGGGATGAAGTGCGTGAACAGCGCGATGTAGGTGTCCGAGACGTGGTGGTAGGCGATGCCGCCCGGCTTGCCGTACCGGACGCTCGTCTCGGAGAGCAGGTTGTCGAGATAGGTGTCCATGTGGGTGCCGTCCGCAGCCACCGCGGTCCCGTCGCCCCACGCTTGCGAGATGTCGAGGCGGGCGTGCGCGTTCACCAGGTCGGCGATCGCCTCGTTCAGCAGCACGATCGAGAAGTGCTTGTTGGCGACGTACGACAGCTCGTGCCCGCTCACGCCGGGGATGTGCCGGGCGGCCTCGTACGGGCCCATGTTGGTGCCCTTGACGAACGTGACGATCACGTAGCGGCCCAAGGGGTCGGTGAGCTTGGGCTCGTTGCCCGACGGCGGGCCGAAGCGGCGCCACCACTCCACCCAGTACGCGGTCCGGGCCACGATCCCCATCAGGGAACGCTCCGGCATCCTCGCCTTGATCTCCTGCTCCAGCCGCTTCGCTGAGGGCCGCTGGCCGTCAGCCCGGTGCGCCTTCAGCGACGGGATGCCCGTCTCCGGGTCGATGACCAGGCCGTCGTTCTCCGGGTACCCGGCGTCCGCTGCCGCGGCAGCGTTTCGCAGCTTGTCCTCCAGTTGCCGGCGGAAGAACTTCGCGTCGAACTCGGCGCTCTCGCCCGCCACGCACAGGCCGACCTCCACCAGGTAGGACCCCAGCGTCTCCTGGACGACCTCCCAGGCCAGCAGCTGCTCGGACCAGTCGGCGTACTCCTCCGAGCCGACCACCGCGACGTCGCCGGTGCGCAGTTCCTCGGCGAGCGCGGTGAAGACCATCGCCTCGAAGTGCTTGCGGACGAACTGCCCGGTCCGGGTCTTGTCGAGGACGGCCTTGCGCCAGTTCTGGGTGGCGAAGGAGATGTCGACCTCCTTGCCCTCCTCGTTGAAGGCGGTGATGTACTCGCCGCGGGCCGCCTGGTGCCGCTGGGCGTGCGCGAGGGCGTCCAGCACCCGGCTGTCCTCGCTGGTCGCGGTGAACTTCAGCTTGTCGTTGTCGGCCAGGTCGAACATCACCGCCCGGTCCCGGCCGATCTGCCCGTACAGCAGCACTTCCCAGAAGTTGCCGTGGTGGGCGGAAACCTTCTCGATCTGCTCGTACTGCTTCGCGAATCCGCCGAAGCCGTCCACCGCGCGGGTGACCGCGCCGAACCCGCCGGCATGCACCACCTGCGCCTTCACCAGAGCGAGGACCGCCGGCGAGACCTTGCCCTCCAGCCGCGTCGCGACCTCGTCCACCGACGCCTCCTCGTCCAGGCCATCCAGGGCCTGGCGAACCTCGGCGGTCATGGCCGCAGCCTTCGCGAGCGCCTCCTGGGCCGGGCCGCCCTCGTCGATGTGCTTGAGCACGGTGCGGTAGTTCCCGATCAGAGACTCGACGATCTCCCGCTCGGCGAGCCGGATCTCCTCCAGCTCCGCCTTGGCCTTCTTGATCTTCGTCGCCACGCGCTTGCAGAACATCGTCGCGAGGTCGTCCCGCACCCGCATTCTCGCCTTGTGCGTCAGAGCGGCGACCAGCGCGATGCGTTTGACGGGGACGAAGTCCCGCAGCTCCGAGGCGTCCGCCGCGTCCGCCTCTCCGGCGAAGTCGGTGACCTTCCCCGCGGCGACTCCGTCCATCCACACGTCGGTGTCGCCGAGGTCGTCCAGCCATTCCAGACGCTTGGTCAGGTTCTTGAAGTGCGACCAGGTCGGGCCCTTGGCGGGCTTCTTCAGCCGGTTGAACAGTGTTGTCCCGTCGCTGTCGCGCTCCTCCAGCAGCCGCATGAGCCCCGCCCGCTGAGCGGCGCTCATGCGGTCGTGGATGCCCGTACGGATCGAGGCGTTCACCTCGGTGCGGATTTTCGAGGCCATCTTGTCGAAGGTGGAGAACCTCGGCAGCTCCAGTCCGGCCTCCACGACCTTCTCCAGCGCGATGTTGATGAGGTCCGCCGGGCGGTTCTTCGCCGCGGCCTCCTTGCGGATCGACTGCTCGACGATCTGCCGGGCCTTGGCCTGGTCGTACGTCACACCGGCCTGCTTGCGGACCAGGCCCCGGTGGTGCTTGGCGGTCCGCTCCGCCCGGTAGACCGGCAACGTGCCCTCCGGCAGCTCCACCGCGCGCCGGACGAAGTCCACCACCATCTCCGGGACGTCCTCCAGCGCCGGGAAGCATCCCATACGCCGGTACGACTTCAGCATCAGCAGCAGGGCCAGCAGATGCTCATCACAGTCCGTGGCATCGGCCGCCCACTCCAGCTCATCGCGGCTCGGGGAGAAGAACAGATGCAGCTCATGCGCGGTGATCAGCCGCTTGAACCGCGGATACGCAGTCCGTTCAATCGATGTCACAACCCACCCCAGGCCCCAGACGACGCTCAACATCACCACCAACGACACTGAGCCGAATGGGTGACGGCCGACGGCGCTCAAGGCTTCAAGATCATCCCATTGCCCCTTTGGCGCGTATCTCGGTCACACCCCTACCCCGAAGCCGTCGAGCAGGCCCACGCCGACCTCGCCGCCCTGAAAGCCGGCGAGGTTCCCGAGCCTCGCGGTACGAACGAGGTACCGCAGATGCTGGGAGCCGTCCAGTGATCCCCGCCCCTCACCGGATGAAGGGCGGCGCCCCGCTTCGCGGAGCACTGCCCGGACAGGTCGGGCCCTTCGGCCCGTACGGCGCCAACATGCGCGATCCTGGAGACATGGAGATCGAGGTCCTGGTCGTGCCGGACTGCCCTCACCAGCAGCTCGCTGAGGAGCGGCTGCGGCAGGCGCTGGACGATGCCGGGCTGGACACCACCGGCTTCACCACCCGGGTGGTCGCCGACCAGGCCGAAGCCGAGCGGTCCGCTTTCACCGGGTCCCCGACGATCCTGATCGACGGCCGTGACCCGTTCGCCGAGCCCGGCACCACACCCTCGCTCTCCTGTCGGATCTACCGCACCCCGCAAGGCCCGGCCGGGGCGCCCGGTCTCGACCAGCTCCGGCAGGCCCTCCACGAAGTCGCCGGCACCGCAGCCTGACCGCCGAGGAGCGGCACGACGCAGAGGACCCCGACGGTCAAGTCACCGCCGGGGTCCTCTGCTGTTCAACCCGACGGGGCTACAGCGGTTCCGCAGTGGCCAGCGCGTCGCGTAGATCGGCGGGAAGCGCGGGGTGGTCGCGCCAGACGACGCAGGTGTTCAGCATGCTCCGCCAGATCGAGCGGGCCGCCTCCGGGTCGGCGAACGGGCCGTCGAGGGCGTCCAGGAGCAGGCGGGCGTAGTGGTTGATGGCCTTGCCCAGGGTCTCCGGGACGCTCAGGGGGACCTGTCCCCGAGTGGTGGACACCTCTGAGCCCGGCCCCGGCAGGGGCCGGGCAGGAGGGATCTCTTATGGTGATGAAGGTCTACTCGCCCG
>NZ_JBIWKB010000021.1:120788-144811 GCF_044765425.1 Streptomyces sp. NPDC102462 | reverse complement strand
GCCCCTCAAGCGAGCCGAGCACCGCGATGCGCCACCACCAACCACGGCAGTCCTCACGATCTCCAGACCGAACACCACCTAAGTCACCGGCATTGCACCTAGGGGGCCGCGGGCCCGGTTCCGGGGGCTCCGGGCCCGTCTCGGGAACTGCGCCGCGGGCTCGGGGCTCTGGGCCCGGTTCGGGGGTAGAGCGGGTCCGTCTCGGGGGTTGTGGCCCCGGTTCGGGGCTCCGGGTCCGGCCCACGAGTCACAGGTCCGGCCCAGGACCGGCGGTCCCGCTCAAGGGCCCCGGATACGACTCACGAGCCAGAGGTTGTGCGCCGGACACCGGCCCCGATCACGAGCCGCGGCCTCGGCCCACCAGTTGCGAAGCCTGATCACGAACCGCAGGCCCCACCCAGGGCGGCGGTCCAGCCCACGCGCCGCGAGTCCAGCTCCAGGGCCGCGCACCCGGCCGCCCAGCTCCGGGCTGCGGGTCCAGTTCGGGGGCTCCGGGTCCGGCCCACGCGTCACAGGTCCGGCCCAGGACCGGCGGTCCCACCCAAGGGCCCCGGATACGACTCACGAGCCGCGGGTCCGGGCCCAGGAACCGCGGGCCCACCCCACGAGCCAGAGGTTCCACGCAGGACACCGGCCCCGATCACGAGCCGCGGCTTCGGCCCACCAGCCGCGAAGCCTGATCACGAACCGCAGGCCCCGCCCATGGCGGCGGTCCGCTCCACGAGCCACGAGTCCAGCTCCGGGCCTGCGGGGCCGGCCCACGCGCCGCGAATCCCACCCACAAGCCGTAGACCCGGCCCACGAGACGCAGAGCCCGCCCCACCCACAAGCCGCAGGGCCCGTAGGAGACGCAGGGGTGGGTTATGGGATGGGGGGTTGGCAGGTGGGGCACCAGAAGAGGTTGCGGGTTGCCAGGGTGGCGGTGTGGATGGGGGTGCCGCAGATGTGGCACGGCTGGTCGTCCCGGCGGTAGACGTACACCTCGCCGCCGTGGTCGTCGACGCGCGGCGGGCGGCCCATCGCCTCGGGGGTGTGCTCGGGCCGCACGGTGTCGATGCGGTTGTGCCGGACGCCCTCGCGCATCAGCGCGACGAGGTCGGCCCAGATCGCGTCCCACTCGGCGGGGGTGAGGCCCCGTCCGGCGCGGTACGGGTCGATGCCGTGCCGGAACAGGACCTCGGCGCGGTAGACGTTGCCGACGCCCGCGATGACCTTCTGGTCCATGAGGAGGGCGGCGATCGCCGTGCGGCTGCGCCGGATGCGGGCGTAGGCGGCGGCCGGGTCGGCGCCGTCGCGCAGCGGGTCGGGGCCGAGGCGCGCGTGGATCGCCCGCTTCTCGGCGTCGGTGATCAGGGCGCAGGTGGTGGGGCCGCGCAGATCGACGTACGAGGTGGCGTTGCCGAGGCGCAGCCGGACCGTGTCGGTGGGCGGCGGCGCGGGGGCGTCGCCGAAGCCGACCTTGCCGAACAGGCCCAGATGGATATGGACCCAGTCGGCGCCGCGGAAGCCCAGGAAGAGGTGTTTTCCGTGGGCTTCCGTGCGGGTCAGCTCCGCCCCGTCGAGCAGTGCGGCGGCGTCCGAGAACTTGCCCTGGGGGCTGCTCACGCGCGCGGGCAGGCCCTGGAAGCGGTCGGCGTAGTCCTGCGCCAGCCGATGGATCGTGTGCCCCTCCGGCACGGTGCGGCGTCCTCTCCCTCGCCCCGGGCCGCGCCCGGGCCGGCTCAGTCCTGCTGGGGGTGGTGGGCCGGGATCGGGGGCAGGGCGCCCGTCGTCTCGTAGTCGGACAGCATGTCGATGCGGCGGATGTGCCGCTCGTCGCCGGAGAACGGGGTGGTCAGGAAGGTCTCGACGAACTTCGTCGCGTCCTCCTGCGAGTGCATGCGCGCGCCGACGGCCACGACGTTGGCGTTGTTGTGCTGCCGGCCCAGGGAGGCGGTCTCCTCGCTCCAGGCGAGGGCCGCGCGTACGCCCTTGACCTTGTTCGCGGCGATCTGCTCGCCGTTCCCGGAGCCGCCGATCACGATGCCGAGGGCGTCGGGGTCCGCGGCGGTCCGCTGCGCGGCGCGGAGGCAGAAGGGCGGGTAGTCGTCCTGGGCGTCGTAGACGTGTGGGCCGCAGTCGACGGGGTCGTGGCCCGCCTTCTTGAGCCATTCGACGAGGTGGTTCTTGAGTTCGTAGCCCGCATGGTCCGAGCCGAGATACACGCGCATGGCAAGCAGTGTGGCATGGGCTGGGACGGGCGGCAGCTTCGGGTTCCTGCTCGGGGAACTGTGAGTGAGGCTATAGAACTCCAGGGCAATCCCGGGTAACAATCCGGAATCAATGGTTCCGGAAATCGTTCACCCCGGATTCACTGGACCGGCTCGTAACCCCCCACACGGGACCCCCCACGCCCGGCGCAAAGGAATTCCCCCCATGACGTCGCAGCCGACCCGCCCCGCGGCCCCGGACTCCGGTACCGGACTCCAGGCAGGGCTCAAGAACCGCCATCTGTCGATGATCGCCATCGGCGGTGTCATCGGAGCCGGCCTGTTCGTCGGGTCCAGTTCCGGTATCGCCGCGGCGGGACCCGGCATCCTCCTGTCGTACGCACTCGTCGGCACGCTCGTCGTCCTCGTGATGCGGATGCTCGGTGAGATGTCCGCGGCCCATCCCGCCTCCGGCTCCTTCTCCGCGCACGCGGACCGGGCGCTCGGCCGCTGGGCCGGGTTCTCCATCGGCTGGCTGTACTGGTTCTTCTGGGTCGTCGTGCTGGCCGTGGAGGCCACCGCGGGGGCCAAGATCCTTCAGGGGTGGATCCCGGCCGTTCCGCAGTGGGGCTGGGCGCTGATCGTGATGGTCGTGCTCACCGCGACCAATCTCGTGTCGGTCGGCTCCTACGGCGAGTTCGAGTTCTGGTTCGCCGGGATCAAGGTCGTGGCGATCGGCGCGTTCATCGTGATCGGCCTGCTGGCCGTCCTCGGCGTGCTGCCCGGGGTGGACAGCGGCCGGGCGGGGTTCGGCAATCTCACCGACCACGGCGGCTTCCTGCCCCACGGGCCCGGCGCGGTCCTCACCGGGGTGCTGCTCGTGGTCTTCTCCTTCATGGGCAGCGAGATCGCGACGCTGGCCGCCGGTGAGTCGGCGGATCCGCGACGGGCCGTCACCAAGTCAACCAACAGCATCATCTGGCGGATCGGGGTGTTCTACCTCGGCTCGATCCTCGTCGTGGTCTGCCTGCTGCCGTGGAACGACCCCGCGGTCGAGGAGCAGGGCTCGTACGTCGCCGCGCTCGGCTCGCTGGGCATCCCGCACGCCGGTCAGATCATGAACTTCATCGTGCTGACCTCGGTGCTGTCGTGCCTGAACTCCGGCCTGTACACGGCGTCCCGGATGGCGTTCTCGCTGGGCGAGCGCGGTGACGCGCCGAAGGCGTTCGCACGGACCACGGCCCGCGGCGTGCCCATGACGGCGATCGTCGCCTCGGTGGTGTTCGGCTTCGTCGCCGTCTTCTTCAACTACCGGTTCCCGGACTCGGTCTTCCTGTTCCTGGTCAACTCCAGCGGTGCGGTGGCCCTGTTCGTCTGGCTGGTGATCTGCTTCTCGCAGCTGCGGATGCGGAAGATCATCCAGCGTGAGACGCCGGAGAGGCTGGTCGTGAAGATGTGGCTGTACCCGTATCTGACCTGGGCCGCCGCCGCGTTGATCGTGTTCGTGCTCGGCTACATGCTCACCGACACGGAGGGCGAGAGCAGCGGCCGGACGACCGTCCTGCTGTCGCTGCTGGTCGCGGCGGTCGTGGTGGCCGTCGCGGTGGTGCGGCAGCGGGCCGCGGGCCGCCGCCGCGCCGCGACCGCCGCACCCGGAGCGGACAAGGTGCCGGTCGGCTGACCCCGAGCAGAGCCGGGCGCCGGCACACTCGTGCGGCGCCCGGGTACGGCGGTCGGCGCCGTCGCGGTCAGCGCTTGTCGGCGAGCTTCCAGGCGGTGGGCAGGACGCCCATGGCCAGGGCCGCCTTCAGGGCGTCGCCGAGCAGGAACGGGGTGAGCCCGGCGGCGACGGCGGCCGAGGCGGACATGCCGGTGGCGAGGGCCAAGTAGGGGACGCCGATGGCGTAGATGATCGCCTCGCCCAGGATCATCGTGCCCGCGGTGCGCAGCACCGAGCGGTCGGCGCCGCGGCGGGCCAGCGCGCCCACGGCGGCGGCGGCCAGCAGCATGCCGAAGACGTATCCGAGGGACGGGGCGGCCGTGCCCGAGGCGCCCTGCGCGAACCACGGCACACCGGCGATGCCGGCGAGCGCGTACAGGGCGAGGGAGAGGAAGCCGCGGCCGGCGCCGAGCGTGGTGCCGACGAGCAGGGCGGCGAAGGTCTGGCCGGTCACCGGGACCGGGGAGCCGGGCACGGGCACCGAGAGCTGGGCCGCGAGGCCGGTGAGCACGGCTCCGCCGAGCACGAGGGCGACGTCACGCACGCGGGACGAGGGCAGGAGGTCGGCGAGGACGGCGCCGGAACGGGCGCCGGCGGTGGCGGTGCTCATGGGGACTCCGCAGGTGTGGGCGGCCGGGGACACCGCGACGCTATACCGCCCGGTCGGGCCGTTCACCGTCAGCGCCCGACAAAGGCGGGTCCCGCGCGCTGGTCGGCTCCATACAAAGCGTGCGGGTTACACCCGGTACGACGTGAGAACGGTCACTGAGGGCGCGATGCCTGGCTCACGCCGGCCCCTCCCGCCGGCGTACGGCCCCGTTCGTCCATCCCCTTCGTCCCCCCTTCGTCGGCCTCGTTCGCACCCCAAGGCGCCCTTTTGTTGCTAGCGTGTAGTTGCAAGCTCTTCGCAATAAGAGCTTGCGGGGTTGCCTGAGGGCGCCCCCGGATCGTCCTGCCTCGTGATCGTCTTCTCAGCCTTCACGCGGCGGGCGGAACAAGGGACCGGCCCCGCGCGGAGATGACGCGCGGGGCCGGTCCTGTTCGCGTACCGGATCGGGGGATTGACCCCCGCCCGGCCGCCGTCGGACCCTCGGGAGACACCTCACGGGCCCCGGGGAGGGTGGGGAGCAGACATGGAGTTCAAGCGGTGCCCGAGCTGCGGCGGGCCGCTCCAGGCGTTCCGTGCGCTCACCGAGGAGGAGAAGGCGTTCGTGCGGAAGGAGAAACCGGACTTCGCGCCCGGTGCCTACGTCCGCTGCACACGGGAGGGCTGCCGCCGTTACCAGCGCAGCCTCAACTGGCAGGACGGCGGCTACTTCCCCGCTCCGGAGCCGGACTGACTCACAGGTTGCTGAAGTCGGGGCCCTTGGTGCGGGTCCGCTTGATCTCGTAGAAGCCGGGCACGGAGGCGACGGCGAGCGTGCCGTCCCACAGCCGAAGCGCCTCCTCGCCCTTGGGGGCGGGGGTCACCACGGGGCCGAAGAAGGCGATCTCCTCGCCGCCGGGACCGGGTACGGCGATGACCGGGGTGCCCACCTCCTGGCCGACCTTGTCGATGCCCTCCTTGTGGGAGGCGCGCAGTTCGGTGTCGTAGGTGTCCTTGTCGGCGTACTCGATCAGATCGGCGGGCAGCTCCGCGTCGGCGAGGGCGGCGGCGATGCTGTCGCGGTCGGCCCCCAGGCCCTCGTTGTGGAAGCGGGTGCCGAGGGCGGTGTACAGCCTGCCGACGGCCTCGTCGCCGTGCAGCTGCCGGGTGGCGATCGCCACCCGGACCGGGCCCCACGCCTTGCCGCCGGGGCGCATGTTCTCGACGTACTCCTCGGGCAGTTCGTCCAGCCTGTTCTCGTTCAGCACGGCCAGGCTCATCACATGCCAGCGCACCTCGATGTCCCGGACCTTCGCCACCTCCAGGAC
Source organism: Streptomyces sp. NPDC102462 (assembly GCF_044765425.1). NCBI lineage: Bacteria > Bacillati > Actinomycetota > Actinomycetes > Kitasatosporales > Streptomycetaceae > Streptomyces > Streptomyces sp. NPDC102462. The sequence continues at coordinate 138,988 of NZ_JBIWKB010000021.1, read as the reverse complement.
CCAGCGGGAGGTCATCCAGGCCCACGGGCACAGCGGGTCGAACCAGAAGTCGACGGGGGTCTTCTCAGCCATGTCACTCCTTGGGAGAACGCCTTTAGCGGGGCAACGCGCCGGTCCGTCGCGTCATTCCCCTGCTGACCCCTGTCAGGGGCGCATGGCAGGATCGGTCCTGTTCGGCACCGGCCGAACCCCGCCCCACCGCACCAACGAGGGAGTGCCGCCCGTGCCCGGTGAGAATCTGTCCCGCGACGAGGCCCGGGAGCGGGCCGCCCTGCTGTCCGTCGACGGGTACGAGGTGTCCCTGGACGTGCGGTCGGCCGTCGGCGACGGGGCCGGGGACGGTGCGCCGCGCACCTTCCGCTCGGTCACCACGATCCGCTTCCGCTGCAACGAGCCCGGCGCGTCCAGCTTCGCCGACCTGATCGCGCCGAGCGTGACCGCGCTCTCGCTCAACGGCAGGGACCTCGACCCCAGCGAGGTCTTCGACGGCTCGCGGATCGCGCTGGAGGAGCTGGCCGCCGAGAACGAGCTGGTGGTGGACGCGCAGTGCGCCTACTCCCGTACCGGCGAGGGCCTGCACCGCTTCGTCGACCCGGAGGACGGCGAGGTGTACCTGTACACCCAGTACGAGCCGGCCGACTCCCGCCGCGTCTTCGCCAACTTCGAGCAGCCCGACCTCAAGGCCCCGTTCCGCTTCGAGGTGCGGGCGCCGGAGGAGTGGACGGTGTGGAGCAACGGGGCCGGTGAACGCGCCGACGGTGTCTGGCGGTTCGCCGAGACCAAGCCCATCTCGACGTACATCACCTGTGTGGTGGCGGGCCCCTACCACTATGTGACCGACTCCTACGAGCGGACCTTCGAGGACGGTACGCGGCTGGAGATCCCGCTGGGCGCGATGTGCCGCAAGGGCCTCGCCCCGCACTTCGACGCGGACGACGTCTTCCTGGTCACCAAGCAGGGCCTGGACTTCTTCCACGACCACTTCGACTACCCGTACCCGTTCGGGAAGTACGACCAGGCGTTCGTGCCCGAGTACAACCTGGGCGCGATGGAGAACCCGGGCCTGGTGACCTTCCGCGAGGAGTACATCTTCCGCGGCAAGGTGACGCAGGCGTCCTACGAGGCGCGGGCCAACGTCATCCTGCACGAGATGGCGCACATGTGGTTCGGCGACCTGGTCACCATGGAGTGGTGGGACGACCTGTGGCTCAAGGAGTCGTTCGCGGACTTCATGGGCACGTTCGCGAACGTCGGCGCGACCCGTTTCACCAACGCCTGGATCACCTTCGCCAACCGCCGCAAGGCATGGGCGTACCGGGCCGACCAGCTGCCCTCCACGCATCCGGTCACGGCGGACATCCGCGATCTTCAGGACGCCAAGCTCAACTTCGACGGCATCACGTACGCCAAGGGCGCCTCGGTGCTCAAGCAGCTCGTCGCGTACGTCGGCGAGGACGCCTTCCTTGAGGGGGCCCGGCGCTACTTCAAGCGGAACGCGTACGGCAACACCCGGCTCGGTGATCTGCTGTCGGTGCTGGAGGAGACCAGCGGCCGGGACATGGCGGCCTGGGCCGGGTCCTGGCTGCAGACGGCCGGGGTGAACACGCTGACCCCGCAGGTGCTGCTGGACGCCGAGGGCCGGGTCCGCGAACTGGCCGTGCTCCAGGAGGCACCGGAGTCTCATCCCCGGCTGCGTCCGCACCGGGTGGCGGTGGGCCTGTACCGCCGTACCCCGGCCGGGGCCCTGGAGCGGTACGCGCGCGTGGAGACGGACGTCGACGGCCCGCGCACCGTCGTGGCGGAGCTGGCCGGCGCCGCCGCCCCCGAGCTGGTGCTGGCCAACGACGACGATCTGACGTACTGCAAGACGCGGCTCGACGCCACGTCGCTGGCCACGCTCCGGGACCACCTGGGCGCGCTGACGGACCCGCTGGCCCGCGCCCAGTGCTGGTCGGCGCTGTGGAACCTGACCCGGGACGCGCTGCTGCCGGCCCGGGACTTCGTCGGGCTGGTGCTGCGCTTCGCGGGCCGCGAGAGCGAGATCGGCGTGGTGCAGATGCTGCACGCGTGGACGAACTCGGCGCTGGTCCACTACGCGGCGCCGCAGTGGCGGGCGACGGGCGAGCGGCTGGTCGCCGACGGCGCCCTCGCCGAGCTGCGGCGGGCCGAGCCGGGCAGCGAGCACCAGCTGGCCTGGGCGCGGTTCTTCGCGTCGGTGGCGTCGAGCGAGGCGGACCTCGGGCTGCTGCGGGAGCTGCTGGAAGGCATCACGAAGATCGACGGCCTGGAGGTGGACCAGGAGCTGCGCTGGGCGTTCCTGGAGCCGCTGGCCGCCCACGGGGTGGCCGACGAGGCCGTGCTCGCGGCGGAGCTGGCCCGCGACGACACGGCGTCCGGCAAGCGGCACCAGGTCCGCTGTCTGGCCGCCCGGCCCTCGGCCGCGGTCAAGGCGCAGGCGTGGGCTCAGGTGGTGGAGTCCCAGGCGCTGTCCAACGCGCTGGTCGAGGCGACCATCGCGGGGTTCGCGCAGCCCTCGCAGCGGGAGCTGACGGCACCGTACGCGCAGCAGTACTTCGCGGCGATCGAGCGGGTGTGGCGGGAGCGGTCGATCCAGATCGGCATGGACGTGGTCAGGGGCCTGTTCCCGGCCTACCAGGACTCGCCGCAGACGCTGGCGGCGGCGGACGGATGGCTGGAGTCCCACCGTGAGGCGGCTCCCGCGCTGCGCAGGCTGGTGCTGGAGGCGCGGGACGACCTGGCCCGGGCGCTGCGCGGGCAGGCCCGGGACGCCGACACCTCTGGCCAATGATCGGCCCGTCCGTGACCGTTACGGAATTCGGTCAATAGCAGCCGTAACCCCTGGACCGCACCCGAACGGACCAGGGGTTTTCGGTGTCTACTCGGCATCCGAACAACCGTCCTTTAGTGACGCCTTGTCCGTATTTGTCGACGAGCGTGTAACAGCGGTTACAGGAACGACCGGTGGCGGGAACGTGGAGATCATGACCCACAACACCCCGCTCTCCCCCCGCCCCCTGCACCACCTCAGCGACATCCACCGCCGGGTGCTGACCGCGGCACAGCTGCGCAAGCACGGCGTCTCCGCGGCCGAACTGACCGAGCGGTGCCGCCCCGGCGGCCCCTGGCGGCAACTGCTGCCGGGCGTGGTCCTGCTGCGCTCCGGGCCACCCACGAGCGAGGAGCGCCTGCACGCGACGCTGCTGTACGCGGCCCGCTTCCCGGGTACCGGCGTGCCGCAGCAGCCCAGCCCCGAAGGGCCGCACGGCCCCGTGTACGCCGAGGCGATGATCACCGGGCTGGCCGCGCTGACCCTGCACGGCTTCTCCTCGACGCCCCCGCTGCCGGCCCTGGACCGCATCGACGTGCTGGTCCCGCGCGCGCGGCGGCTGCGCTCCACGGACGCGGTGCGCATCGTGCGCACGCCGGTCATGCCCGCCCCGCAGCAGGTGACGGGACTGCCGGTGGCGCCGGTGCCGCGGGCCGTGGCGGACGCGGTCGCGGACCTCACGGAGGCGCACGAGGTGCGTCCGCTGCTGTCCGAGGCGGTCCGGGCCGGCCACTGCGAGCCGGCCGCCGTGGTCCGCGAGCTGCACCAGGCCAGGCTGCTCGCCCGGCCGCACGTGGTGGACGCAGTGGACTCGCTGCTGGCCGAGGGCAGGGCCCTCGCCGAGGACCGCCTGTACCGGATGGTGCGGGAGTACGGCCTGCCGGACCCGGTGTGGAACGTGGACCTGCGGCTGCCCGGCGGCCCGCACCTCGGCGGCCTGGACGCCTACTGGCCCGACGAGGCGGTGGCGGTGGAGCTGGACACCCGGGCCGCGCGCCAGGACGAGGACGCGCTCTGGTCGGAGTACGCGCGCAAGCGTGAGCTGCTGGAGCGGCTCGGCATCACGGTCGTGCACATCTCCCCGAGGAAGCTCCGGGAGTCGCTTGAGCAGCAGGCGGCGGTGGTCCGCACCGCGCTGATGGCGTCCGGCGACCGCCCCCCGGCCGCGCACGTCCTCGTCCTGCCCCGGTGATCAGGGCGATTGCAGCCCGCTGCGGTCCGGCAACGCCCCCGAAGGGGCGCGGGGAACTGCGCGACCGGCCACCATGCTGCCGCAGCCGACCGACGGCCCCTCACGTCAGCGTCGACACGGTGGCCGACAGACGGTGGCTAACAGAATTCGCCCTCCAGCACCGCGTCCATGTCCCCGGACCAGTCCCCGTTGAAGTTGACCGCCAGCGCGTGCCGGCCGTCGGCCGTCGTCGCCGCCGAGGAGCTGGAGCCGTGGATGCCCCCGTCGTGCCCCCAGACATGGACGCCGCAGGACAGGGTGCGGTCCATGAGGCCCAGGCCATAGCCCGTGTTCGGGGTCTCGCCGGCCGCGACCGTGGTCTTCATCTGCTTCAGCTGCCGCGCGGGCAGCAGGTCGCCGCTGAGCAGGGCCCGGTAGAACCGGATCAGGTCGGCCGAGTCGGAGACCATCTCGCCCGCGGAGGACGCGATGGACGGGTTCAGCCGCGTGACGTCGTAGGTGGGGCCCGTCGTGATCTGCTCGAACTTCGAGTAGGCGCGGCTGCTCGGCCGCGGGAGGGTGACCCGGGTGCCCGGCACCGAGGTGCCCGTGAGCCTCAGCGGCCGGATGATCCGCCGGCCGATCTCCTCGGCGTAGGAACGGCCCGTCACCCGCTCGATCACCATGCCCGCCAGGACGTAGTTAGTGTTCGAGTAGGTCCAGGACGTGCCCGGCGCGAAGTCCGGCCGGTGACGCATGGCGATCGCCACCAGCTCGCGCGGGGTCAGGGTGTCGTAACGGTGCCGCAGGAAGCCGTCCTTGAGGAAGTAGGTGCGGCCGAAGGCTTCGTCGGCCGTGTAGTTGTAGATGCCGCTGGTGTGGTTCAGGAGCATGCGCAGGGTGATCGCGCGGCCGTCGTGGCCGTGGCCGCGCACCACCCCGGGCAGCCAGGTGTCCACCGGGTCGTCCAGCGACACCCGGCCCTCGGCCTCCAGTTGGAGCAGGACGGTGGCGACGAAGGTCTTGGTGATGCTGCCGACGCGGTAGCGGTCGGCGGCGGAGCGCGGGGCGCCGGTGCGCAGGTCGCCGACGCCGGCCGTCGCCGACCAGGTGCCGTGGGTGTCCCGGGCCCCCGCGGTGACGCCGGGCACACCGTCGGCGACCGCGGCCTCGATGGCCCGGCGGGTGGCCGCGTGGCCGTCGGCTCCCCGGGCGGGCTCGGCCGCCAGCGCCGGTCCCGCGAGCGCCGACGACAGCACCACGACCGTCGCTCCCACCACTGCCGTACGTACGGACATGTCGTTCCCCCTACCTGCTGGGCTCGTTGAGCTGAGTCGCGGGGAGGGACACCGAGGCGGTGGCGGAGGTTGCCTCGCCGTGGGCCGGTTGAGCGTGTTCCGGCCCTTGTGGCTCAGCCCTTCTTCAGCACCAGCTCCGTGTTGCGGTCGGCCGCGGAGCCCGCGAGCGTCCTGTTGGCGCCGGGGGCGTTGAAGGACAGTTCACGATAGAGGGCGGCCAGGCCGGTCTGGGACAGGTCCGCGTGATCGGCACGGTGCGGTGCAGCGGACTCGACGAGCGTGGTGAACAGCGACAGCGTGCCGTCCTTGTTGTCCACCAGCTCGATCACGCGGGCGAGTTGGGGGTGGTCGACGTGCGAGGCGGTGGAGATCTCCCAGAAGGAGCGGCGGCCGGCTGCGGCGTGCGGGGTGATGGCGTTGCGGTGGATGTGCCCGTTCACCCAGGCCAGCACGTTGGCGTGGCGCGCGAGGACGGAGAGGACCGCGGCACCGTCGTGCCGGCGCTCGCCGGGACGGGCCGGATCGGGGCGGGAGTTGTCCATCGAGCCGCTGGTGTGGTGGCTGAAGACGATCGCGTACGCGTCCGCGTTGTCCCGCAGGGTCTTGTCCAGCCAGTTCAACTGGGCGGTGCCGATGGAGCCTTCGTAGTGGCCGCCCGGGTCCGTGGTGTCCAGGCTGATGCCGATCACGTCGTCGGTGATGCGGAACGCGTAGTACTGGGTGCCGGCGTCCACGTTGGCCGACGAGTACCCGTGGCCGACCGGCCCGGATCCGGTGTGCGCCGGGTCGAGATGGGCCTTGAGGTAGTCGGCCGGGGTGTAGGGGGCGCGCTTCTCGTCGGGCGTGATGGACCGCAGGTCGCGCGCGTGCGCCTTGAGCAGGTCCCGGAAGCCCGCGCCGTGCGGGTCGGTGGCGTTCTTGATGGTGTCCTGGAGCTTCTTCGCCTCGGCCGCGTCCAGGCTCATCAGCTTCTTGCCGCCGACCGCGTACTCGGTGAGGTAGGGGTCGCCGTGGGAGCCGTAGCAGCCGAGCGGCAGGGAGTCGTGGTTGCCGACCGTGGAGTACCAGGGCAGGTTCAGGCCGGGGCTGCGGACCTCACGGACCGCGGCCGCCAGATAGCCCGCCAGCCGCGGGAATCCGAACGCCTTGTCCCGGTCGCGGAGCACCGAGTCGGGCTGCCAGAACATCTTGAGACCGCTGTTCTGGACGCCTTCGTAGTGCCGCGGGTCACCGGAGTTGGGGGTGATGGTGCCGCCGCTCATGACCTTCATGAACCACTCCAGTTCGGAGCGGGCGTTGTTGTCGGTGTTGTCGCCGGTGGTCATGACGCAGTGCAGCGGCGACCCGGTGACCGGCGCGCCGCGCAGCGCGTTGACCCGCTCGACGAGCGAGACGGCACCCTGCACGGTCAGCGCCTCGTGCGGGCGCCAGGCGTGCGGGTCGGTGGAGCGCAGGAACTCAAGCCGCAGCGGGTGCTGGACGTCCATCAGATGCAGATCGGTGAGCTGTACGAACGCGGCGAGCGGGGTACGGCGGCCGGCGCGGCCGGACTTGGGCGCGGCCAGTTCGTCGCGCACCACCCGCGGCCAGCCGGGCCCGTCGCCGAGGCGCCGGTAGCCGGAGCCGCCCCGCGGGGCGGCGACGGAGTCCACGGTGGTGCCCCTGGTGTAGGGGGCCGGCGGCGGCGCGGGCGCCTTCCGGGAGGAGGCGAGGGGCGCCTGGGAGGCGGTGGCGGCCTGGCTGTCGGTGGGGCGCAGGGCGTAGCCGACGCCCGCGGACAGGGACACCGCTCCCACGGCGGCGAGGACGGTACGGCGGTTGACCGCCACAGCGGAGGTGGCGACAGAGCGTGTGCGCGACATGGCGCGGTCTCCCCGAGTGCGAACGCGTCGGCAGTGGTCGCGGGGTGATCGCCATTGCGAACATCCCGCTCGCTCTGGATCGTTGGCACCTGGGGTGACCTGCGCGTGAACGGGGCGGCAACGTGCGGCGCCGATCACCGTACGTGGATCACCGTGTACGGTGCGCGGTCATGTGGCGGACCGCGGGCGGCCGGGGGCCGGTCACTCCGGGTTCATCTGCGGGGGTAGGGGACGGCCGCCGGGCGCCGCCTGGGGCCGTCCCGCGGCCGGGCGTTCGCGCCACAGCCGCAGCGCGGCGTCGATGAGCGGCACCCGGTTCAGGCCGGCCACCGCGGACAGGTCCCGCCAGGCGGCCAGGTCGGTGGAGCCGTTGACCTCGTTGCGCAGTTCGCCGCCGGTGATCCGGCCCTCGTAGACGAGCCGTACGCCGTGATGGTCGACGGTGCGGCCGAAGCGGCGCGGCACCGTCCGGCGCAGCGAGTCCACGCCGAGCAGTCCGGTCACCTCGATGCGGTAGCCGGTCTCCTCGCGCACCTCGCGGCGCACCGTGTCGTAGGGGTCCTCGCCGTGCTCCATGCCGCCGCCGGGCAGCACCCACTCGGGCGGGCCCGCGGGGGCGGGCGAGCGGGCGAGCAGGATCTGTCCGTCGCGGACGCACACGGCGTAGGCCGCCACCCGAAGTCTCTTGCGCACGGGCCGACGTTAGCCGTGGCACCCCTGCTCGGGGAACGGGGCGGCGGGCCGGGCGACAAGGCGACGGCATTCCGCCACCGCACGCGTTAACGATCTCGAAATAATCGGCGAAAGATCACCCTTTGGCCATCTAAGTCCCCCGTGGCGTATGGCGGATGTACGCCATACCTCCCTCACGCCACGGTCAACTCTCCCCAAAGTTCTCACCTTTGGGTAAAGCTGAGCGATCGTCCGGCACCGAAATCCGGACTGCCGTGCTCAACGTTCCTTTACGCACAAGGGATGCCGATGACCCTCTCCTCCAAGAGCGACCCGATACCGGGCGCGAGACGCGTGGCCCGCATCGCCGTGGCCGCGGGTCTGGTGGCCGCGCTCTCCGCGGCCGGCCCGATACCCCTGGCCTTCGCCGCGACCACCACCGCGGCGACGGCCGACCCCGGCGTCAAACCCGCCCACGACAAGCTGGGTTCGGACGACGCCGACCTGCTCGCCGAGGCCAGGGCGGCCGGCGAGAAGAACGTCACGATGATGATCGCGACCGCGCCCGGCCGGACCGCGCAGGTCGCCGAGCAGCTGAACGCGGTCAAGGGCGGCTCTGTCGGCCGCACCTACGACAAGCTGGGCTACGTCCGTGCCACCGTCCCGACCGGTAAGGCGGACGCGGCCATCGCCGCCGCCGCCAAGCTCTCCTCGGTGCACGCCATCGACCTGCGCCAGGAGATCCCGCTCGACGACCCGACGCCCGCCGGGGACACCGCGGGCAAGGCCGGGTCCGCCGCGACGGCGAAGACCTATCCGGCACCGGGCAGGAACACCCCCGCCGAGAACCCGTACAACCCGTCCTTCGAGACGGGCGCCGTCGACCTCGTGAAGAAGAACCCGAAGGCGGACGGCCGCGGCGTCACCATCGGCATCCTCGACTCCGGCGTCGACCTCGGCCATCCGGCGCTGCAGAAGACCACCACCGGCGAGCGGAAGATCGTCGACTGGGTGACGGCCACCGACCCGATCGTGGACAGCGACCAGACGTGGCGGCCGATGGTCAGCGCCGTCTCCGGGCCGTCGTTCACCTACGACGGCCGCAGCTGGCGGGCCCCGGCGGGCTCCTACCAGGTCAGCGTCTTCAAGGAGTCCTCCACCGCGGGCGGTGACGCGAAGGGCGACGCCAACCGGGACGGCGACACCACCGACTCCTGGGGCGTGCTCTACGACCCCGCGGCGGGCACGGTCCGGGTCGACCTGAACAACAACAACGACTTCGGTGACGACACGCCGATGAAGCCGTACAAGGACGGCTACCAGGTCGGCTACTTCGGCACCGACGACCCGAAGACCGACGTGGTCGAACGGCAGCCGTTCGTCGTGCAGATCCGCAAGGACGTGCCGATGGACCCCTACGGCGGGTCCTGGGTCGGCAAGAAGGCCGACTTCGTCAACATCGGCGTCATCGAGTCGGAGCACGGCACGCACGTCGCCGGCATCACCTCCGCCAACGGCCTGTTCGGCGGCAAGATGAACGGCGCCGCTCCCGGCGCGAAGATCGTCTCCTCGCGTGCCTGCACCTGGAGCGGCGGCTGCACCAACGTCGCGCTCACCGAGGGCATGATCGACCTGGTGGCCAACCGCGGCGTCGACATCGTCAACATGTCGATCGGCGGCCTGCCGGCGCTCAACGACGGCAACAACGCGCGCGCCGAGCTGTACACGCGGCTCATCGACACCTACGGCGTGCAGCTCGTCATCTCCGCGGGCAACTCGGGTCCCGGCGCCAACACGATCGGCGACCCGGGCCTGGCCGACAAGGTGATCTCCGTCGGCGCCAGCATCTCCAAGGAGACCTGGGCCGCCAACTACGGCTCCCAGGTGGAGAAGAAGTACGCGATGATGCCCTTCTCCTCCCGCGGACCGCGCGAGGACGGCGGCTTCACCCCGACCCTGACCGCGCCCGGCGCCGCGATCAACACCACCCAGACCTGGCTGCCCGGCGGCCCGGTCGCCGAGGCGGGCTACTCCCTGCCGGCCGGCTACTCGATGCTCCAGGGCACCTCGATGGCCTCCCCGCAGGCGGCCGGCGCGAGCGCCCTGCTGCTGAGCGCCGCGAAGCAGCGGCACCTCGACCTCACCCCGGCGACCCTGCGCACCGCCCTGACCTCGACCGCCGACCACATCAAGGGGGTGCAGGCGTACGAGGAGGGCGCGGGCCTGATCAACATCGTCGACGCGTGGAAGGCCATCACGAAGGGCGCGAGCGCCCATGACTACACGGTCAAGGCGCCGGTCGACACCGCGATCGACTTCGCGCTGAAGACGCCGGGCTTCGGCACCGGCCTGTACGACCGCGAGGGCGGGCTGAAGGCCGGGCAGAAGAAGACGTACGACGTCACGATCACCCGTACCTCCGGCGCGGACAAGGCGATCCGGCACGAGCTGCACTTCGAGAACAACGCCGCTGACACCTTCCGGATCGTCGGCTCCGACGAGGTGAAGCTGCCGCTGAACCAGCCGGTGACCGTCAAGGTCCAGGCCGCCCCGAGGTCCGCGGGTCTCAAGAGCGCGATCCTGGAGGTCGACGACCCGAAGACACGGGGCGTCGACAAGCAGATCCTCACCACGGTCGTGGTCGCGGCGCCGGTCCACTACACCTACTCGGCGTCGGGTTCGGTGCAGCGCAACAGCACGCAGTCGTACTTCCTGACGGTCCCCGAGGGCGCCAAGTCCCTGGAGGTCGCGATCGGCGGGCTGAAGGACAAGAGCCAGACCCGGTTCATCTCCGTCCACCCGTACGGCGTTCCGGTCGACAACACCTCGACGCCGTACTGCTACAACAACTACCTGAACGGCAACGGCTGCCGGCCCGACGTGCGTTCGTACGCCGACCCGCAGGCCGGGGTCTGGGAGGTCGAGGTCGAGTCGCGCCGCACCTCGCCGCTGCTCGACAACCCGTACAAGCTGGACGTCGCCGTCCTCGGTGCGGTCTTCGACCCGGCGACCGTGACCGTGCCCGAGGCGAAGGTCGGTGTCCCGGCCACCGCCTCCTGGAAGGTCACCAACCGGTTCGCCGCCCTGGACGGCAGGCTGGCCGGCGGCCCGCTCGGCTCCGCGAAGTCGGACCGGCCCGCCATCAAGGAGGGCGAGAGCGCGATCACCGAGGTGACCGTGCCGGAGGGCGCCCAGTCCCTGGACGTCGCCATCGGCAATGTCTCCGACACCGCCGCCGACCTGGACCTGACCGTGTACGACGCCGACGGCAACCAGGTCGCCCTGTCCGCGGACGGCGACTCCGAGGAGGCGGTCTCCATCGCCGAACCGGCCGCGGGCACCTACACCGTCGAGGTCTACGGCTACTCGGTGCCGGCGGGCTCCACCGACTACGACTACCGGGACGTGTTCTTCGCGGCCACGCTCGGCACCGTCACGGTGGACACGACGACGCCGGTGAAGCTCGGTACGGGCGCCTCGACCACGGTGACCGGACAGGTCACGGCCGCAGCGCCGGCCCCGGAGGGCCGCGAGTTCTTCGGCCGGGTGCAGCTGGTGAACGCGCGCGGCACGGTCGCGGGCACCGGCAGCGTGCAGATCGGGAAGGTCACGCCGTGACGTGATGACGTCGTTGGCACCGTGTCTCGGTGCCGCGGTGGGCAGGGGCGGGCGGCCCGGCGGGCGCCCGCCCCTTCGCCGTGTCTCATGGGCACCCGGCGACGGGCGTGGCCGCCAGGCCCCGTTCGACATCGGTGCGTTGCTCCGCGATCTCCCGCCCGTCCGTCACCCACAGGTCGGGGGCCTCAGCGCCGCGCGGGACGGCCAGCAGGACGTGCTCGCCCGGGCGCGGCGCGACGGACTCGTCGGTCACCACGGTGACCTCGGCCTCGCCACGCTCGGGCCGGTAGTAGCGGGTCACGCGCAGGGTGACCCGCTCCGACCCGGTGCCGGGCACCGCCTCGACGTCGACGACATCGCCCTCGACCACGAGCCGGGCGCACACCGCCGGGTACGCCGAGCGGCTGTCGGAGCGGCTCTCGGCCTTGGCCGCGCTGTCGTCGGCGCCCGCCGAGAGGCCGGTGCCGGGCTGGGCCAGCAGCCAGCCCAGGCCGGCCAGGACGGTCGCCGCGCAGGCCACGGCCAGGGCGCCGAAGGCGAGGGCCGGGAAGCGGCGCCGGGGGCGCGCGGGCCGCGGTGTGCGCCGCGGTGCGGGGCTCTCGGCGGGGGCGGGCGCCGCGAGCGCGTCCCCGATGATCCCGAGCTGCTGCCGCAGGAGTGCCACGTCGGCAGCCGCCTTGCGGTGCTCAGCCATGCGGGCGGGGTCGGAACGGGCCTCGGCCGACGGCTCCTCCCCGGTGATCGCGGCCAGCAGCGCGTCGGTGCCGTCGTACGGATCGTGCTCGGCGGTCACGTCACACCACCTCGTCCTCGTGCAGGCGGGCCCGCAGGGCCCGGACCGCCGTGTGCAGCCTGCTCTTGACCGTGCCCTCGGGGATGCCGAGTTCCCGGGCGATCCCGCGCACCGGCAGATCGGCGTAGAACCGCAGGACGAGGACCTGACGCTGGGCGTCGGGCAGCTCGTCCAGGCCCTGGGCGACGGCGAGGGACAGCAGGCTGGTCTCCTCGCCTGAGGTTTGGTCCGCCTGCCGGAGCGAGGCCAGCCGTTCACCGAGCCGTTCCTGGCGGCGCTTGGCCCGGTGCCAGTCCATGGCCAGATTGGAGGCCACGACCGCCGCCCACGCGGACACGTCGCGCGGCGCCTCCTCGCCCTTCGCGGCTCGCTCCAGCAGCCGCAGGCGGACCTGCTGCACCCCGTCCAGCAGGTCCGCCTGCGGCACGCCGCCCAGTGCCAGCACCGCCCGCACCCGGCGTTCCTGGGCCGCGTCCAGCGGATCGTCGCCCCCACCGGCGATCGGCTCCGGGCCGCGCCGGGCCCTTCTGCGCAGCACAAGCCACCCCCTCACCACGTTTCTCCTACGACGCCACGGGCGGCCGGAACGTTCGGGGGAATTCTCCGGGCGGGTGGAGGCGTACGTCACACCGCCGTGTGGCGGGGTCGGCGGCGGGCAGCCGGGAGGCAGCACAGCTTGCGGCGCAACGGCGTCCGCGGGGGAATTTCTCCAGCTCAACGGGGGTGTGAACGGAACACACCGGGTCGGCCGCCCGGCCCGGCCCGCCCGGTCGTGGGCCGCGCCGGGCAAAGAAGTGGACACGCGGACCGGGCCGGGCCGCATGATGGAAAGGCCGCCGCCGGGCCGGGCACGCGGGCAGCGCCCGCGGCACACAGGCGGCACGCAACGGAACACAGGCAACACACCGCATCAACCCCGCACCACAACGCAACAAAGCGAACAGCACACACGCAGAGGGAGTCGCCGTGAGGGTCGGAATCGTCGGAGCCACCGGGCAGGTCGGCACGGTCATGCGCAGGATCCTCACCGAACGGAACTTCCCGCTGGACGAACTGCGCCTGTTCGCCTCCGCCCGTTCCGCCGGTACGGTCCTGGACGGCGTGTCCGTGGAGGACGCGGCGACCGCCGACTACACCGGCCTTGACATCGTCCTGTTCTCCGCGGGCGGCGCCACCTCCCGGGCGCTGGCCGAGAAGGTCGCCGCCCAGGGCGCCGTCGTGATCGACAACTCCTCGGCCTGGCGGCGCGACCCGGACGTGCCCCTGGTGGTCTCCGAGGTGAACCCGCACGCGATCGCCGACCGCCCCAAGGGCATCATCGCCAACCCGAACTGCACGACGATGGCCGCGATGCCGGTCCTCAAGCCGCTGCACCGGGAGGCGGGCCTGGAGGCGCTGGTCGTCGCCACCTATCAGGCGGTGTCCGGCTCGGGCCTCGCGGGCGTGGCGGAGCTGCACGGGCAGGCCCAGAAGGTGGTGGGTGAGGCGGACCGGCTCACCCACGACGGTTCGGCCGTCGCCTTCCCGGAACCGCAGGTCTACAAGCGCCCCATCGCCTTCAACGTGCTGCCCTTCGCGGGCAACCTCGTCGACGACGGCCTGAACGAGACCGACGAGGAGCAGAAGCTGCGCAACGAGTCCCGCAAGATCCTGGAGATCCCCGGCCTGAAGGTCTCCGGCACCTGTGTCCGCGTCCCGGTCTTCTCCGGCCACTCCCTCCAGGTCAACGCGCGCTTCGCGCGTCCGCTGTCCCCTGAGCGGGCCACGGAACTGCTCGCCGGGGCGCCGGGCGTGGCCCTCAGCGACATCCCGACCCCGCTCCAGGCGGCCGGCCAGGACCCGTCGTACGTGGGCCGCATCCGCCGCGACGAGACGGTGGACAACGGCCTGGCCCTGTTCGTCTCCAGCGACAACCTGCGCAAGGGCGCGGCCCTGAACGCCGTCCAGATCGCGGAACTCGTCGCCACCGAGCTGACGGCCTGACCACGCGCGAGGGTGCGCCCACCGGGTGGGCGCACCCTCGCGCGGTTCACAGGGCGAGGTGCCTGCGCAGGGCCACGTCGATCTCCGCCATGCGCGGCCGGGGCACCGATCCGATCGGCCGCAGCAGCCGTTCCGGGGCGAGCGCGCGCACCTGCTCGCACTGCACCTTGGAGTCCTTGGGAAGACCGCATTCGTCGGCGGGAATCAGCACCTGGAACGGATAGACGCGAGCCGTGTTCGACGTCAGGGGAACCAGCGTGACGACGCCACGACCCGTTCGCTCGACCGCCGCGTTGGCGCCGTCGTTCGAGACGATCACGGCGGGGCGAGCCTTGTTCGCCTCACTGCCCCGTGCCGGTTCGTAGTCGACCAGGTAGATGTCACCGCGCTTCATCGCTCAGCCCGTCCCCCGAGAACCGGTCCCAGAACTCCGCGTCCTCGCTGCCGTCCCACTCGGCGAACGCCTCCGCGTACTCCTCCTCGAGCTGTGCCTGCTTCAGCAGCTCGATGGCGGCGTGTATCACGGCCGAACGGGACTCCGCGTCGGTGCGGGCCGCGTACTCGTCGACGAAGGTGACGTCCTCCTGCGGCAGGCTCACACTGATCTTCATACCGCCACGGTAGCAGGGTGGGATCGCTCTAGCCACCCCTCGTACTACCGTGTGGAGCTAAGCCCTGCCCACCTCGTAGAGGAAGCAGCCGTACTCCACCGCGCGCACGTGGACGAATGCCACCTCCGGGTCGGCGAACGCCTCCGTGAAGGCCGGTGCGAAGCCCTCCGGATCCTCGACCAGGCGCCCGCCCAGGATGTGCCCCGCCGCCGAGTAGCGGCGGACCGTGCGGTGGGCGCCGGTGAAGGGGAGGCCGTCGCCCTCCGGTCCCGGGCACGGCCCGGCGTGGATGAAGACCGGCCCCTGCTCGTCGTACGCACCGGGTTCGGCCCCGGTCGTGGCCGCCCAGCGGCGCAGCGGCGCGTACGAGACGAGCGCGATCGACTCGCCGGGAGCGCTGCGGCGCAGGCAGCAGCGCAGCGGCGCGCCGCCCTCGTCGTCGATCAGGGGAACCGTCTTACGCCCCGCGTCGTCCACGGAGCGCAGTTCCTTCAGGGCCGTCGGGCCGATGGGGCGGGCGGTGTACATCGTCATGCCCCCAGGCTGACGCGCGTCCGCCCCGGTCACCGGCGGGATCCGGACATCGCGTTGCGTGGACGACCCGTGGAAGGATGGCGCAACCCACACATAACGAGGAGATGACCGCGTGCCTGGCACAAACCTGACTCGCGAAGAGGCTCAGCAGCGGGCGAAGCTGCTCACCGTTGACTCCTACGAGGTCGATCTCGACCTCTCCGGGGCGCAGAGTGGGGGAGGCACCTACCGGTCCGTGACCACGGTGCGCTTCGACGTCGCCGAACAGGGCGCCGAGTCCTTCATCGACCTGGTGGCCCCCACCGTTCACGAGGTGACGCTGAACGGCGACCCGCTCGACCCGGCCGAGGTCTTCGCCGACTCCCGGATCGCGCTGCCCGGCCTGCTGACGGGCCGCAACGTGCTGCGGGTCGTGGCCGACTGCGCGTACACGAACACCGGCGAGGGGCTGCACCGCTTCGTCGACCCGGTCGACGAGCAGGCATACCTGTACACCCAGTTCGAGGTGCCGGACGCCCGCCGGGTCTTCGCCTCGTTCGAGCAGCCGGACCTGAAGGCGACCTTCCAGTTCACCGTGAAGGCGCCGACGGGCTGGACCGTCATCTCCAACTCGCCGACGCCCGAGCCCAAGGACGACACCTGGGTCTTCGCGCCGACGCCGCGCATCTCGACGTACATCACCGCGCTGATCGCCGGCCCGTACCACTCGGTGCACAGCGTGTACGAGAAGGACGGCCGGAGCGTGCCCCTCGGCATCTACTGCCGTCCCTCGCTCGCCGAGTTCCTGGACTCGGACGCGATCTTCGAGGTGACCCGGCAGGGCTTCGAGTGGTTCCAGGAGAAGTTCGACTACGCGTACCCGTTCGAGAAGTACGACCAGCTCTTCGTGCCGGAGTTCAACGCCGGCGCGATGGAGAACGCGGGCGCGGTCACCATCCGGGACCAGTACGTCTTCCGGTCCAAGGTGACCGACGCGGCCTACGAGATGCGGGCCGAGACCATCCTGCACGAGCTGGCCCACATGTGGTTCGGCGACCTGGTCACCATGGAGTGGTGGAACGACCTGTGGCTGAACGAGTCGTTCGCCACCTACACCTCCATCGCCTGCCAGGCCCACGCACCGGACTCCCGGTGGCCGCACGCGTGGACCACCTTCGCCAACTCCATGAAGACATGGGCCTACCGGCAGGACCAGCTGCCCTCCACGCACCCGATCATGGCCGAGATCCGCGACCTGGACGACGTGCTCGTCAACTTCGACGGCATCACGTACGCCAAGGGCGCCAGCGTGCTCAAGCAGCTCGTCGCCTACGTCGGCATGGACGAGTTCTTCACGGGCGTGCAGACCTATTTCAAGCGGCATGCGTACGGCAACACGCGCCTGTCCGACCTGCTGGGCGCCCTGGAGGAGACCTCCGGCCGCGATCTGAAGACCTGGTCGAAGAAGTGGCTGGAGACGGCCGGCATCAACATCCTGCGGCCGCAGATCGAGACGGACGCCGACGGCGTCATCACATCGTTCGCGATCCGCCAGGAGGCCCCCGCGCTGCCCGCCGGCGCCAAGGGCGAGCCGACGCTGCGCCCGCACCGCATCGCGGTCGGCCTGTACGACCTCGACGAGGCCGGCGGCAAGCTGGTGCGGGCCGACCGGATCGAGCTGGACGTGGACGGCGAGCTGACGGCCGTGCCGCAGCTGACCGGACGGCGCCGCCCGGCCGTGATCCTGCTCAACGACGACGACCTGTCGTACGCGAAGGTACGGCTGGACGAGGCGTCACTCGCCTTCGTCACCGACCACCTCGGCGACTTCGCTTCCTCGCTGCCCCGCGCCCTGTGCTGGGCATCGGCCTGGGACATGACCCGGGACGCGGAGCTTGCCACCCGTGACTACCTGTCCCTGGTGCTGTCCGGCATCGGCAAGGAGTCCGACATCGGCGTGGTGCAGTCGCTCCAGCGGCAGGTGAAGCTGGCGATCGAGCTGTACGCCAACCCCGCCGCCCGCGAGGCGCTGCTCACCCGCTGGACGGACGCCACGCTGGCGCATCTGCGCTCCGCCGCGCCGGGCAGCGACCACCAGCTGGCCTGGGCCCGGGCGTTCGCGGCGACCGCACGGACGCCGGAGCAGCTGGATCTGCTGGAGGGCCTGCTGGACGGCACGCAGACCGTGCAGGGCCTGGCCGTGGACACGGACCTGCGCTGGGCGTTCGTGGAACGGCTCGCGGCGGTCGGCCGGTTCGACGAGGCGGAGATCGCCGGCGAGTACGAGCGGGACAAGACCGCGGCCGGCGAGCGGCATGCGGCCACCGCGCGGGCGGCCCGTCCGACGCCGGAGGCCAAGGCGGAGGCGTGGGCGTCGGTCATCGAGTCCGACAAGCTCCCGAACGCCGTCCAGGAGGCGGTGATCGGCGGCTTCATGCAGACCGACCAGCGCGAGTTGCTGGCGCCCTACACGGAGCGCTACTTCGAGGTCGTCAAGGACATCTGGGCGGCTCGCTCGCACGAGATGGCCCAGCAGATCGCGGTCGGCTTCTACCCGTCGATCCAGGTGTCCGAGGAGACCCTGCGCAGGACGGACGCCTGGCTCGCCTCCGCCGAGCCCAACGCGGCCCTGCGGCGCCTCGTCTCGGAGTCCCGCGCGGGCGTGCGGCGGGCGCTGGACGCGCAGGCGGCAGACGCGTAGGCCTCCGGCGGCCTACGGTGGCTTGTAAGTGGCCCAAGCCGCTTACAAGCCACCTTGCGGTGGGGCGGGGGCCGCTCGTGGATGCGGGGTGACATGCCGTCGATCAGCTGCGGCGCCGTCGTGGCTGGTC
>NZ_JBIWKB010000021.1:81510-120689 GCF_044765425.1 Streptomyces sp. NPDC102462 | reverse complement strand
CGCGCCCGCGCGGCGGAGCCGCAAATCGATACAGCCCCGCGCCCCTTCGGGCGCGACTCGCTGGCCCCCATCGCGCGGCGGAGCCGCATATCGAGGCGGCCCCGCCCCCTCCGGGGCGCGCCTGCGTGCCGCGCCGAAATGGGGTGCGACATGCCGTCGATCAGCTGCGGCGCCGTCGTGGCTGGTCGCGCCCGCGCGGCGGAGCCGCAAATCGATACAGCCCCGCGCCCCTTCGGGCGCGACTCGCTGGCCCCCATCGCGCGGCGGAGCCGCATATCGAGACGGCCCCGCCCCCTCCGGGGCGCGCCTGCGTGCCGCGCCGAAATGGGGTGCGGCATGCCGTCGATCAGCTGCGGCGCCGTTGTGGCTGGTCGCGCCGTTCCCCGCGCCCCTTTGGGGCGCGACTCGCTGGCCCCCATCGCGCGGCGGAGCCGGAGATCGATGCGGCCCCGCGCGCCCTTGGGTCAGGCCTTGGCGTTGGGCTTTGTTACTCGGTGTTTTGACTTGTCGAGGACCATGACCAGGCCCGCGATGACCGCGAACAGTGCCAGCGGGGCCAGCACGTAGAGGCCCAGCGTCTCGATGACGCTCAGGCCCGTGCCGGGGTCATCGCCGTCGTCGCGGGTGAGCGCGAGCGCGGGGGACGACATGAGCAGCATCATCAGCGTCGTACCGGCGGCCAGGGCGCCGACGCGCAGGGCGTTCTTATTGTCCACGGTGCAAAAGTAGCGAACGCCCGGACGTGAACCGCGCCCGGGGTGCCGTAGCCGTTCATGCGTCGGTGCGCAGGGTCTCCAGCAGGGCGCGCAGCCGGGGTGAGGCGGTCAGCTCCTCCAGGGTCACCGGGCGGCCGTCCGCGTCAGCGATGGGCAGCCGCCAGTTGGGGTACTGGTCCCAGGTGCCCGGGACGTTCTGCGGGCGGCGGTCGCCGACGCCGTCCGGGAGCCAGACGCCGACCAGCCGGGCGGGGGTGCGCAGCAGGAAGCGGTGGACCGCCTGGACCCGTGCCTCCTCGGCGGCCGTCGAGCGGTCGCCCGGCGCTCCCTGGAGCAGCCCGAGGCGGGCGAGCAGGTCCAGCCACTCCCCCGTGTCCGCGGCGGCGTCCGCCCGCTCCTGCGCGGCCGGGCGGGTCAGCAGGCCGAGGCGGTCGCGGAGTCCGACGTGCTCGCCGGTGAGCCGGGCGGCCGTGGGCGGCAGATCGTGGGTGGTGGCGGTGGCGAGGCAGTCGGCGCGCCAGCGGTGGGGCGGGAGGGGACGTCCGTCGCCCGCCCAGTCCCGTTCGAACCACAGCACCGACGTGCCGAGCAGCCCGCGCCGCTGAAGCGTCTCGCGTACGCCGGGCTCCACGGTGCCCAGGTCCTCGCCGATCACCACGGCCCCGGCCCTGGACGCCTCCAGGGCGAGCAGCGCGAGCATCGCCTCGGCGTCGTGACGTACGTACGCACCCCGCGTCGGCAGCTCGCCCTGCGGCACCCACCACAGCCGGAACAGGCCCATCACATGGTCGATGCGGACCGCGCCCGCGTAGCGGAACAGGGCACGCAGCAGCTGCCGGTAGGGGGCGTGCCCGGAGCGGGCGAGGCGGTCCGGCCGCCAGGGCGGCAGGCCCCAGTCCTGGCCGAGTGCGTTGAAGGCGTCCGGCGGTGCGCCCACCGACATCCCCGCGGCGAAGTACTCCTGCTGGGCCCAGGCGTCGGCGCCCCTGGGGTGCACGCCGACCGCGAGGTCGTGCACGATCCCCACCGGCATGCCCGCCTCGCGGGCGGCGCGCTGGGCGGCGCCGAGCTGGGTGTCGGTGAGCCAGGCCAGCCAGCAGTGCAGGTCGACGCGGTCCATCAGGTCGGTGCGGGCCCGTGCGGTGCCGGACGAACGGGGGTCGCGGAGTTCGGGCGGCCAGGTGTGCCAGTCGGAGCCGTGCACCTCGGCGAGCGCGCACCAGGTGGCGTGGTCCTCCAGGGCCCGGCCCTCCCGGGCGAGGAAGTCGGCGTAGGAGGCCCGCCGGCCCGGCGCCAGGGGCACCTCCCTGACCAGCTCCAGTGCCTCGCGCTTGAGCTGCCAGACCGCGTCCCGGTCGATGAGCGCGCCCTGGTCCAGCACGGCGGCGCGCAGCCGGGCGGCACGGTCGAGGAGTCCGCGGACGCGGTCGCGGTCCTCGACGTACGCGAACTCGGGTACGTCCTCCACCCGCAGGTGTGCCGGGTCCGGGAAGCGACGGGAGGACGGCCGGTACGGGGAGGGGTCGGTCGGGCTGCCGGGTACGGCCGCGTGCAACGGGTTGACCTGCACGAATCCGGCGCCGGCCGTGCGTCCTGCCCAGCCGGCCAGCTCGCTCAGGTCCCCCAGGTCGCCCATGCCCCAGGACCGCCGGGACAGCAGCGAGTACAGCTGGACCAGGAGTCCGTAGGACCGGCCGGCGGGGGTGGGCAGCCGGTCGGGGGCGACGATCAGCCGGGCCTCGGTGCTACGGCCGTCGGGGGCGGCGGCGGTCACCCGGTGGACACCGGCCGGCAGCCCGTCGGCTGTGGTGGCGGTGCCGCCCTGTTCGGTGTCGACGCACAGCCGGGTGCCGGGCGGCAGGGCGTCCAGGGGGCCCGGGGCGCCCATCCAGTGCACGACCGTCGGCGGCAGCAGCCGGGTGCGCAGCTCACGCTCGCGGTCGGCGAGGGCGGCCCTGACCGCCCGCCCGGTGCCGGCGTCGACGTCGAGCGCGGCCAGGGCGGCGACGACGGCGGAGGCGGAGGCGGCGACCGTGCGGTCAGGGGCGGGGCGGTAGGAGGTGGCGACTCCGTGCAGCTCGGCGAGCCGGCGCAGCTCCTCGTCGAGGGCGGCGGCCGGCCCGGGCTCGGCCATCTACCGCACCGGGCCGAAGGGGTCGGCGACCGCGTCGGACTCGCTGGTCAGCGCGGCCCCGTCGGTCAGTGGCGGCTCGCTGGTCAGGGGCTCGGCGTCGGGCAGCGGTGGCTCGCTGGTCAGCGGGGTCTCGGCGTGCGCGCCCTCCGCGCTGAACACGCAGAACTGGACGTCGTCGGGCTCGGCGGACGGCCCGGGCACGGGTTTGCAGGGGGCCGGGAGCGAGAGGTGAGCCGGTGCGGGCACGGCGTTCTCCTTGTCGGCGACAACGGTTTCGACGGACAACGCCAGCCCTACCCACCCCACGCGCCGGCACTCGGGGCGAAACCGCGGGGCAGTGAGGAAGACCGAGCGGGGTGGGCGGCCAAAGAGGGGTGGGCGATCGCGTGGGGCGGGGCAGGCGCAGGCTCACGGTCGGTGGGGTTGAGGGCGTGCCTGGGGCCCCGTGGCCGGGGCGGCCACGGGGGGGTATGCGAAGGCCCGGATTCTCAGGCGGAAATGCCGTCGATCCGGGCCAAGGCGTCGTCCGCGCCGTACGGCTGCAAGTAGGGCAGCCAGCGCGGGTCCCTATGGCCGGTGCCGATGATGCGCCAGGCAAGGCCGGTGGGCGGAGCGGGTTTGTGGCGCAGTCGCCAGCCGATCTCGACCAGGTGACGGTCGGCCTTCACGTGGTTGCAGCGGCGGCAGGAGGCCACCACGTTGTCCCAGACGTGCTTGCCCCCGCGGCTGCGCGGGATGACGTGGTCGACGCTGGTTGCGACGCCACCGCAGTACATGCACCGGCCCCCGTCACGGGCGAACAGCGCCCGACGGGTCAGAGGAACGGGCCCCCGGTAGGGAACCCGCACGAATCGCTTGAGCCGGACCACGCTGGGTGCGGGGACTGTGACGGTTGCGCTGTGCATGAAGGCGCCGGACTCCTCGAGGCAGACTGCCTTGTTTTCGAGGACGAGCACGAGCGCGCGGCGGAGCGGTACGACGCCGAGCGGCTCGTACGACGCGTTGAGGACCAGGACATGCGGCACGGATGCCTCCTTGTACGCCGGCGGCGCGTGGCTCGCGCCGGGACGATCTGCAGCCAGTCTCCCCTCATGCCTGGTGAAAGCGCCACCATGTGCCGGTAACGGGCTGGGAGTGTTTTCGACCACACCTGGATTCATCCCCCGGATCACGGCCTGTTCAAGCCCGCGTGAGCCCGGTCTCTCCCGCGCAGGACGCACGGCGCACACACGATGCCCCGTTAGTGTGTTGGTTCTGCCCGTCCGGTGAGCATCCCGTGATCCCGGCGGTCCCGGCGTCCCGCACCGCCCGGGCCGCCCCGGACCGCCGGGCCGGAGGCAGACCGCTGCACCTGGAGGTACCCGCCGTGTCCTTGTCCGCCGCCCTGACGGCCGCCGTCCCGTCGCCGTCGCCGTCTCCCTCGGAGTCGACGGCCCCGACGGTGCCCACGCTCCAGGACGCCCAGGAGAGCGCGACCGACGCCGCCAGCTGGGTCGGGCAGAACTGGTCGACGTGGCTCGCCATCGGGCTCAGGGTGCTGCTGATCCTGGTGGTGGCGGCGGTGCTCCGGGTGGTGGTGCGGCGGGCGATCACCAAGCTGATCGACCGCATGAGCCGGACCGTCCAGGCGGTCGACGGGACGGCGCTGGGCGGGCTGCTGGTCAACGCCGAGCGTCGCCGCCAGCGCTCGCAGGCGATCGGTTCGGTGCTCAGGTCGGTGGCGTCGTTCCTGATCCTCGGCACGGCGGCCCTGATGGTCCTGTCCACGTTCCAGATCAATCTGGCCCCGCTGCTCGCCTCGGCCGGTGTCGCGGGCGTGGCGATCGGTTTCGGCGCCCGCAACCTGGTGACGGACTTCCTCTCCGGTGTCTTCATGATCCTGGAGGACCAGTACGGGGTCGGCGACCAGATCGACGCGGGCGTCGCCAGCGGCGAGGTCATCGAGGTCGGCCTGCGGGTGACCAAGCTGCGCGGCGCCGACGGCGAGATCTGGTACGTCCGCAACGGCGAGGTCAAGCGCATCGGCAACCTCTCGCAGGGCTGGGCGACGGCCGGGGTGGACGTGACGGTGCGGCCCACCGAGGACCTGGAGCGGCTGAAGGCCACGCTCGCCGAGGTCGCCGAGCGGATGGGCAAGGAGGAGCCCTGGAACGAACTCCTCTGGAGCCCGATCGACGTACTCGGCCTGGACAGCGTCCTGGTCGACTCGATGACCATCCGGCTCTCCGCCAAGACGATGCCGGGCAAGTCACTGGCCGTCGAGCGTGAGCTGCGCTGGCGCATCAAGCGGGCGTTCGACGCGGCGGACATCCGGATCGTGGGCGGGGAGCCCGCGGCGGCGGAGCCCGCGGCACCCGATCCGACGGCGTCCGTCGCGGCCCCGTCGGCATTCGGCAACGCCGGGTCGCCCCAGTCGGAGGCGGCGACCCCGATCGTGCCCCCGCGCGCCCCGACGAAGTAGCGCGCCCGGAGGCGGATCGGTTCAGCACACTCGTTCGAGTGACGCGCCCGCCGTTCCCGCACCGCACGTCGTGCGGGCCACGCAGGGCCGACCTGGGCTCGCCCCTTTCCCTCCCGGCCCCCTACCCCGCTCTGGACACCAGCCCGGTCCTCGCGGGCTGACCCTCTCTTGACGCCTCCTTCCTGGGACGCTTAGCTTTCCCGCCAACAGGAAACTTTCCTAACAGTGGCCGGGTGGACATGACACCTGAGCCGCTGGAAGGCTGGTCAGTGGGAAGGGCAGGTGTCGAGACAGATGGCAGGATCCGCCGGCACGCCGGGCACTCCGAGCGTCCTGCGCGCCATGAACGATCGCACCGCGCTGGACCTGCTGCTGGAGCACGGCCCGCTGTCCCGCACCCGGATCGGCAAGCTCACCGGCCTGTCCAAGCCGACCGCCTCGCAACTCCTGGCCCGTCTTGAGGCGGCCGGACTGGTCCGGGCCACCGGCACCAGCGAGGGCCGCCCGGGCCCCAACGCCCAGCTCTACGCGGTCAACCCGACCGCCGCGCACGCCGCAGGACTCGATGTCACCCCCGGCCGCATCCGCGCCGCCGTCGCCGACATCACCGGACGCACCGTCGGCGCGTACGAACTGCCCACCCCCGGCAGACGCCCGGCACAGCCCGTCGTACGCCAGGTGACCGACGCGCTGGACGGCGCGGTGAAGGCCGCCGGGCTGGCCCGCGACGATCTGCACCGCCTGGTCATCGGCACGCCGGGCGCCTTCGACCCGGGCACCGGCCGGCTGCGCTACGCCTCCCACCTGCCCGGCTGGCACGCCCCGGCACTGCTGGAGGAACTGGCCGCGGCGCTGCCGATGCCGGTCGAGTACGAGAACGACGTCAATCTCGTCGCCATCGCCGAGCAGCGGCTCGGCGCGGCCCGCGGGCACGGCGACTTCGTGCTCCTGTGGAACCAGGAGGGCCTGGGCGCCGCCCTGGTCCTCGGCGGCCGGCTGCACCGCGGCTGGACCGGCGGCGCAGGCGAGGTCGGCTTCCTGCCGGTGCCCGGCACGCCCCTGGTGCGCCAGGTCACCAAGGCCAACAGCGGCGGCTACCAGGAACTCGCCGGTTCCCAGGCCCTGCCCCGGCTGGCCCGGGAGCTGGGCATCACGGACGTGCCGAGCGGGCCGTACGCCGAGGTCGCCGCCCAGCTCGTGGCCCGTGCCGCCGACCACGCCGGCGGCCCTTACCGGGAACTGCTGCGGACGTACGCCACCCGGCTCGCCACCGGTCTCGCCTCGCTCGTCGCCGTCCTCGACCCCGAACTCGTCGTCCTCAGCGGCACCTCCCTCACCTCCGGCGGCGAGGTGCTGCGTGCCCTCGTCCAGGCCGAGTTGGCGGAGCTGGCCGCGCCCCGCCCGCGTCTGGCCGTCGGCGACGTCCAGGAACACCCCGTGCTGCGCGGCGCGTTGGAGAGCGCCCTCGCCACCACCCGCGACGAGGTCTTCGACACCTCGCGCTGAGCCCCGCACCGCCCTTGCGGCACCACGCCCTCAGCACCACGCCTCCGCACCACGCCTCCGCACCACGTTCCCAGCACCGCACCCGCGGCACCGCACCGTCCGGCACCGTCCCTTCCCGTACCGCCCGCCCCAGGGAGACCCCGCCATGCCCCGAGCCATACCCGGAGTGGTCCGAAACACGGCTTTCGCCCTCACCGCCTCGCTGGCGCTGCTCACCACGGCCTGTACCGGCCAGACCGGTTCGGGCGCCGACGACGACCCCTCGAAGGAGACCACCATCACCTTCTGGCACGCCTGGAGCGCGCCGAGCGAGGTGAAGGCGGTCACCTCCCTGATCGCGGGCTTCGAGAAGGCCCACCCCGCCATCCACGTCGACGTCGTCGGCAACATGACCGACGACAAGATCAACCAGGCGCTACGCACCGGCGGCGACAAGGCGCCCGATGTGATCTCCTCCTTCACCACCAACAACGTGGGCAAGTTCTGCTCGTCCGGCGCGCTGGTCGATCTGAACCCGTTCTTCAAGAAGTCGGGCATCGACCCGGAGACGACGTTCCCGAAGGCCATGAACGAGTACACCCAGTACGACGGCAACCGCTGCACGGTGCCGCTGCTGGGCGACGCGTATGGCCTCTACTACAACAAGACCGCGTTCGAGAAGGCCGGCATCACCGGCCCGCCGAAGACCTGGACCGAGTTCGAGGCGGACGCGAAGAAGCTGACGGTCCCCCGGGGCGACGGCTACCGGCAGCTCGGTTTCATGCCGAACTACCACGGCTGGGAATCCACCACCGAGCACTACTTCGCGCAGTTCTCACCGACGTACTTCGCCGCAGACGGCACGTCGAACCTCGCCGAGGACCCCGCCTTCCAGGCCGGGTTCGAGCTGCAGAAGCGGCTCGTCGACGCACTCGGCGGATTCCAGAAGCTGGAGAGGTTCCGCGCCACGCTCGGCGACGAATGGGGCCCCAAGCACCCCTTCCACACCGGCCAGGTGGCCATGCAGCTCGACGGCGAGTGGCGGCTCGGCATGGCCGAGGAGGCGGATCCGGACTTCGAGGTCGGCGTCGCGCCGCTGCCCGTCCCCGACGACCAGGCGGACCAGTACGGCAAGGGCTACATCACCGGCACCATCGCGGGCATCGCCGCCACCAGCAAGAAGCAGAACGCGGCCTGGGAGCTGGTGAAGTACATGACCACCGACACGGACGCGGTGGTGGGCTTCGCCAACGCCATCCACAACGTGCCCTCCACGCTGGCCGCCCTCAGGTCGCCGGAACTGACGTACGATCCGCGGTTCAAGACGTTCCTGGACATCGCGGCGAACCCGCACTCCACCACGACGCCCCCCTCCATCAACGGCGGCGTGTATCTCGTGACGATCCAGCAGTTCGGGTACGCGTACGAGAGCGGCAGGACCACCGATCTGAAGGCGGGCCTGAGGAAGACGGCCGCGCAGATCGACACGGACATCGAGCAGGCGAAGTAGCGCGGGGTTCCCCGGACATGAGCACCATGACCCTCGCGTCGAAGCGCCGCCGTGCGACGCTGCGCACGCTCGCCTTCATGTCGCCGTGGCTGATCGGCTTCGCGGTCTTCTTCGCGTACCCGCTGATCTCGACGGTGTACTTCTCGTTCATGCACTACGACGGCTTCCGACCGCCGACGTGGAGCGGCACCAAGAACTGGACCTATGTCTTCGAGCACTACCCGCTCTTCTGGCCCGCCCTGCGCAACACGCTGTGGCTGGTGGTCGTGATGGTCACCCTCCGGGTGGTGTTCGGCCTCGGCATCGGCATGCTCATCACCCGGATCAGGACGGGCACGGGCGTCTTCCGCACCCTGTTCTATCTGCCCTACCTCGCCCCGCCGGTGGCCGCCACGATGGCCTTCGCCTTCCTGCTCAACCCCGGTACCGGCCCGGTCGACTCGCTGCTGGAGAAGGCCGGCCTCCCGGCCCCGGGCTGGTTCAACGACCCCGCCTGGTCCAAGCCGGCGCTGACCCTGCTGGCCCTGTGGGGGGTCGGCGACCTGATGGTCATCTTCATGGCCGCGCTGCTCGACGTGCCGAGAGAGCAGTACGAGGCGGCCGAGCTGGACGGGGCGTCGGCGTGGCAGCGCTTCCGGTACGTCACCCTGCCGAACATCTCCCCGATCGTGATGTTCGCCGTCGTCACGGGCGTGATCCAGACGATGCAGTACTACACGCAGCCCCTGATCGCCGGGAAGGTCGCCTCGGGCGTGATCCAGGGCGCGGGCACCCAGTTCGAACCGGGCTATCCGGACAAGTCCACGCTCACCCTCCCCCAACTCGTCTACAACCTCGGCTTCCAGCGCTTCGACTACGGCTCCGCGTGTGTGATCGCCCTCGTCCTCTTCGCCCTGTCGATGGCGTTCACCGCGTTCCTGATGCGGCGCCGGGGCGGCCTCATCCAGGCAGGTGACTGACCATGACCCAGGTACTGGCCCCACCGCTGAAGACGCCCGCGCCCCTGTCCCCCGCCCGGCGCGCCGCGCGGCGCCGGGCGCTGCTGGAGTGGATCGGCGTCCACTGCCTCGGCGTGGCCGCCGCGCTGTTCTTCACGCTGCCGTTCGTGTTCGTCCTGCTGACGTCCCTGATGAGCGACAGCCAGGCGCTGAGCCGGGACCTGATCCCGCACACCTGGGAGTGGGGCAACTACCGCAGGGTGTTCGCCACGCCCGGCTTTCTGACCTGGTGGAAGAACACGCTGATCTACGCCGGCCTGGGCACGGTGCTGACCGTCGCCTCCTCGCTCCCGGTGGCGTACGCGCTCGCCAAGTTCCGCTTCCGTGGCCGCAATCTGTCGCTGATGCTGGTGATCTCGATGATGATGCTGCCCCCGCAGGTCATCATCATCCCGATGTATCTGTTCTGGGCGAAGCAGCTCGATCTGTCCGGCACCCTGTGGCCGCTGATCATCCCGATGGCGTTCGGCGACGCGTTCTCCGTCTTCCTGCTGCGCCAGTTCCTGACCACCATTCCCGACGAGTACCTGGACGCGGCGAAGGTGGACGGCTGCGGCGAACTGCGCACGCTGCTGCGGGTCGTGCTGCCGATGGCGAAGCCGGGCATCGCGGCCGTCGCCCTGTTCCAGTTCTTCTACGCCTGGAACGACTACTTCGGACCGCAGATCTACGCGTCCGAGAACCCCGGCGCCTGGACCCTGAGCTACGGCCTTGAGTCCTTCAAGGGCGCCCACCACACCGACTGGAACCTCACCATGGCCGCGACCGTCCTGGTCATGGCCCCGGTGATCCTCGTGTTCTTCTTCGCCCAGAGAGCGTTCGTCGAGGGCGTCACGCTCACCGGAGTAAAGGGTTGATGGCATGAAACTCACCGTGGTCGGCGGAGGGTCGACCTATACACCTGAACTGATCGATGGATTCGCGCGGTTGAGGGACACGCTGCCCGTCGCGGAGCTGGTACTGGTCGACCCGGCCGCCGAACGCCTTGAGCTGGTCGGAGGACTGGCCCGGCGCATCTTCGCCAGGCAGCGGCATCCCGGACGGATCGTCACCACCGCCGACCTGGACGCGGGCGTCGACGGCGCCGACGCCGTGCTGCTCCAGCTGCGCGTCGGCGGCCAGGCCGCCCGGCAGCAGGACGAGACCTGGCCCCTCGAGTGCGGCTGCGTCGGCCAGGAGACGACCGGCGCCGGCGGTCTCGCCAAGGCGCTGCGCACGGTGCCGGTCGTCCTCGACATCGCCGAACGCGTCCGCCGCGCCAACCCGGACGCCTGGATCATCGACTTCACCAACCCGGTCGGCATCGTCACCCGCGCCCTGCTCCAGGCCGGGCACCGGGCGGTCGGGCTGTGCAACGTGGCGATCGGCCTCCAGCGGAAGTTCGCGGCCCTGCTCGGCACCGCCCCGCAGGACATCCACCTCGACCATGTGGGCCTCAACCACCTCACCTGGGAGACCGGAGTGCGGCTCGGCGGCCCCGAGGGCGAGGACGTGCTGCCGCGGCTGCTCGCGCGGCACGGCGACACCATCGCAGGCGATCTGCGGCTGCCCCGGCCCCTGCTGGACCGCCTCGGCGTGGTCCCGTCGTACTACCTGCGCTACTACTACGCGCACGACGCGGTGGTACGGGAGCTGCGCACCAAGCCCTCCCGGGCCGCCGAGGTCGCCGAGATGGAACGGCAGTTGCTGGAGATGTACGGCGACCCGGCCCTGGACGAGAAGCCGGCGCTGCTCGCCAAGCGCGGCGGCGCCTACTACTCGGAGGCCGCGGTGGACCTGGCGGCGGCGCTGCTGGGCGGCGCGGGCAGCCCGTACCAGGTGGTGAACACCCACAACCGGGGCACGCTGCCCTTCCTGCCGGACGACGCGGTGATCGAGGTGCAGGCGGCGGTCGGACCGAAGGGGCCCGTGCCGCTGCCGGTGCCGCCGCTCGATCCGCTGTACGCGGGGCTGGTGGCGAACGTGACGGCGTACGAGGAGCTGGCCCTGCGGGCGGCGCTGCACGGCGGCCGCGAGCGGGTGTTCGCGGCGCTGCTGGCGCACCCCCTGATCGGCCAGTACGCGTACGCCGACGACCTCACCGACCGTCTGATCGCGCACAACCGGGAGCATCTCGCGTGGGCCTGACCGCAAGCGTCCTCGCCATCGACGCGGGCAACAGCAAGACCGACGTGGCGGTGGTGGCGGCGGACGGGACCGTCCTCGCCACCGCACGCGGCGGTGGCTTCCGACCGCCCGCGGTGGGCGTGAGCACGGCCGTCGACGCGATCGCCGACGCCGTCGCGCGGGCCTACGCCGCCGCGGGCGTCACCTGCGTCGCGCATGTCTCGGCGTGTCTGGCGAACGCCGATCTGCCCGTGGAGGAGGAGCAGTTGACCGCCGCGCTGCACGCGCGCGCGTGGGGCGGCACGGTGGCGGTGCGCAACGACACCTTCGCGATCCTGCGGGCGGGCGTGGCCGAGCCACGCGGCGTCGCGGTGGTCTGCGGCGCGGGCATCAACTGCGTCGGCATGCGGCCCGACGGCCGCACCGCCCGCTTCCCGGCGATCGGCCGCATCTCCGGTGACTGGGGCGGTGGTTGGGCGCTCGCCGAGGAGGCGCTGTGGCACGCGGCACGCGCGGAGGACGGGCGCGGCGCGCCGACCCTGCTGGCCCGGACCCTGCCCGCCCACTTCGACCTGGACTCCATGTACGCGCTCATCGAGGCGCTGCACCTGGAACGCGTCGAGCACGGCCGCCGGCACGAGCTGACGCCGGTGCTGTTCGCGACGGCGGCGCGGGGGGACGGCGTCGCCGGGTCGATCGTGGACCGGCTGGCCGACGAGGTGGTGACCATGGCGACGGTGGCGCTGCGCCGGCTGGACCTGCTGGACGAGGAGGTCCCGGTGCTGCTCGGCGGCGGAGTCCTCACCGCCGGGCACGCCCGGCTCGACACCGGCGTGCGGGACTTGCTGGCGGCACGCGCGCCGAAGGCGGTGCCGCGGGTGGTGACGGCGAGCCCGGTGCTGGGAGCGGCCCTCCTGGGCCTGGACCACCTGAACGCGCCCCCCGAGGCCCAGGCCCGCGCAAAGGCCCACTGGCAACACCCTGAGGCCCCGACCCCCTGATGCGGCACGCCGGGGCGGACAGCGGGGGGCGCCATCCCACCATGGCCGACCACGCCGCCACCAACGCTGAACGCACCCGCCCAACGCAGCCACACACCAACACAGCCCCGCCCCCCTCCGGGGCACCGGCCGACTGGGTTCGGGGGCAGGGGATGAGTTGCCGCTGGCCGAGGTAGCCCATGTCTGCGAGGCGCGGCCCGCCGCGGCACCAGCGACCCGCGAGCGCTTCCGCCCGGGGGCCGCTCGGGGTCCCGGAACCGGCTCCCGAACCACCGCCGCATCACGACCGGCCCCGGCCGGGGACGCGGCGCTCATGGCGCGGAGCCGGACGAAGTCGCTCCGCGAATGCACGGCAAGGGGCGGTGAACAGCCCGGCGCCCCAGCCGGATCCGCCCCCTCCGGAGCGTGAACGGCCCCCTGGCCGGCGCTCTGTGTGCCCGTTCCGCTCCTGTGTCACCGGTCGGCAGCCAGAATCGCCCCCGGCCTGAACCCCGCGCGGCTCCGGCTGAGTTCAGGGTCCTGGCCGGGCCTCCGGATGCTTCCCTCCGGTGTCGGCGGCACCGCCAGAGGCCGGGCGGCTCCGGGCTCGGCAGGGGTGGGGAACCGAACTGGTTCCCGGGGCGTATTCATGGGCAAGGGGTGGTGAAGAACTCGGCGCCATGGCCGGAGGCAACCGCTGGGGTCCGATCAAGATCCAGTGAAGGCCGGTGCGCATGCCGGTCCCTGCGGCGATACTTGGCGGCGACGGATGACCATGGGGGAG
Source organism: Streptomyces sp. NPDC102462 (assembly GCF_044765425.1). NCBI lineage: Bacteria > Bacillati > Actinomycetota > Actinomycetes > Kitasatosporales > Streptomycetaceae > Streptomyces > Streptomyces sp. NPDC102462. The sequence goes on along the minus strand of NZ_JBIWKB010000021.1, from coordinate 107,515 downwards.
GTCGAGGTGACACACCCGCCGGAGAGCAGCGCGGCGCCACCGGGAGCGGGCCCGGCCCCTGGCCTGCCCACCCTGCCACCGCGACCGGCGTCCCCCGCACCGCCCGGGACCCCCTCCGCCCCGGCCCGCCGCACCGCCTTCGCCGAGGGCGTCGACCGGCTGCGCGCCGCCGCGACCACCGAACCGGGCCGGCTGCGCATCATCGGTGCCGTGATCGCCCTGCTGGTCGTCGCGTTCGGCGCGGTCACCGCCTGGCAGACCTACGACCGCGCGGCCGCCGCGGACGACGTGCTGAACCGCAGCCAGCCGCTCAGCTCGGACGCGGCCGACATCTACCGCTCGCTCGCCGACGCCAACACGGCGGCCTCCAGCGGCTTCCTGGCGGGCGGCCAGGAGACCGCCGCGGCCGGCAGCCGGTACGAGAAGGACATACGGACGGCGGCGGAGAAACTGGTCAAGGCCGCCGCCAACTCGGAGCCCGAGTCACCCTCCGCGCTGGCCATAGCCAAGCTGAACCGGCTGCTGCCGGAGTACAAGGGCCTGGTCGAGCGGGCCCGCGTCTACAACCGGCAGGGCTACCCGGTGGGCGGCGCCTATCTGCGGCTCGCCAACAGCAGGATGCAGGACCAGATGCTGCCCGCGGCCGAGGAGCTGTACACGTCGGAGAACGAGCGGCTGAAGGCCGACTACGGGGACGCGACGCCCTACCCGTGGGCGGCGATGGCCCTCGGCGTCGTCGCGCTAGGCGCGCTGGCCTGGGCCCAGCACCGCACGTACCGGCGCACGAACCGCGTCCTCAACCGCGGTCTGGTGGCCGCGACCGGCGCCGCCGTGGTCGTCGTGCTCTGGCTGGTCGTGGGGCACTCCGTCGCCCGGGCGGGCCTCAACGGCTCCTACGACCACGGCGTCCGCTCGCTGAACGCGCTGCACGACGCCCGCATCGCCTCCCTGAAGGCCCGCGGCAACGAGAACCTGAGCCTGGTGGCCCGCGGCGCCGACACCGTCAAGGTCGGCGAGAAGACGTACGACAAGTACTACTACGACTTCGACCGGGACATCGCCGACCTCGGCAAGCGCCTGGCCGAGGCGCGGCGGCTCGCCGACGACACCGCCGGCGGAAAGCCGGTGGCCGCGGCCGAGGCGGACATGGCGGTGTGGCGGCAGCGCCACGACTCGGTCCGCACCGAGGACGAGAACGGCAACTACCAGCAGGCCCTGGACAAGGTGATCGGCGACAAGGACGCGACCGGCGAGTGCTTCGACAGCGTGGACGACAACCTGCGGACGGCACTTGAGCACGAGGAGAACGAGTTCAGGCAGTCGGCGCGCGACGGCCTGCACGCGATGGGCTTCCTGCCCGCAGGCGCCGCGGTCCTCGCCGTCCTGGGCGCGTCGGGCGCGGTGCTCGGCATCGGGCGCCGGCTTTCGGAGTACCGGTGAGAGGGGCGTGAGGATGAACGCACGCGTGGAGCGCGGTCGCCGGGCCTCGCTGCGGGGCTGGGGCGGGGTCGGCGCGATGGCGGCCGGCTGCGCCCTGGCGCTGGCGTCCGTCCTGCTGCTGCCGCTGACCCAGTCGGCCGACGCCCCGGACGACGCGCGACGCCCCGGCGCAGGGCACGTGGCCGCCGGCAGCCAGGCGCGGGCCGAGGACTGCAAGGACCCGGAGAAGCAGACGCTGCCCCCGTCGGACGCGGACGGTCCCACCATCGACGCCATCAAGGCCCGCGAGGGCGCCAAGCGGAAGCTGATCGTCGGCGTCGACCAGAACAGCTACCGGTGGGGCTACCGCAACCCGAACACCGAGGGCGCGGAGCTGGAGGGCTTCGACATCGACCTGGCGCACCGGATCGCCGAGGACATACTCGGCGACCGGGACGCCGTCCAGTTCAAGGCCATCCCGACCAACCAGCGCATCCCGGCCATCGAGGACGGCCGGGTCGACATGGTGGTGCGCACGATGACCATCGCCTGCGACCGGCTGTCCGAAGTGGCCTTCTCCGCCCCGTACTTCAAGACCGGCCAGCAGGTGCTGGCGCCCAAGTCGTCGTCGATCACCGGGTACGACGACTCGCTGGCACACCGGTGGATCTGCACGGCGACCGGTTCGACGGCGTACGCCAAGCTGGCTCAGGACCGGCAGAACGGCCGGCTGCCGGCCTCCGCGGACATCTCCGTCACCGTGCCCAACCAACTGGACTGCCTGGTGCGGCTCCAGCTCGGCCAGGTGGACGCCGTGGTCACCGACGGCGCGCTCGCCGCGAGCCAGGCCGCCCAGGACCCCACGGTCGAACTGAAGGGCGCCGCGTTCACCACCGAGTACTACGGCGTGGCGATGAAGAAGGACGCCGACGATCTGGTACGCCGGGTCAACCGGATCCTGGTGGACTACCGGGCGGACGGCTGGCAGAGGTCGTACGACGAGTGGCTGTCGGCGACACTGGGGAAGGACGCGGCGGCGTCGAAGCCGCCCGCGGCGCAGTATCTGCGTGACAGCTGACCGGGCATCGGCCGGCCGGTCTTTGGGCAGACCTTCGACCGGACGCCCCTGAACGGCCCCGAACGACCGAAAGACCGAACAACCGCGAACGACCGACTACTTCGAACGACCGAACACTTCCGGCAGAGACCAGGACCACACAGCAGCGAGAGGTGATCGATGGGCGTCACGGACCCCGCCGGGCCGGTGATGGACCGGGACGAGGTGGACCGTGCGCTGGCGCGGCTCGGCGCGGAGCACGAGGCGATCGAGACCTCGCTCCTCGCCCTCCAGGACCACGCGGGCCGCAGACTCCTCGAAGGCGCCGAGCTGACCGGCACGACCAGGGAACGCTGGTCGGCCGCGGAGGCGTCGATCACCCTGCTGTGGGCCTATTTCGACGCGTACACGGCCGCCCTGCGCACCGCCCGGGAGATCCGCGCCCGGCGCCGCTGGTCCAGCCGCGAGGACCTGGCGGAGCTGACCGAGCTGCTGCGGGGCGAGTCCGTCACGGTCGCGGGCAGCGCCACGGCGACCGCGAACGCGCCGGCCCTGACCGGCCCCGGCCGGCTCAGCCAGAGCTTCAGCCTGGCCGGCCTGGTGGACCGGATGAACGAGCTGTACGCGTCCTCGCTGGACATGGTGGTCGCCGCCGACGCGGTCTGGTCGGCGCTGCCCGCCCGGATCGACCTGCTGGCCGCGGAACTGCAGCGCACCCGCAAGCTGGCGCACTCGGTGGGCGTGCGCCCCGGCGAGCACCCGGCGGGCGACGACCTGGAGCGGATCACCCGCACGCTGACCCGGCTGCGCGAGGAGGTCATCTCCGACCCGCTGGCCTTCTGGGTTCCCACGCAGGGCAGTTCGGCGCCGGGCGGCGGCCGGCCGGACACCACGGTGTACGACCGGGAGGCGCGCGCCCTGGAGGACGTGCGCCGCGAGATCGACGCCGTGCTGACGGTGCGCCAGGACGCGGAGGCCCGGCTGATCAAGCTGCGGGACGTGCTGTCCCGCGCGGACCGCACGCTCGCCGAGGCGCGCACCGCGCGCGGCGAGGTCCTGGCGAAGATCGCGGCGACGGAGGTGCCGGTGGTCAGCGGGCCGCCGACCGTGCTCCAGGAGCAGCTGGCGACGGCCGCCGAGTACCGCAGGCAGGCCCAGTGGCACCGGCTGTCCCCACTGCTCGAGTCGCTGGAACAGAAGGCGGAGGACGAACTGCTGCGCGCCCGCGACTCGCTCACCGCGGTCACCGCGCCGCTCGCGGTCCGCGCGGAACTGCGCGGCCGGCTCGACGCGTACAAGGCGAAGGTCGCCCGGCACGGGCTGGCCGAGGACCCGCTGCTGGTCGAGCGGTACGACGCGGCACGGCGCATGCTGTGGAGCGCGCCGTGCGATCTGCGCGTCGCCGAGGAGGCGGTGCTGCGCTACCAGCGGGCCGCCGCCGAACAGCTCGCCGCGGCGCGGGTGCCCGAGCAGGGCGGTCCGCGGGACCGGAGGGGGAACGGCCAGCCATGAGTCAGCCGGGACAGACGTGCCAGCGGCCGTCCTGCGAGGGCAGCTACGAGGACGTGGGCGGCGGCGAGCTGTACTGCGACACCTGTGGGCTCGCGCCGGTCGTGTCGGCGACCGGGATGGTCGGCTCGCCGCCCACCGGGATCACCGCCGGTGGCCGCGGCTCGGGCTCCTCGGGCAGCGCCGGTTCCGGCGCCGGCGGCCGCAGTTCGCGTACGTCGTCGCAGTCGTCGAAGTCGCGGCGCTCGGTGTCGGGACGGCTCTCGCGCGCCCTGTCGGGCCGGTCGACGGGCCGTTCGGTGTCGGTGCGCAGCTCCGGCTCCTCCGCCGCGTCGTCCGGGCGCGGCCGGCTGGGCGCGGGTCTGGTGACGGTGCCGCAGGTGCCGCGGCCCGATCCGTGGGCGATGGTGCTGGACGATCCGCAGGTGCCCGAGCGCAAGCGGTTCTGCTCGCGTTCGGACTGCGGGGCGCCGGTGGGGCGGGCCCGCGGCGACCGTCCGGGCCGCACGGAGGGCTTCTGCACCAAGTGCGGGCACCCGTACTCGTTCGTGCCCAAGCTGCGCACGGGTGACGTCGTGCACGGCCAGTACGAGGTCGTGGGCTGTCTGGCGCACGGCGGTCTGGGCTGGATCTATCTGGCGGTGGACCGCGCGGTCTCCGACCGCTGGGTGGTCCTCAAGGGCCTGCTCGACACGGGCGACCAGGACGCGATGGAGGCGGCGATCTCCGAGCGGCGCTTCCTCGCGGAGATCGAGCACGCCAACATCGTGCGGATCTACAACTTCGTGGAGCACCTGGACCAGCGCACCGGCTCCCTCGACGGCTACATCGTCATGGAGTACGTCGGCGGCAAGTCGCTCAAGGAGATCGCCAACGCCCGCCGCACCCCGGAGGGCAGACGCGATCCGCTGCCGGTGGAGCAGGCGTGCGCCTACGGCATCGAGGCCCTGGAGGCGCTCGACCACCTGCACAGCCGCAACCTGCTGTACTGCGACTTCAAGGTCGACAACGCGATCCAGACCGAGGACCAGCTCAAGCTGATAGACATGGGCGCGGTGCGCCGGATGGACGACGACGAGTCGGCCATCTACGGCACGGTCGGCTACCAGGCGCCGGAGGTCGCGGAGGTCGGCCCCTCGGTCGCCTCCGACCTGTACACGGTCGGCCGTACGCTGGCCGTGCTGACCTTCGACTTCCAGGGCTACACGAACGTCTTCAGGGACTCCCTGCCGGACCCCGACACCATCGACGTCTTCCGGCGGTACGAGTCCTTCTACCGGCTGCTGGTGCGCGCCACCGACCCGGACCCGGCCCGCCGGTTCGCCTCCGCGCAGGAGATGGCCGAGCAGCTGACGGGCGTGCTGCGCGAGGTGGTGTCCCTCCAGACGGGCCGGGCGCGGCCCGCGCTTTCGACGCTGTTCGGGCTCGAACTGAAGGTCACGGACACGGAGTTGTTCCCGCGGCTGATGGGGGATGTGTCGCGGCTCGGGGCGCGGGCGGTGCCGGCCGGGCGGCGGGGCCGCAGGTCCGCGGCGGGCGCCCCGTCCGGCGGCGTCCCCGGGGCGCCCCTCCCGTCCTCCGCAGGGACCCCGCACTCCCTCGGCACCGCAGCAGCAGCTCTCGGCACCGCCTCGACCGCCCTCGGGGCGGCCCCGGACGCCCTTGGTGCTGCCCCGGGCGCCGTCGGTACTGCCCCGGAGGCCGGTCAAGCGGTCTCGGTCGCCACCGGTGTCCCGGGCGCCGTGTCCGGCATCGTGCGCCCCATCGCCACCCCGGCCGCCGCCCTCGCCCTGCCCGTGCCGCACGTCGACCCGGCCGACCCCAACGCCGGCTTCCTGGCGGGCCTGCTGGCCTCCGCGCCGGGCGAGCTGATCACCGCGCTGGCCGCGGCGCCGCAGCAGACCGTGGAGACCCGGCTGCGCCAGGTACGCGCCCGGCTGGAGAACGGCGACTTCACGGCGGCGCTGACCGCACTGGGTGAGCTGGCGGGCGAACGGCCCGACGACTGGCGGGTGGTCTGGTACCACGGTGTGACCGCGCTGGTCACCGGCGACTTCGAAGGCGCCGCACTGGCCTTCGACGCGGTCTACGACGCCTTCCCGGGCGAGGCCGCGCCGAAGCTCGCGCTCGGCCTGTGCGCGGAGGTGCTGGGCCAGCTGGACAACGCCGCCGAGTACTACCGCCTGGTGTGGTCGACCGATCCGAGCTATGTGAGCGCCGCTTTCGGCCTGGCCCGCGTCCAGCTCGCGGCCGTGGACCGCGCCGGTGCGGTGCGCACCCTGGAGTCGGTGCCGGAGTCGTCCATCCACTACACGGCGGCGCGCGTGGCGGCCGTACGCGCTCGGCTGCGGCAGCGCACGGCGAGCGCCGGTGACGTACCCCTCCTGGAGGACCTGACCGCCGCCGCGGGCCAGGTGGAGGCGCTGGACGCGTACGGTCTGGACCCGGCGCGCCGCGAGCAGTTGTCGGCGGAAGTACTCGGCTGCGCGCTGGACTGGATACTCTCCGGGGGCCGGGCTTCCGCCGGGCCCGCCGCCGGCGGGCGGGTGCTGCTCGGCAACGACCTGGACGAACGGGGCCTGCGCTTCGGCCTGGAGCGCTCGTACCGCACGCTGGCCCGGCTCGCGCCCGGCGGCGAGGAGAGGATCGACCTGGTGGAACGGGCCAACCGTTACCGCCCTCGGACGTGGGTGTAGTTGATGTCGCACATGCCCCAGCGGGCCGCGCTGCCGAAGTGCCCGAACTGCGCGGAGCCGGTTGAGCCGGGTGACCGGTTCTGCGGTGCGTGCGGGTACGACCTTTCGGTGGTGCCCGCCCTGCCGCAGGACCCCCCGACGCTCACCATGGACGCCTCGGGCCGGTCCGCCCCGGACGGCACGGGCTGGCCCGTCGCCCCCGGCACGGACGGCTCCGGCACGCCCGCGGCGGTCCATCTGCCGACCGATCTGCCGGGCACCGACTCGGGCGGCTCCCCACTGCCCGCGCCCGCCGCAGGTCCCCCCGCTCCGGGGGTGCGGTTCGACCGGCCGCAGGAGACCGAGGAGCACCGGCAGCAGACACCCGAGGAGCACCGGCAGCAGACGCCCGAGGAGTACCGGCCGCAGGAGCCCGAGGAGTACCGGCTGCAGGCGCCGGATCCGCGGGTGGCCGCCGAGCCCGCCACGCCCGCGGAGGCCGCACAGGTGTGCGTGGCCTGCCGTGCGGGCCGGGTCGACGACGACGGCTACTGCGAGAACTGCGGGCACGCCCAGCCACGCGAACGCGACCACATGGAACGGGAGTCGGGCCCCATCGCCGCGGTCAGCGACCGCGGACTGCGGCACCACCGCAACGAGGACGCCTTCACCGTCGGCCACACCGCGCTGCCCGACGGCTCGCCCGCGGCGCTCGCCGTCGTCTGCGACGGCGTCTCCTCGGCGACCCGCCCCGACGAGGCGTCGCTGGCCGCCGCGCAGGCGGCCGGCGAGGCGCTGCTGTCCGCCCTGCCGCGGGGCACGCATCCGCAGCAGGCGATGCACGAGGCGATCGTCGCGGCCTCACAGGCCGTCAACGCGCTGGCGGACGAGCCCGCCGGCGCCCGCGAGCACGCCCCGCACCAGAACGCCCCGGCCTGCACGATCGTCGGCGCGGTGGTGACCTCCGGGCTGCTGGTGGTCGGCTGGGTCGGCGACAGCCGCGCCTACTGGGTGCCGGTGGACCGTGGCGCGCCCTCGGCCCGGCTCACCGAGGACGACTCGTGGGCCGCGCAGATGGTCGCGGCCGGCCTGATGACCGAGGCGGAGGCGTACGCCGACGAACGCGCCCACGCGATCACCGGCTGGCTCGGCGCGGACGCCTACGAACTGGAGCCGCACACCGCGTCCTTCAAACCGGACCGGCCGGGCGTCGTGGTGGTGTGCACGGACGGCCTGTGGAACTACGCGGAGACGGCCGAGGAGATGGCCGAGGCGGTGCCCCTGGACGCCGCCGTGCGCCCCCTGCACAGCGCCCGGGTGCTGGTAGGTCACGCCCTGGACGGTGGGGGCCACGACAACGTAACAGTGGCCGTCGTGCCGTTCCCCGCCCTGCCGCAGGGGGCAGGATCGGCCTGAGGGGGCCGCGGACGGGGAGGCCCCGGCGGACCGTGGGGACGGTCCGCAGTCGAGTCGCCGCCCACGCGCACCGTGGGTTCAGAGGGGGATCAGAGTAGGCATGGCCAATTTCTCGAAGTCGAACGTGCCGCAGTTCTCGGTGGACGTGTACCAGAACGAGTACCTGCCCGAGGGCGGCCGTGAGGTCAACGCGATCGTGACCGTGACCGCGACCGGCGGAGGCACCGTCGGGAGCGCGGTCACGGCTCCCCATCTGTACTCGCCCGGGCAGGGGCCGTCCGCCGCGGTGGCCCTGATGGTCGACTGCTCGGGCTCGATGGACTACCCGCCGACCAAGATGCGCAACGCCCGCGATGCCACGGCCGCCGCGATCGACACCCTGCGCGACGGCGTGCACTTCGCGGTGATCGGCGGCACGCACGTCGCGAAAGAGGTCTACCCGGGCGGCGGCCGGCTCGCCGTCGCCGACGCCACCACCCGCGAGCAGGCCAAGCAGGCGCTGCGCAGGCTGAGCGCGGGCGGCGGCACGGCCATCGGCACCTGGCTGCGGCTCGCCGACCGCCTGCTGTCCTCGGTGGACGTCGCCATCCGGCACGGCATCGTGCTCACCGACGGCCGCAACGAACACGAGTCGCCGCAGGACCTCACGGCCGCGCTGGACGCGTGTGCCGGGCGCTTCACCTGTGACGCGCGGGGCGTGGGCACCGACTGGGAAGTGAAAGAAGTCACATCGATCGCCTCGGCGCTGCTCGGCAGCGCCGACATCGTCGCCGATCCGTCGGGCCTGGCCGCCGACTTCACGCGGATGATGGAGACGGCGATGGGCAAGGAGGTCGCGGACGTCGCCCTCAGAGTGTGGACCCCGGTCGGCACGACCATCCGGTTCGTCAAGCAAGTCGCTCCGACGGTCGAGGAGTTGACCGACCGCCGTACCGAGGCGGGCCCGCGCGCCGGGGACTATCCCACCGGTTCCTGGGGCGACGAGTCCCGTGACTACCACCTCTGCGTCGAGGTGCCGGCCGCCGCCGTCGGCCAGGAGATGCTGGCCGCCCGGGTCTCCCTGGTCATCCCCCAACACGGTGGCGGCGCCCTGAACTTGGGCAGCCAGGGACTGGTACGGGCGGTGTGGACCGACGACATGGCCGCGTCCACCTCGATCAACCCTCAGGTCGCCCACTACACCGGTCAAGCGGAGCTGGCACAAGTCATCCAACAGGGGCTCGATCTACGCAAAGCGGGCGATATGGATGGCGCAACGGCCAAACTGGGCAGGGCGGTTCAACTGGCCAGCGCCTCCGGGAACGCGGATACTGCGAAACTGCTTGCGAAGGTAGTGGACGTGGTCGATGCCGCGACGGGTACTGTGCGACTGAAGGCGAGGGTCGAGGAGGCCGACGAGATGACCCTCGAAACACGGTCCACAAAGACTGTTCGTGTAAAGAAGTGACGTAACAGGACCTCAGGAAGACCCTGAAGAGAAGACCCTGACAGAGAGGGGGACGTGCCGACATGCCGACCTGCCCGAACGGACACCAGTCGGGTTCCGACGACTGGTGCGAGGTCTGCGGTCACCGCATGGCCGGTGCCGTGCCTCCGCCGCCCCCGCCGCCCCCGGCCGGCGGCTACGGGTTCCCGCCGTCCGCGCCGGGCGCTCCCGGACGCCCGCATCTGGCCGCCGTGCCGGACCCGGAGCCGGAACTGTGCCCGCAGTGCCGCACGCCGCGCGAGGGCGGTGCGCCGTTCTGCGAGGAGTGCCGGTGGAACTTCCTCACCAACACGGCCACCTCGTACACCCCGGCCGCCCCGCGCCCGCCCGCGCCGGCCCCCCGCTTCCAGCCGCCCGGGCAGTCCTACGGCGCCGGCGACTCGTACGAGTACCAGGGCTCGCGCCCGTCCCAGATGAACCGGCCGGCCGAACCGATCCCGCCGGGCCCGCCGTTCGGCGGCGAGCCGTCAGGACCGACGCCGTTCGGCGGCGAGCGGGGCGCCCCGGGTCCCGGCGGCCCCGGTCCCGGCGGCCCCGGTCCCGGCGCTCCGGGGGGATTCGGCCCCGGCCAGGGTGCCGGCGGCCCCGCGGGCTTCGGCGGCCCTCCCGGACCGCCCCCGCCGCCCGGTGCACCGGGTTTCGGCGCCGACCCCGCGCGGCCGGTGCCGCCGCCGCCCGGCCCGACCCCGCCCGCCGCTCCCGGCGCCACCGCCGCACCGCAGGCATTCCAGCAGCCCGCGCCGCCCGCCTTCCCGCAGGAGACCGGCCGCCCGCCGGCCGGCGGGCCCTCCTTCGGCGGCGGGGACGACTGGGTGATCTCCCCGCCGTCGTCCTCCGGCCCGCCCGGGCCCCCGGCCCCGCCCGGACCGGGCGCCGGCGGTCAGGGCGGCGGCTACGGCTACCCGCAGCCCGGCTCCCCGCAGGCGCCGCCCGGCTTCCCGCAGGCGCCGCGGCAGCCGGCGACCTGGACGGCGACCATCGGCCCCGACCGCGACTACTTCATGGCGATGATGCAGCGCTCGGGCCCCGAGGCCGCGGGCCTGAACCTGCCCGCGTACTCGCCCGAGCAGCAGCGCACCCTCGCGGGCAACCAGATCACCATCGGCCGCCGCCGCCACTCCACCGGCGACACCCCCGACATCGACCTGTCGGTGCCGCCGGAGGACCCGGGCGTCTCGCACCAGCACGCGGTCCTGGTGCAGCAGCCGGACGGCAACTGGGCGGTGGTCGACCAGAACTCGACGAACGGCACCACGGTCAACGGCTCCGAGGACCCGATCCAGCCCTTCGTGCCGGTGCCGTTGCAGGACGGCGACCGGGTGCATGTGGGCGCCTGGACGACCATCACCATCCGGCGAGGCTGACGGCCCCGCCGGGCGGGGTCGACGACCCGGCCTTGCGGAGTTGACGGTCCGGCGGGAGCGCCGGGCCGTGGGCCGTGGGGCCGGTCAGCCCGGCAGGGGCCAGACGTAGGGCCCCGCCGGGTCGTCCAGCCAGGCCCAGGCGCGGTCGCCGCTGACCGTGACGCCGTACCGCTCACGGCCCGGCATGCCCTCGCGCCGCCACATCGCGTACGCCTCCTCGGGATCGAGGCTGCCGCGGCCGAGCGCCAGCAGGAACCGGAACAGCTCGTCGTCGCGGGCCAGGTGCGGGACCCCGCTCAGGGGCACCGGTGCCGGCTCGGGCCCGCCCGTTCCGCGCAACGGCACGAAATAGGCGGGCGTGGCCAGGAAGTGCCCCTCGGCATGCCGGGCGTCGCGCACGGCCAACGCGATCAGGCCGCCCGCGAACGGCGTCAGGATCCGCCCGCCCGGACGACACTGGGCGAGCCAGGCACGCGGGATCGAGGACAGCGCGCAGGTCGCGATGATCCGGTCGAAGGGGGCGCGGGCGGGAACACCGCGCGCGCCGTCGCCGGTCACCACCACCGGACGGTGCCCGACGGCGGCCAGATGCCGCCGGGCCGACTCGGTGATCTCCGGTTCCAGGTCGATGGTGGTGACCAGGTCGTCGTCGCCGAGCCGGTGCGCGAGCAGCGCCGCGTTGTACCCGGAACCCGTGCCGACCTCCAGGACCCGGTGGCCGGACTCGACCCGCAGGGCGACGAGCATCGTCGCCATCAGCGAGGGCTGGCTGCTGGAGGAGATCAGCTGCCCGTCGCGCACCCGCGTGGCGAGCGGAACGTCCTCGTAGGCACCGCGCAGCCAGCGCTCCCGGTCCCGGGGGTCCGGGCCGCCGCCCCACCGGCGCTCGTAGCCGCCGCGGACACCGACGTAGTAGTACGGCACGAACACGTGCCGGGGCACCGCCGCGAACGCCTCCCGCCACACCGGGTCCTCGGCCCAGGCGCCGCTCGCGTCGATCTCGCGCACCAGGTCCGCCAGCGCCGAACCGGCCGGCTCGGCGATGTCCCGGTCACCCCACCCGAGTGTGTGCGCCCATATGTCCACTGTGCGGCGCGGGGCCGCGGGAGGCGAGGTCTTAGGACCGGAGTCCTCGGTCACGGCGTCTGAGACCATGGGGGCGTGAATGAGATTCGGCGCGGCACGCTTCAGGAGCAGACCTTCTACGAGCAGGTCGGCGGGGAGGAGACCTTCCGCCGGCTGGTGCACCGCTTCTACGAGGGTGTCGCCGAGGACCCGCTTCTGCGGCCGATGTACCCGGAGGAGGACCTGGGCCCCGCCGAGGATCGGCTGACCCTCTTCCTCATCCAGTACTGGGGCGGCCCGACCACCTACAGCCAGAACCGCGGCCACCCCCGGCTGCGCATGCGGCACGCCCCCTTCACCGTGGACCGGGCGGCGCACGACGCCTGGCTGAAGCACATGCGGGCGGCCGTCGACGACCTTGGCCTCTCCGAGGACCACGAGCGCACGCTGTGGAACTACCTGACCTACGCGGCAGCCTCCATGATCAACGCCCCAGACTGACGCCCCAAAGGGGCGCGGGGAACTGCGCGACCAGCCACAACGGCCCGCACCCGACGACCAACGCATCACACCCCAAAGGGGCGCGAGGAACGGCGCGACCAGCCACAACGGTCCCGCACCAGACAGCCGGGCACGAGCCGAACGACGTGAGTCCAGCCACAGGGCACCATCACAGGTAAGGCCGAACCACAACAGGGGCCGAACCATAGCGGAGCGACCCGCGTGGGCCGACCAAGCCGGCCAGTCCACGCGAGCCGATCCGCGTCTCATCTCCGTGAACCGATCTTCACGCGGCCGTCCCCGCGGCGCGATCCGGAGGGGTCCGGACGGGCGATCCGGCCCGTCCGTGTACCCCGCCCCCGCCCGCCGACAGGGAAACACTGACGCGCGGATTCCGGGCAGTCGACACCGAAATCCGATCACAATCCGGTCAAGCCCTGCTCACAACCGCTTACCCGAGTGGCCCTCCTCTGACAGCATCGCCGGAGTTGTTCTTGAGAAACGGACTACACGGGGGCCGGGTGACGGGGTTCGTCGTTCTGCGTGCACGGGCGCACCGCCTGCTGCTCGCCGCCGCTCTGCTCACCGTGCTGCTCACCACGGCCGTGCTGGCGACCCTCACCGCCTACTCCGGTGCGATAGGCGACGCCGCCCTGCGCCACGCCCTTGACGACCCGCGCACCGCCACGGACACCACGCTGATCGTCAAGGCCGACGTGCCCGCGGACCGGCGCACCGCCGCCGACGCGACCGTACGGAAGGCGGCCGAGAAGACCTTCGACGGGCTGCCGGTCACGGTACGGACGCTGGTGCGCTCGGGACCGTACGCCCTGCCCCGCTCCGTACAGGCCCCCGCCGACCGCGCCGGCGACCCGGACCTGACCTACCTCGCGGCGCTCGACCGCACCCAGGTCCGTCTGGTCTCCGGGCGGCTGCCACGGCCGGCCTCCGGCGAGATCGAGGTGGCGCTGCCCCAGTCCTCCGCCCGGCTGCTCGATCTGCACGCCGGCGACCGGCTCACCCTCACCGACCGGCTCGGCGGCCCGCCGGCGCACGTCCGCGTCACCGGGCTGTACCGGCCCGCGACGGCCACCGCCCCCTACTGGCGGCTGGACGACCTGCTCGGCCGCGGTGTCAGGACGTCCGCCTTCACCACGTACGGACCGCTGCTCGCCGATCCCGCCGTCCTCGACGGCCCGGCGGTGAGCGCCGGCCCGTCCGCCTGGCAGGCCACGGCCGACTTCGGCTCGCTGACGACGGACCGGATCGACGCGCTGCGCACGGCGGCGCGGGCGGGCAGCGCGGCGCTGCGCGGACCGCACGGGCTGAGCGGGGTGACGTCCTCGACCACCTCGCTCCCGGACACCCTGGACCGCATCGACCGCTCCCTGCTCGTCTCCCGGTCCACCCTGCTGATCGTCGCCCTCCAACTGGTGCTGCTCGCCGGTTACGCGCTGTTGCTCGTGGCCCGGCTGCTGAGCGCCGAACGCGCGGGCGAGACCCGGCTGCTGCGCTCGCGCGGCGGCTCACGCCTCCGACTCGCCGGCCTCGCCGCCGCGGAGGCCCTGCTGCTCGCGGTGCCCGCGGCGCTCTGCGCGCCGCTGCTGGCGGGCCCGCTCACCGGGCTGCTCGCCGGGCAGGGCGCGCTGGCCAGGATCGGGCTGCACCTGGACGCGCCCGCGGGCGGCCGGGCCGGCGTGTGGCTGGTGGCGTGCTGCGTGGCGCTGGGCTGCGCGCTGGCGGTGACGGTGCCCGCGCTGACGGACGGCGGCGACGGCGCCAGGACCGGCGCGGAGCCCGCCGGCCGGGGCTGGGCCCGCGTCCGCCGCGGCGCGCTGCCAGGACCGGTGCGGGCCGGCGCGGACGTCGGCCTGCTGGTGGTGGCCGGGGTGGCGTACTGGCAGCTGAGCCGGCACACCTCCGGTGCCGTCGGCACCGACGCGTCCGGCGGCCTCGGCATCGACCCGCTGCTGGTCGCGGCGCCCGCCCTGGCGCTGCTGGCCGGCACGGTGCTGACCCTGCGGCTGCTGCCGCCGGTGGCCCGGCTCGCGGAACGCCGGGCGGCGGCCGGGCGGGGGCTGCCTGCGGCGCTGGCGGGCTGGCAGCTCAGCCGCCGCCCGATGCGCGGCGCGGGCCCGGTGCTGCTGCTGGTCCTCGCCATCGCGCTGGGCATGCTGGCGATCGGGCAGGGCGCCTCCTGGAACCGCTCGCAGGACGACCAGGCCGACTTCCGGGCCGGTGTGCCGGTGCGGGTGCTGGGCGCCGGTGACGGCGGGCTCGGCCGCACCGAGACCTACGCGCACCTGCCCCGCGTACGCGAGGCCGCCCCCGCCGTACGCACCGAGCAGCCGATGTCCGGCGACCGGACCGCGACCGTACTCGCCCTGGACACGGCGCACGCGGCCGGCACCGTCCTGATGCGCGACGACCTGGCCGACGAGCCGGTCCGGCCGCTGCTGTCCGGGCTGACACCCGAGGGCTCCCCGGCCGGAGCCCGCATCCCCGCGGACACCACCGGGCTGCGCCTGCGGGCGACCGTGGCCGGCTCCCCCGGCTCTCGGACCACGATGGATGTGACAGCCACCCTCGTGGACCAGTACGGCGTTCCCTACCGGCTGCCGTTCGGCCGGCTGCCCGCCGACGGCCACCCGCACACCCTGACCCTCGGACTCGACGCCGCGCCCGGCCCGGTCACCCTCACCGGGCTCCAGCTCGACATGGCCCAGCCCGCACAAGCCGAACGGCACCGGCTGACCGTGTCCGGACTGACCGCCGTCGGCGGCGACGGGCGGACGCGGCCGGTGTCCCTGTCGGCCGACTGGACCGCCTCGGTGAACATCGGAGCCACCTCCTCCACCAACGCGGCGACCCTCCCGCTCCACCCGCGGGTGACCGGCACCCAGCCGCTGACCGTCGACTACGGCACCGGCTACACCCCCGACCAGACCCGCTGGTCGATCGCCACCGTGACGATCCGGCTCCAGGTGACGCAGCCCACGGCGCCCGAGGTCACGGCGCTGGCGACCGACCGCTTCCTGAAGTCGGCGGGCGCCCGCGAGGGGCAGCGGGTGCAGGTGACGTTCGCCGGGCAGAGCCTGCCGGTGCGGATCGCACGGTCGGTGCGGGCACTGCCCACCACGGCCGACCCGACGGATTCCGCCGAGCGCGACGGCGGCGCCCTGCTGCTCGATCTGCGGTCCGTGAACCGGGCGTTGCAGGCGCGGTACGGCGAGAGCGTCACGCCCACCGAGTGGTGGTTGCGGACCGCGCCGGGCGACGCGGCCTCGGTGGCCGCCGCGGTGCGGGCGATGCCGGACGTCGACCCGGGACAGGTCGTGGTGCGCGACGAGATCGCCGCCGAGCTGCGGGACGATCCGTTCGGTGCGGGGCCGGAGGCCGCCTTCGCGGCGGCGGCCGTGGTGGCCGCCGCGCTGGCCGCGGTCGGCTTCGCGGTGAGCGCGGCCGGGTCGCTGCGGGAGCGGGGAGCCGAGTTCGCGGTGCTGCGCGCCCTGGGCGCCCCGCGCCGGCAACTGGCCCGGACGATCGCCGCCGAACAGAGCGTCCTGGTGGCCCTGGCCCTGGTGGTGGGGGTCGCCCTGGGCACCGTACTGACCCGGGCCGTCCTCCCGCTGATCGTCCTGACCGCCGAGGCCACCCGGCCGGTGCCGACCCTGCTGGTCGAACTGCCCCCGGGACGCGTGGCCCTGCTGCTCGCCGCGGTCGCCGCGACGCCGCTGCTCGTCACGGTCGCGCTGGCCCTGCGCCGCGCGGACCCGGCGACCTCGCTGCGCGACCAGGGAGGTGAATGAGATGCGCTCCGAACACAACTCCGAGCACGGTGCGGCTGTTGTCGCTCCCTGGGTGCGCACCCGGTTGCGGGCCGCACCGCTCGCCGCGCTCGCGCTGGCCCTGCTGGTCGCGCTGACCGCGTGC
Source organism: Streptomyces sp. NPDC102462 (assembly GCF_044765425.1). Taxonomy (NCBI): domain Bacteria; kingdom Bacillati; phylum Actinomycetota; class Actinomycetes; order Kitasatosporales; family Streptomycetaceae; genus Streptomyces; species Streptomyces sp. NPDC102462. Next base: position 91,090 of record NZ_JBIWKB010000021.1, on the reverse strand, counting down.
CTGGCCGCCGCCTTCCCGCGCGCGGTCGACCGGTACGAGGACGCGGGGCTGCGGCGCTCCTTCCAGCAGGCCCGTCCGGAGAGCACCAGCGTGCAGATCACCGCGCCCCAGATCGCCGGCGCGCCGTCCCCCGAGGAACTGGCCGCGCCCCTGCTGCCCGGCGCCCTGCGAGACCGGTACGAGAAGCTGCTCGACACCGTCCCCGAAGCGCTGCCCCTCGACCGCGCCCAGTCCGCGTACGGCGTGACCCTGAACAAGAACCTGGAAGTGCCCGACCCCTGGATTCCCCGCCCGAGCGGCGTGCCCGCCCGGGTCGCCCTGGTCGCGCAGAGCGGCCTGGCCGGCCATGCGACGGTGCGCGAGGGCCGCCTGCCGCGCACGTCCGGCACGGTGGGCGCGACGACCCCCGTGGTGGAGGCCGCCGTCACCGCCGCCACGGCCAAGAGCCTGCACATCAAGGTGGGTTCGGTCATCCATGTGCCGGCCGTGGGCCGGGCCCCGCTCGCCGTCCGGGTCACCGGCATCGTCACCCCGCGCGAGGCCGCCGGGGGGTACTGGTCGACCCGCCCTCTGCTGCGCACCCCGAGCCTGGTGGCCCTGCCCACCGGTGGCCCCGACCGCTCCTGGTACTGGCTCGGCGCGCTGCTGCTGGCCCCCGAAGCCGCCCCCGCCCTCCTGGGCACCGACGGGGACCCGCTGTGCTACTGGTACCTGGCCCCCGACCCGCACCGCCTCCACGCCGGCGACCTCGGCCGTCTGAAGTCCGCCGTCGCCACCCTGGAGTCGGGCCCCGGCCTACAGGACGCGCGCGCCCTCACCGGCCCCGGCACGAGCGTGACCACCGGCCTCGACGGCGTCCTGATCTCCTTCTCCCAGCTGCGCGCGGGCACCGCGCCACTGGTCGCCGTCGCCGCCTTCGGCACCGCGACGGTCGCCGCCGTCGTCCTGCTCATGGCGGGCGCGCTCGCCGCCGACCGGCGCCGCGCCGAAGCCGCCCTGCTGCGCGCCCGCGGCGCCTCCCTGACCGGCCTCGCCGGGCGGCTGTGCGCGGAGACGGCGGCCGTCGCCGTACCGGCCGGTGCGCTCGGCCTGGCCGCCGCGCTCCTCGTGGTCCCCGAGGGCCGTACCTCGTACGCGGTCGCCGCCGCCCTTGCGGTCACCGTCATCGCCTGCGCCGCGCTTCCGGTGCGCGCCGCGCTCGCCCACCGCTCCGTACGAGTCGCCGGACCACGCGAGGACATGGTGACGGCGCGCCCGTCCCGGAGGCGCACGGTCGCGGAGCTGACGCTGCTCGTGCTGGCCGCGGCGGCGGTGGAGTCGCTGCGCAGGCGGGGCACGTCGGGTTCGTCGGCGGACGGCCCCTCCGGCGATCAGCTGGTGTCGGTCGCACCGGTGCTGGTGGGGGTGATCGCGGCGCTGGTGCTGGTCCGGCTCCTGCCGTTCCTGCTGCGCCGACTGGCCCGCCCGGCCGGACGGCTGCGCGGCGCGGTGGGCTTCCTGTCCCTGGCCCGCGCGGGCCGCACCTCGGCCTCGGCGGTGCTGCCCCTGCTGGCGCTGCTGACCGCGCTCACCACGGCGGCGTTCGGCGGCTCCGTGCTGGCGGGCGTGAACGAGGCCCGCGACCGGGTCGCCCTGCTGGCCGTCGGCGCCGACGCCCGCGTGGAGTCCGAGGGCCCGCTGCCGTCGGGCCTCGCCGACCGGGTGCGCGACCTGTCCGGAGTGCGCGCGGTCACCGAAGCGAGCATCGGCTACCAGGCCAAACCGCACGACGACCAGACCCCGATACCGCTGGCGGGAGTGGATCCGGCCGGATACGGGGCGCTGGCGGCCCACACCGGTCTCGGCGCCTTCGAGGCCGACCGGCTCAAGCGTCCCGCGGCCGGCGAGCCGCTGCCCGCCCTGGCCTCGCCGTCCGTCGCGAAGGCGTACGGCACCCGCCGCCCCTTCCCGGTACGGCTGGAGGACGGCAGCACCGTCTCCGTCCGGATCACCGTCGTCCGCGACCGTACCCCGGCCGTGACCGGCGACGGCTTCCTCGTGGTGGACCGCGCCGGGCTCAGCGCCGCCGCGGCCCGCCCGACGGCCCTGCTGGTGACGGGCTACCACGTGGACGCGGGGGCACTGACCCGGACGGCGGGCCCCACGGCGGGCGTGCGGGTGCGCGCACAGGAGCGGGCACAATACGCCGACCCGCCTCTGCAGGCCGGTGCCGAGCACGTCTACACGGCGGCGGTGGCGGCCGGCGCCGGCTATGCCGTACTGGCCCTGCTCCTCGCCCTGCTGCGCGCCGCCCCGGAACGCGCCGCGCTCCTCGCACGCCTGCGCACCATGGGCCTGACCCGGGCGCAGGCCCGCCGCCTGCTCGTCCTGGAATCCCTGCCCCAGGCCCTGCTCGCCGCGGCCGGCGGCGCGCTGACCGGCTGGGCGGCGATCCGGCTGCTGTCCCCCGGTATCGACCTGACCGCCGTCGCCCTCCCCTCGGCCGGCTCATCGGCCGGCAGGACCGAGCTGTACACGGACCCGCTGGCGCTGACCGTGCCCGCGCTCATCGTGCTGGTCACGGCGGTCGGGGTGGCCGCCGTGCAGGCGTGGTGGACCGGAAGACGCGGGTCGGTGCGGGAACTGAGGGCGGGAGATGCACGATGAGCCGAGCCAGCCTGTCAACCGTGCGGGAGACGCGATGACCACCAATCCCACCCTCACCGAGCTGGCGGACCGGGTCACCGAGGCCCGCAACCGCCCGGCCTACGGCCACGACGCCCTGATCACCTGCGACCGGCTCGTCCGGATCTTCTCCACGGACGGCGTCGAGGTCCAGGCGCTCCAGGGCCTCGACCTGCTGGTCCGCGAGGGGGAGCTGATGGCCCTGGTCGGCGCCTCGGGCAGCGGCAAGTCCACGCTCATGAACATCCTCGCCGGCCTGGACACCCCCACCGCGGGAGCGGCCCGGGTCGCCGGCCGCGACCTGCTCACCATGACCGCCAAGGACCGGCTCGCCTACCGTCGCGACGTCGTCGGCTTCGTCTGGCAGCAGACCTCCCGCAATCTGCTGCCCTATCTGACCGCCGCCCAGAACGTCGCCCTCCCGCTGAGCCTGTCCGGCACCCGCCCGCACCGCCGCGCCCGCGCGGAACGCGCCCTGGAACTGCTGGAGTTGCTGGAGGTCGCCGACTGCCGCGACCGCCGTCCGCAGCAGATGTCCGGCGGCCAGCAGCAACGCGTCGCCATCGCGGTGGCGCTCGCCAACTCACCCGCGGTCCTGCTGGCCGACGAACCCACCGGCGAACTCGACTCCCACACCGCCGCGCAGGTCTTCGACGCCTTCCGCACCGCGAACGAACGGCTGGGCACCACCATCGTCATCGTCACGCACGACCAGGCGGTGGCCGACGAGGTCCGGCGCACGGTCGCCATCCGGGACGGCCGCACCTCCACGGAGGTCCTGCGCCGCAGCGAGATCGACGCGACCACGGGCCATGAGACGGTGGTCGCCCGCGAGTACGCCATGCTGGACCGCGCCGGCCGTCTCCAGCTCCCCGCCGAGTACACCGAGGCCCTAGGCATGCGCGACCGGGTCGCCCTGGAACTGGAACCGGACCACATCGGCGTATGGCCCGACGACAGCCAGGACCGCTGACCGCCGCGCCGGAAGCACCGCGCTGTGCCGTCGGTCGTCCGCGGCACCGTCGTGGCTGGTCGCGTAGTTCCCCGCGCCCCTTCAGGACGCCGTCGTACCGCAACGGACGTCGCCGGAGAGGTCAGCGCACGCTGACGTCCAGCGCTCCCAGGCCCGCCTGCCGCACGGCGACCGACCCGTACGGCGTCCGCAGCCTGAGCCAGGGCCCGGACGAGAACAGCCCGGCGTCCACGGCACCCCGGCGCCGCAGGAAACCGAGGGACTGCGCCGCGTGCACGGCCCGTATCGGAAGCGGGGTCCCGGCGACCGTACGGGACCAGATGTCCCGCCCGATCCGGTCCAGCTCCGCCCGTGTCCGCCGCTGTGGCGCCAGCTCCCCCGAACGGGCACGGAACTCGGCGACGGCCGCGGCGACCAGCGTGCGCAGCGCGTCCGGCGCCGGCAGACCCGGCTCCGGGCGCCAGCCGCCGCGCGGCGGCAGCACCCCCGCCCACGGGGGTCCGGTCACCGCCGCGGGGACGGCGGCGGTGACCGCCGACTCGTCCACGGACTCCAGCAGCTCACCGGCGGACACGGTCACATCGAGGGTGACCTCGAGGCCGTTCTCGTAGGGCTTGGCCAGCCGCACCGTGCGGATCGCCAGCACCTCGAAGGACGGCGGACGGCCGAACACCGCGAGGGCCGTCCCCGCCGCCTGCAGCCGCACCGCGGCGCCACGGTCGTAGTGGAGCAGCCGGGACAGGAAGGCCGCGAGATCCGCCGCCTCCCCCTCGTCGGCCAGGTGGAGCACCGTCATGCGGCGACGGCCTCCTCCTCGTTCTCGCCCTTGTCCTTGCCGTCGTCCTCGGCGGCGGTGTCGGCGGCATTGTCGTCCATGTACTCCCGCAGGAACTCCCGTTCCTCGGCGGTGATCCGGCGCGGGCGCTGTGCCTCGAAGTCGTACGGCACGATCACCGTCGAGGCACGGACGTAGATCTGGTCGCCGTCCTTCACCTCGTAGGCCAGGGTGAAGGACGCCGCCCTGGTCTCCGTGACCCACAGCTCGACGTCCACGGGCTCGTGCCGGTGGACGAGCTGCCGCTTGTAGTCGATCTCATGGCGCGCCACCACGGACCCCTGCTGGAAATCCTTGTCCGGGCGGAACAGGAAGTCGATACGGGCTTCTTCCAGGTAGCGGAGGAAGACCACGTTGTTGACGTGGCCGTACGCGTCCATGTCCGCCCAGCGCAGCGGGCAGCGGTAGATGTGCCGCAAGGTCAGCCCCGGGTCAGCTTCTTGTAGGTGGCGCGGTGCGGACGCGCGGCGTCCGGGCCGAGCCGTTCGATCTTGTTCTTCTCGTACGACTCGAAGTTGCCCTCGAACCAGAACCACTTCGACTCGCCCTCGTAGGCGAGGATGTGCGTGGCGACACGGTCCAGGAACCAGCGGTCGTGGGAGACGACGACGGCGCAGCCCGGGAACTCCAGCAGGGCGTTCTCCAGGCTGGAGAGGGTCTCCACATCGAGGTCGTTGGTGGGCTCGTCGAGGAGCAGCAGGTTGCCGCCCTGCTTGAGGGTCAGCGCCAGGTTGAGCCGGTTGCGCTCGCCGCCGGAGAGGACACCGGCCGGCTTCTGCTGGTCCGGGCCCTTGAAGCCGAACGCGGAGACATAGGCGCGGGACGGCATCTCGACCTGACCGACGTTGATGTAGTCGAGCCCGTCGGACACGACCTCCCACAGCGACTTCTTCGGGTCGATGTTGGCGCGGCCCTGGTCGACGTAGGAGATCTTGACGGTTTCGCCGACCTTGATGTCACCGGCGTCCGGCGTCTCCAGCCCCTGGATCATCTTGAACAGGGTGGTCTTGCCTGCACCGTTGGGGCCGATGACGCCGACGATGCCGTTGCGCGGGAGAGTGAAGGACAGGCCGTCGATCAGGACCTTGTCACCGAAGCCCTTGTTGAGGTCGCTGACCTCGACGACCACGTTGCCCAGGCGGGGGCCCGGCGGGATCTGGATCTCCTCGAAGTCCAGCTTCCGCATCTTCTCGGCCTCGGCGGCCATCTCCTCGTAGCGGGCCAGACGCGCCTTGGACTTGGCCTGCCGGCCCTTGGCGTTGGAGCGCACCCACTCCAGTTCGTCCTTGAGGCGCTTCTGCCGCTTGGCGTCCTTCTGGCCCTCGACCTTGAGGCGGGCGGCCTTGGTCTCCAGGTACTTGGAGTAGTTGCCCTCGTAGCCGTGCAGCCGGCCGCGGTCGACCTCGCAGATCCAGCCGGCGACGTTGTCGAGGAAGTACCGGTCGTGGGTGACGGCCACGACGGTCCCGTCGTACTTGGCCAGGTGCTGCTCCAGCCAGTTCACCGACTCGGCGTCGAGGTGGTTGGTGGGCTCGTCGAGCAGGAGCAGGTCGGGGGCCTCCAGGAGGAGCTTGCAGAGCGCGACGCGGCGCTTCTCACCACCGGAGAGGTTGGTGACGGGCCAGTCCCCGGGCGGGCAGCCCAGGGCGTCCATGGCCTGCTCCAGCTGGGCGTCGAGGTCCCAGGCGTTGGCGTGGTCCAGCTCTTCCTGGAGCTTGCCCATCTCCTCCAGCAGCGCGTCCGAGTAGTCGGTCGCCATCAGCTCGGCGATCTCGTTGAACCGGTCGAGCTTGCCCTTGATCTCGGCGACACCGTCCTGGACGTTCTCCAGGACCGTCTTGCTCTCGTCCAGCGGGGGCTCCTGGAGCAGGATGCCCACGGTGTAGCCGGGCGAGAGGAACGCGTCGCCGTTGGACGGCTGCTCCAGTCCCGCCATGATCTTCAGCACGGTCGACTTACCGGCACCGTTCGGGCCGACGACGCCGATCTTGGCACCCGGCAGGAAGTTCAGGGTGACGTCGTCGAGGATCACCTTGTCGCCGTGCGCTTTGCGCGCCTTGCGCATGGTGTAAATGAACTCAGCCAAGAGAAACCGTCCGGCAGCTTGAAATCTGGCAGTGGGCAGATACAGCCCATCTTGCCGTACGGCCACCCTTGGGCGGAAACCCGTTTGGTCGGGGGGCTCTGACCTGGGGGTTCGCTGGTGGCGGCGGTGGCGCGACTGTCACTGCCGGTCGCCGTCGGCCGGATCATCCGGGCCTCTGGCTACGAGGCCGGGCCTCAACCACGTTGGCCTGATCACCTTAAGCGGGCAGTTGTCGGGAGCCACCGTGGATCCCGGGGGTGGGCAACGGCTGCTGCCAGGTACCGGCCAGTTCGGTCAGTGCCTTGCGCGCCAGCCGGCTCCGCGACTTCGGCCGTGACCGCGGCCGCGGTGGTTGTCCCGGTCACTCTCTGTGGAATTTTCAAGGTGCGGTGCTGCCGGGTGCGGGGCGGGCTCGGGCCGTGGTGGTCAGTCGGCCGTCGGTGATTCCCTCCTGCGGAGCACGACCAGGACCGCGCCGCCGATCACCACCAGGCCGATGGCCACGCCCGTGATCACCGGGGTCGCACTGTAGCCGCCGGTCGCGGCCAGGTTCGTGGTGCCTCCGGGGGTGCCGCCCACCGTGGCCGGGCTGGGCTCGGCCAGGGTCTGGGTCGATGTGCCGGCCTCGCTGCCCTGGGTCTTGCAGTCGAGGACGCCGGTGAAGCGCTGCGAGAAACCGTTCGGCCCGGTGATCGTGAAGTCGTAGGGCTGGTCCTCCTGGAGCGGGATGGTCACCGTGCGCGAGGTGCCCGCCGGGATGGTGTGCTCGTCTCCCATCAGCTCGAAGGTGAAGGGCTTGTCGCCGGTGTTGGCGGCGCTGATGTCCACACCGCCGGCGGCGCAGTTCTTGCGGGCCGACAGCGCGGGTATCGGACCCTTCTCCGCCCAGGTCGCGCTCGCGGTCGCGGAGACCGTGGACTCGCTGGAGCCGGCCAGGATCTGGGTCTGGCTGCGGCTCTCGGAGGCGAAGGCGCGGCCCACGGGCACCGTGGTCGAAGCCTGGACGGTGAGCGCGGCGGTCCCGCTCGCGCCGCCCGGCGCGGGTGAGGTCGCACCGCCGGTGGCCGCGGCGGTGTCCTTCGGGACGTCGAAGTACAGTCTGCTGCCGTTCTTCGCCGACGTGACGGCCTTGCCCTTCTCGTCGACGATCCGGACGCCGCTGGTGGTGGCGTCCGCCGGCGGGACGACGGTGACGCCCCGCGCGTTGGTGCGCACCGTCACCGGGCCGAGCCGCATGCCCGGGTGGCCGGAGACCGCGGGCGGGTCCAGGGTCAGCGAGGCCCGTGGCTCCGCCATGTCACGGGCGCTCTTCTCCAGGTAGTCGGCGAGCTTCTCGGCCCGCGCGCCGACGGCGTCGACGTCCGCGCCGTCCGAGTAGCGCCAGATGGCCACCTGGGTGCCGGCCGCGGCGTCCTGCTCGGTGAGGCCGCCGACGCCCGCCCGCTTCGCCAGTGCCGCGAGGTCGTTCACCTGCGGGTAGGAGTTCTGCAGGATCCAACGGATCTTGCCGGCTTCCTTGTTGGTGCCCAGCGAGGTGCCGCTCCAGGGCGTCTCCTCGTACTTGGCGTCCTTCTGGGTGGGGTTGTGCATGTCGATGCAGTACGTCTGCAGCATGCCGCCGCCCTCGACGGACATCTCGAACAGGCCCGCCGCCACCTTCAGGTCGCCGTCGTCCCCGTGGATGACGGCCTCTCCGTACGTCTTCAGGCCGCCCAGCATCGCGGTCGCCCCGCCCTGGCCCTGTGCCTCCTCGCCGGCGGCGGCCACCCCGGCGCCCGACAGCACGCCGGCCGCCACGAGCCCCGTCACCAGCGTCGCGGCGGCGAGCCGTGACGGGCCTCGCCGACGCGCGGGCGTGGAGGTGCCACAGAACCGAGAGAACGCAGCAAGCACAGAATTCCCTTTCGAGCAGGACCCGTTGACGTGGGGGTGGGCGGTCCCACCGGCAGAATCAACAGCCCCGGGGGCTACGCCCGGCATCCTAGAGATCAGTCACAACCCGGCTGGCCGGTCAGATGGCCGGACGGCTGATCCGACTCGGAATCGTTATCGCCAGGACCCGCTGCGAGCAGGGCATATCGACAAATCCACCCGGTGGCGGGAGCTGTTCGGCGACCAGGTGCGGTTGCCTCGGGGGGCCGTGGGCGACGCGGGCGGGCCGCGTCCCTCGCCGTGGGCGACGTCATGTCACGGCGGCTGTCTCCGAGGGTGGTTGAGCGGGCGGGGCGGAATCCTCCGGGGGCGTCTCCCAGTTGGGCTCCGGCCGCTGCGGCGCCGCCGGCTCCGGTTTGCCGGCCCGCCGGAAGGCCGACGTACCGCGGGCCAGGTCATGGCCGATCGCCACCGCGTCGATGTCGGCGGAGACCCGGCTCTGCTGCCCCTCGCGCACTTCCGTGCGCACCTTCAGCCGGCCCTGTACGACGACCGGCTCGCCCACGTTCAGCGAGGCCGCCGCGTTGACCGCGAGCTGGCGGTTGGCCCACACCGTGAAGAAGTTGGTGTGTCCGTCGGCCCAGGTGCTCTTCTCGCGGTCCCAGTAGCGCGAGGTGACCGCAAGCCGGAACCGCGCCGACGGGCCTGCCGCCGGCTCCCGGTACACCGGCTGCGTCGCCACGTTGCCCACCACGCACACCATCGTCTCGTTCATCATGAACCCCTCCCCGCCCGGTCGCTCGCGCCCGGCGGATACGCGTACGGGCCCGTCCCGCACGGCAGCGTCCACGGCGTCGGCCGCACGCCTTCCGTGCGTCGCGATCGCCGCGGGACCCAGACTGCCTCCGCCGGGCCGAGCCCGCTGAGCGCTGTGGACCACCGGCCGCCTGTGGAAAACCCCCACACCCAAACGAGTGACCGACGCTGCGCTGTGAATCCACGGTGCCTGCGGACCCAGCTGGGCGCGGGCCAATGGGGTTTGCGGGCGGACGGGGACCGCGGGTTCAGGCGGCCGCGGGCCGACGAGGACTGCGGACTCTCGGGGACTGCGGGCGGGCGGGAACTTCGGGTTCAGGCGGCCGCGGGCCGC